>DASZKF010000513.1:0-8636 GCA_035947355.1 Pyrinomonadaceae bacterium | reverse complement strand
GCGTGATCGGCAGGCGGCCGGCGACCGGCTCGCCCGTCACCGCGCGCCTCGCGACCTCGGCCGGCGCGGGCCGCGCGCGCAGGGACTCGGCCCCGAACTCTCGGGCCGGGACGGACGTGACGGCGCGCAGCAGCGCGGGGTTGGCGCGCCGCAGGCGGTCGAGCTCGCGCCGCCCGAGCGGCGCCAGGCGGTCTCGGTCGCGCCGCCAGTGGCGGCCGCGCGGGTCGCGCTGCCCGTAGGTCAGCGGATACCAGCAGACCTGTTCGCCGTAGGAGGTCGGGATGAAGACGAAGGCGACGAGCGCGGGCCGCCACCAGGCGCGGCGGTAGCGGTAGCCGTAGCCGCGCGGCGCCCAGCACCAATAGTTGTTGACGTAGACCCAGCGGCCGTAGTGGTAAGGAGCCCAGCCCCACTCCTCTTCGGGAATCCAGGTCCAGCCGTAGGGCGGGCAGTAGCGCCAGTGGCCGTGTCGGTAGGGCGCCCAGTTGTAATAGTTGTTGATGACGGTCGTGTGCGGCCGCCAGACGTAGCCGTAGTCGCGCGTCTCGACCCAGTCGCCGTAGGCGTCCAGCTCCTCGGCCCCCCAGACCTCCGGGTCGTAGTAGCGCTCGCGCCCCTCGTAGCGGAGGCGCGCGGCGAGGTGGCGCTCGCGCTCCTCGTTCCATTCGTCCCACGGGTCGAACGAGCCGGCGGCGCTCAACTCCCAGTCGCCCTCCTCCGAGCCTTCGCGGACGAGCCGGGCCGTGCGGTTGTTGCGCAGGACGAAGCCGGAGGTCTGCGAGTAGATGCGCGCGCGGCCTTCGTCGCGGACGGTGACTGTGACCTCGCCGCGCCCGCTGACATCCAGGCGGTAGAGGCCCTTCCGCTCGGCGGCGACGGTCGTCCCCGGCGCGTCTACCTCGAAGTATTCGCGGTCGCGGTCGAAGCGCGCCAGCCGGAAGCTGGCCGTGCCTTCCGAGAGGCTGAAGGCCACGCCCTCCTCGCGCAGCGTGACGACGCGCAGCACCGAGTCCGCGCCGACGCGTATGAAGTTGCGCGCGTCGAGCTGGATTTCGAGGCGCGCGTCGGGGCCGGTGGCGAGCGTGTCGCCCTCGACGACGGGGACGTTGATGCGGGCGCGCTCCCACTCAATCTCGCCCGCGCGCTGGAGGCTGACCTCGCCCTTCAGGAGGCTGACGCGGGTCACGCGCGCCTGCTCTTCGTACTCGTCTTCGTTAACGTCTTCGTCGGCGCGGGCCGCGACGGGCGTGAGCAGGAGCGAGGAGAGGAGGATGAGCAGAGCGACTTGCGGAAACAGTTTCGGTCGCATACGGAGACGCTCCTTCGTAGGCAAGAGAACGGGCTGTTCGGGGCGCACGAATCCGACGGAGAGGACTAAGCTGGAGCCTCCGGAAGGAAAGCTCTGCGAGGGGCTTTCATCCTTTAAAAGGGCGGGGAGCAAAGGGCGTGCCCGTCTTAGTTCCGAGGCCGCGCCCGTCACGTTACCCCGCCTTTACCGCGGGAAAAAAGGCGCGGCCGCGCCCCCGCTCATCCGAGATGGTGCAGGCCGGGCACTATTTGGTGTGAGCCTTCGGCGGGGCCGGGAAATATTTCGTTGACAGTGGGGAGCGGCAGGAAGTATCGTGGCGCGCCGTTTTGCCCCGAGTGTTTGCCCGGCCGCGACACAACCGCAGCCCCAGTCATACTTCAGATCAGGATGTTCACCCTATCGTGAATCGGCCGCGCCTCACGTGCCGCGGCCACAGTTGAAAGTCTCCCCGAAATAGCATGCTCCAGCGCGACACGTTCGCACGAAAGACCAAGAAAGGAAGCAAGTTCCCCCATGCCAAAACAGGGGCGTGAGATTTCCCCCGCGCGACGCAAATTTTTAGGCCGGGCCGGCGCGGCCACGGCCGCGGCGCTCGCCGCCGGCGCGGTCGGACTCGAACCGCTGCTCGGCTCGGTGGGCTCCACGGCCCGCGCCGCCGCGGTCGGCACGAAGATGAACGACCGCCGCAACCGCGCTTACTCGAAGCGCCTCCAGATGGCGAACGACAACAAGAACGCCTTCGGCCCCAACCTCAAGCACCCGACCAACGCGGACGACGACCTCTACGCCGACAAGCGCGGCAGCTACTCGAAGGGCCTGCCGCACAACCCGGACGGCACGGTCGTGCCGAGCGCCTACCAGGCGCTCGTCAATGCTGTCGCCAACGGCGAGGGCAACCCGGCGCTCTTCGACGCGCTGCCGCTCGGCGGCACGCGCAAATTCACAAGCCCGCAGTCGGGCTTCGCCTACGAGATGGAGGGCGGCGACCCGCAGAGCTTCGTCCAGCCGCCCGCGCCGGCCTTCGCCAGCCGCGAGGAGTGCGCCGAGATCGCCGAGAACTACTGGATGGCGCTGCTGCGCGACGTGCCCTTCAGCGACTACGCCGGCCACCCGGTCGCCGCCGCGGCCGCGGCCGACCTCACGGCCTTCGGCGCCGACTTCAAAGGCCCGAAGACGAACTCCGGCCAGGTCACGCCGCAGCTCCTCTTCCGCGGCCACACGCCGGGCGACCGCGTCGGCCCGTACCTCTCGCAGTACTTCTACCTGCCCTGCTTCTTCGGGGCCAACGAGATAGACCAGCGGATCGTCACGGCCGCGCCCTTCGGCACCGCCTCGAACGGAAGCCCCGGCGGCGGCCGCGACTACATGACGACGTGGGCCGACTGGCTCTCGATTCAAAACGGCGCGGCCCCGGCCTCGGGCGACCTCTTCGACCCCGTCCGGCGTTACATGCGCATGGGCCGCGACATCGCCCAGTGGGTGCACGTGGACGTGCTCTTCCAGGGCTACTTCCAGGCGTTCCTCTGCCTCGCCGGCCTCGGCGCGCCGGTGGACGACGGCAACCCCTACCGCAACAACCCGACGCAGGAAGGCTTCGCCACCTTCGGCGGCCCGCACGTCGCGACGCTCCTGTGCGAGGTCTCGACGCGGGCGCTGCACGCCGTCTGGTATCAGAAGTGGATGGTGCACCGCCGGCTGCGGCCCGAGGCTTTCGCCGGCCGCATCGAGCGCAACCGCACCGACCCCGGCCGCTTCGACGTGCACCCGTCCATCAACGGCTCGTCGGTGCTGGCGGCCGTCAGGCAGCACAACGAGCAGTTCAACGGCGCGGGGCAAGGCACTTACCTCCTGCCGCTGGCCTTCCCCGAAGGCTCGCCGACGCACCCGTCCTACGGCGCGGGACACGCCACCGTGGCCGGCGCGTGCACGACGATCCTCAAGGCGTGGTTCAAAGAGACGACGCGCATCATTGACCTGACGACGCCCTTGCAGCCGACGCCGGACGGCCTCGCCCTCGTGCCCTACGCGGGCGCGGACGCTTCGAAGATGACGGTCGGCGGCGAGCTGAACAAGATCGCCTACAACGTCGCGCAGGGGCGCAACATGGCCGGCGTCCACTGGCGCTCCGACAGCCGCGAGTCCATCGCGCTCGGCGAGGCCGTCGCCATCCAACTGCTCAGGGAGCAGCGGGCGACCTACAACGAGAGCTTCGCCGGCTTCTCGCTGACGAAGTACGACGGCACGACCGTGAACGTCTAACTAGGGGCTAGAGGCTGGGGGCTAGGGGCTTGTAAAAGCATTAGGGCCGTCGAGTTACTTGCCTTAACCGGGAATAACTCGACGGCCCTTACCACTCTTAACAAGCCTCCAGCCCCCAGCCTCTAGCCCCTGGTTTGTTCGATTTCGGAAAAGCTTATGTCCAGAATCGGATACTCGCGCCAGTCCTTGTAGTCGAAGTGCCACCACTCGGGCTCGAAGACTAAGAAGCCTTCGGCCTCCATCGCGGCGCGCAGGACGGCGCGCAGGCGGCGCTGCTCTTCGGTGCCGCCGGCGTAGTTGACGTGGGCGCGCTCGGTGAAGTCGTCGAAGGCGCTCGGCATAGAGACCTGCCGGCCCGTCTTCAGCTCGTAGAGCGTGAGGTCTACGGCGCAGCCGCGGTTGTGGCGCGAGCCCTTCGAGGGGTCTGCGACGAACAGCCTCTTCTCCTCCGGCGTGATGTCCCAGAAGAGTTTCGTCACGTGCCAGGGCCGGTAGGCGTCGAAGACGGCGAGGCCGTAGCCGCGCTTCTTCAGGGCTCGGTGGGCGCGGACGAGGGCGAGCGCGGCCGGGCGCTGGAGGAAGGCGCGGGCCTCGGTGTAGACGGCGCGGCCGGTGAAGTTGTCGGGCGTGGCGTAGCGTATGTCGAGCCGGACGGTCGGGTCGAGTTTGATGATTTCGACGAGGTCGGGCGCGCGGAAATTGCCCTCCTCCCTGGGCGGATGCTGCCGTTGACCAAGGCCGGGGGCGGCGGCGAAGGCGAGCGCGCAGAGGAGCGCGGCGAGGGCCGCGAGCCGGCGAGCCGAGCCGGGCCGCCGTGCCGATTCTTGAATCTCGTCCATCTTCTTATCGGCCGTTTCGCCGCCGATTTCCGGCAACTCGCACGCCGTTCCGGCGTTTCGTCACATTTCCGTTGCCGCCGCCCCCGGCCCTCCTCCATGCTGCGGGCCGACGTCGCCGCGAAATTTTTGAAACCCGCGCGCGGATTTTTTTGAAACCAAGTCGCGGCCCCCGCCACTAACTGTCCGAAGACGGCGGTTCAGCAAGTTCACGCCGGAGGAAGAACGGGGCCGCGCTCGGTTAACGCGGGCCGCACGCCGGGCGTCATTGTAGGCGAAAAAAAATTGCCACGAAACCTCGTCAGGTGGTGTTTTGACAGTAGAACGGAGCGGTTGAGAAGGATTTCGAAGTGAGCCGGAGTCAGCCGCCGGACGCCAGGCCCGACGCCGACCCGGACGCTCCTTCCGCCCACGGCCGCCAGCGCCGACACCGAGACACGCACAGCCGCCCGTCGCACAGGCAGGGAAGGTCGCCCGACAGAACTCAAGGTGAAGAAGATGAAACACAGGTCAACCCACATCTTCATCCTCCTCGCGGCCGTGATGATCGCCGCGCCACAGGTCTCGCGGGAGCTGTCCGCCCTGAAGGACGCCGTGGGCCGGCGGGTCAAGGCCGAGATCATCAACGCCTTCCTCGACCTGCAAGCCGGGGCCGTGACGCGCCCCGCGCAGCCCTCGGCCGACAACCGCCTCGCCGCGCGCGGGGCGGGCGAAGAAGAGCCGAGCGCGCAGCAGGCCCGCCCCGCCACGCATGTCGAGGTGCACGCGCGCCGGGAAGTCCCGGCCGAGCTTCCCTCGGAGGCCCCCGGCGAGGTCGTCATGCTCACCGGCCCGCTCGTCGAACTCGCCGCGGCGCAGCCGGAGCCGCCCCCCGCGCCCGATTACAAGTTCGAGCTGCACGACGTGAAGGACATGCGCGGCCGCGAGCTGGCGATGCTCGGGCCACCCGAGAGAGACCTCGCGCAGTCCCGCGCCCAAACGGCCGCGCGCAGGGAGGCGAACGAGGCGAGGCGGACGGCCGCGCGGCGGAAGAGGGCCGAGCGCCAGGAGGCCGAGGCAGCCTCTTTCGCGTGGCGCTTCGCCGAGGCCGGCGAGTCCGAAGGCGAGGCGGAGGCCCGCGGCAAGCTCGAAGCGCTCCGCCTGCTCGGCGTAGACCTGCGCCAGGTCGCCCCGCGCATCCAGACGAAAGTCCTGAAGGCCAAGCCCGCGGCCAAGCCGGCCGCCCCGGCCCCGCCCCCCCGCCGGGCGTGCCCGACCAGACAGGTCGCCTGCGGCCCCTCAGGCCCCGAGACCCTGTTCGTCGGCGAGTGACAAAATGAAGAGTGCAGAAGTCAGAGTGCGGAGTGCAGAATTAAGAACCATTCTTTTTTAATTCTGCACTCCGCACTCTGACTTCTGCACTGTCGCCGGCTTCGACGGCCGCTTCCGCCTCGACCCGCAGACCACCGCCCAGTTCCAGCTCGTCAGCACGAGCGCCAACGCCATCCACTTCGACCCCTTCACGGCGGGCGGCGACGCGGACGCCCGCCGCGGCGGCTTCGGCTGCCTCGGCCAGTACTACCGGCAGGGGCGCAACTGGGGCTTCGAGCTGTGGGGCGAGGGGCGCACGCGCGACTACCGCGCCGACGTCGGGTTCACGCCGCGCACCAACACCAACTTCAACAGCGTCTGGCGCGAATCGCCCTGGGCGGGTTGACGGCGGTCTTCCGGGCCGCCTTCACCGTGTCTTTGGCGGGCAGGTCGGGTTGGGCCTTCAGGCACGCGCGCCACCACTGCCGGCGGCGCGCTACTGCACGACGAAATTCTCGGCGGCCCGCACGGCCTCGTCGCAGTTGAGGAGCCGGCCCAGTTTTTTAGGGCCGGAGGCGACGGGCGTCCCGGTCGTCGAGAAAATCTTTATAACGTCTACGTGGCGGAGGCCCTTGTTGGCTTCCAGCATCAAGGCCACGACGCCCGCGACCTTGGCCGCCGCGCCGGAAGTCGCGCCGAAGTTGTGGCGGTAAAAGTCGTTGTAGACGGGGTTGAAGACGGTGGCGCAGGTCAGGTCGTCGTCCGGGTCTCCGGGCGCCGCCACCGTCACGTCGTCTCCGAAGTTCGTCCCCAGCAACGGCCCCTCCCACGGCTGGCCGTCCCTCGTCGTCGCCCCGACGATGATTCCGACCGGCTGGAAGGTCGCGCCGCCTCGGCCGTCAACCTGGTTCACCGGTTTATTCCCGTTGCCGGCGGGGACGCACACCACCGCGTTCTGCACGATGGCGTATTGGACGGCGGCCCTGATGACGGCGATCTGCGTGATGTTCCCGTTGTCCTCGGTCTGGCCTTCGAGGAGGATGACCTTTCTCATGTTGCCGCTGCTCGCGTCGGCCACCCACATGATGGCCCTCACCCACGAGCACGTATCGAGGAAAGACGACGGGCGCGTGACGTTCACCTGCACGGGCCACAGCTCGGCGTTGTGTGCGATGCCGACGATCCCCCGGCCGTTGGCGCCCGCGCCCGCCTGCCCGAGCACGGCCGTCCCGTGACGCAGTTGGCCGCCCTGCGAGACGTTGCACCGGCCCACGTCGGGGTCGCAGGCGGGGTCCGCCGAGTTGAAGGCGCGGTCGAGGTTGAGGCGGCCCTGGAGGTCGGGGTGATCGACGAAGAAGCCGAAGTCTATGTCGGCGATCACCACGCCCCGGCCGGTGAACTGCCGGCGCCACGCGTCGTCAACGGAGCGGTCGAAGATATACCACTGGTGCCTCCTCTCCCGGACACCGGAGGGGAAGAGTAATTCGTCTTCGGGCAGACCCGTCGAAGCGGCGGAGGCCGGCTTCGTGCGCGGGATGGGGGCGGCGTGTTCGACGCCGGCCGCCCGCTTCAGCTTCTCGGCCACCTCCCGCATGTCGGCGTCTCCCGCGAAGCGCAGGATGTAGAACCCGCTCATGTCGGGCAGGTCAACCTCCTGCTTGGACGCCCGCTCCTGAAGGCTGTTAATCGCGTCCTCCGGCAGGTCGAAGACGCGCGCCGCGTCCACGCAGTTGTTCTCCAACAGAATCTTGTTGACCTCGTCGAGGCCGGAGGCGTTGCTGAGGCTCTTGAACTCGCACATGGCCCCGTTGGGCGCGGCGCTCACCTGCGACCGCATCCCGCGTTTCAGTTGGAGTTCGATGACGTTCGGCACCCAGAGGGAGCCTCCGGACTCTTCCGGCGGGGCCTCGCCCGCGCCGCCCGCCCCGGCCGGGCACTCCTCCCGCTCGTGGCGCGCTTGCGCGGCGTCGCCTGCCGTGTCTTTCTCGTCAGCCATTTTCCTTCCCCTCCTACCGTTCAATGCCTGAAACCGGAGAGATGTTTCGCGCCGTCGGGAGAGAGCCGCGACGATATTTCCGCCCCCGTGCCGATGTCAAACTCTCGGCGAAGGAGCGCGAGACGATTCCGCACCCGCGCACGCGCCCCGATCAGGCGGAAAAAAGGGGACTCCGCGGTGATATACTTCGGGAGATTTATACATCCACTAATGAGAAGCCCGCGCGCCCGAGTGAAAGCGAACCCCGGTTCGGATTAACCAGCAGGCCCCGACAAAGGTATCGCGCGGCTCGCCTCGACGCCGGCCGCGGACGGCCCGGCGTGTCCCGTGACGCCGAAAGGAAGTGAAGGAGGACATCATGGCGAAGGAAGACATCATGGGGAATGAGTTCAGCGGGGATTGGGAGTCGTTCATAACCTGGGAGATAAGGAACGGGGAAATTGTCACCGACCCATTCCCGGAGGACGACGGGAAGATACAAGTCGTGTCCCACACGCCGACCAGCGTGAACGGCAGGCACGTCGACGCGGGCGGTACGCAGCAGAGCATGGACGACTTCCAATTCTTCTCCCTCGACACCGCCGGCAGGAGATTCCGCCTCAAGTACAGAAGGAATGACGGGCCGACAAGAGAACGTCGTCAATACGCGGGCGAGTTGACCATCGTGAATCCCGCCACCGGCAAAAAGATCGTCAGGGGCAGGGTCGTGGTTCTCGGAGGCGGCCCCGAGCCGGGCGACACGGGCACCTGGGAAGCGGGCCGGCCCGGCGGGGGCGGCCTGTTCGGCGGCGGGAAAGGAGGCGGCGGCGGAGAGGGAGGGGAACAGGCAACCCAGCAGCGGCAATCGTGACTCGCCGGCGAGATAAGACTCGCGGGTGATTCGCGGCGGGGCCTTCGGCTCCCCGCGCGGCTCCTGGGCGGGGGGGGGGGGGGGGGGGGGGGGGGG
>DASZKF010000512.1:0-5026 GCA_035947355.1 Pyrinomonadaceae bacterium | reverse complement strand
GGCAGAGGTTAAGGGGAGAACCTTCCCCCCTTAACCTCTGCCGCCCCTCCGGGGCTCCGTTCTATTTATGTGACTCTTCACCCGGGGCTGACGCCCTGGGCTTTATGCTGCCGACGCCGCCGGCGGCTTTCTGTTTTGTCTTCGGCCTGCTCCCTACTGTTTCGGGCCGACCACGGGGCCGTCGCCGACGAGGGAGTAGCCGGCCGGGCCGCCGCCTGGGCGGCCGCGAAGAGAAGCAAAGCGACCGTCACCACGGCGCTCAAGAATCTTCCGTCCATTCAGTTCCCCCTTTCGGCCGCCGAAGTGTCTACACTTTTCTTCCGGCACACGGCGAGGATGTAGCCGCCGTACCGGCGGAGCAGGAGCCGCCCGGCGAGGTCGGTGGCGGGCAGCGCGTACCTCCAGACTTTCGGAACGTAGGGCATGAACGTCGTGGTGCTTATGCGGCCGACGTGGAGGAACTCGGAGAGGCGCGCCCGGCACTCTTCGAAAGACCATTGGATGTAATGCTCGCGCGCGATCTCCTCCTCGCGCCTCCGGAGGTATTCGGTGCCGGAGAGGAGCGCCTTCCACCAGGAGCGTCGGTTGTTCAGCGTCAGAAGGAAGACGCCGTCACCCCTCAGCAGCCTCGCGACTTCGGCCAGCGCCCTCCGGTAGTCCGGGATGTGGTCGAAGGACGCGGTCGAGACGACAACGTCGGCCGACCCGCCTTCGAGCGGCACGTCCTCGGCCGAGCAGCCGATGCTCGCGTACCTCTCGTCACGGAGCCTCGCGAGCGCGTCGGCCGCGAGGGCGGGCCGCCCCGGCTCGACGTTGACGTAAGAGCGCGCGTAGTCCTTCACCCACTCGAAGAGGCCGCCCGCCCCGCCGCCCAGCTCCACGATGTCGAGCCCGCGCCCGCCCGCGGCGCGCGCCACTTCGCGCCTGATCCAGGCGTGCAGGGCGTCGGCCACCGCCCCGACGTAGCCGCCGGCCAGCGCGCCTTCGAGCAGCCGGTTGTCCTGCTGCTTGATCAGCCCCTTCGCCTGGCTGACGCGGTAGCAGGGCCGCCCGTGCTCGTCGAAGTAGGCCGGCTGCGTCGTGAGTCTGGGCTGAAACATTAGAAAAGGAGTTTCGAGTTGCGGGTTTCGAGTTTCGAGTTCGGGCGGCGCACGTCGCGCCACTCAACTCATGAAGCATGAACTCGAAACTCGAAACCCGTAACTCGAAACTTCAAGGCTCCGCGGCATCTTACTTTCACGACCGGCCGGGCGCAATTTGTCAGTGGCGGCGGGTGGTGTTATATCTACGCATCGCCCGGCACGTCCTTATCCGAAAATCCCGAAAGGCACACCCGAAGCAAAGTATGGCTACGAAGACTCCCATCACGGTCGCCTACGGCGACGGCATCGGCCCCGAGATCATGGCGGCCACGCTCCGCATCATCGAGGAGGCGGGCGCGCAGCTCGACCTCGAGCGCATCGAGATCGGCGAGCGCGTCTACCTCGCCGGCAACCCGGCCGGCATCGAGCCGGGCGCGTTCGACTCCCTGCGCCGCACCAAAGTTTTCTTGAAGGCCCCGATCACCACCCCGCAGGGCGGCGGCTACAAGAGCCTCAACGTGACCGTGCGCAAGACCTTCGGCCTCTACGCCAACGTCCGCCCGTGCGTCTCCTACCACCCGTTCGTCGAGACCAAGCACCCGGTCATGGACGTGGTCATCGTCCGCGAGAACGAGGAGGATGTCTACGGCGGCATCGAGTACCGGCAGACCGGCCAGGTCACGCAGTGCCTGAAGCTCATCTCGCGCCCCGGCACCGAGAAGATCGTCCGCTACGCCTTCGAGTACGCCCGCCGCAACAACCGCCGGAAGGTGACGTGCTTCACCAAAGACAACATCATGAAGATCACCGACGGCCTCTTCCACAAGGTCTTCGACGAGGTCGCCGCCGAGTACACCGACATCGAGAACGAGCACTGGATCGTTGACATCGGCTCGGCCAAGCTCTCGGACACGCCGGAGAACTTCGACGTGGTCGTGCTCCCGAACCTCTACGGCGACGTGCTCTCGGACGTGGCCGCGCAGATCGCCGGGAGCGTGGGACTCGCCGGCTCGGCCAACGTCGGCGAGTCAATCGCCATGTTCGAGGCCATCCACGGCTCGGCCCCCCGCCGCGCCGGCCAGAACCTCGCCAACCCCTCGGGGCTCTTCCTGGGCGCGGTGATGATGCTCGTCCACGTCGGCCAGACCGAGGCGGCCGAGCGCGCGCACAACGCCTGGCTGCGGACGATGGAGGACGGCGTACACACCTACGACATCTACAAGGAGGGCGTGAGCAAAGAGAAGGTCGGGACGCGCGAGTTCGCCGAGGCGGTCGTCGCCCGTCTGGGCCAGCGGCCGGAGACCCTGAAGGCCGTGAGCTACAAGGCGGGCGGCGGCGAGGCCGCGTTCGCGACGCGGATGGCGCGCGAGGCGGCCGCCGCCGAGAAGGAACTGGTCGGCGTGGACGTGTACCTCGACTGGAACGACGGCTCGGTCGAGGAGCTGGGCGGGGCGATGGAGAACCTCGCCGGCGAAGGGCTGCACATCTCTTCGATCGCCAACCGCGGCGTCAAGGTCTGGCCCGGCGGCCACAGCGAGACCTTCTGCTCCGACCACTGGCGCTGCCGCTTCGTCTCTTCCGAGGACGAAGGCGGCACGGTCACGCACGAGCAGGTGGCGGCGCTGCTCGCGCGCGCGGCCGAGGCCGGCTTCGACTTCATCAAGACCGAGAACCTCTACAACTTCGACGGCAAGCCCGGCTACTCGCACGCGCAGGAATGAATCATAGTTATCAGTTATCAGTCGTCAGTCATCAGTAAAAGACAGAACTGACAACTGACGACTGATAACTGATAACTTCTCTTCAGGATTCACGGCTTTCGAAAGGAGTGACGATGTCAGCAATGGCCCCCGCGGCGAGTGAGTACGCGCCGTATTTCGAGAAGTACGTCTCGCTCGTCCCCGCGGGCGACGTGGTCGAGACCCTGGAGAGGCAGGCCGCAGGGACGCTGGCGCTGCTGCGCGGCCTCGACGAAGAGAAGGCCGGCTCGCGCTACGAGCCGGGCAAGTGGAGTATCAAGGAGGTGGTCGGCCACCTCGTAGACGCCGAGCGCGTCTTCGCCTACCGCGCGCTCTGCTTCGCGCGCGGCGACCGCACGCCGCTCCCGGGCTTCGAGCAGGACGACTACGTGCGGGGCGGCAACTTCGACGCGCGCCCGATCAATGATCTGGCCGACGAGTTCGACGCCGTGCGCCGCGCGACCGTCGCCCTCTTCCGCCGGCTCGACGAAGAGACCTGGCAGCGCACCGGCACGGCCAGCGGCAACCCCTTCACCGTCCGCGCCCTCGCGCACATCATCGCCGGCCACGAGTTGCACCACCTGGGCGTCCTCAAGACGAAATATTTGTAAGTCGTGCGCGGCAACTCATTCGGAGAGATTAATGGGAACCATACCCATAACCGGCGGCCCGACAGGCGACTCTCAGCGGGCGCAGTCTGACTCCGATGCCCCGCTGGTCGCCGTCATCATGGGCAGCGCGTCCGACTGGGAGACGATGCGGCACGCGGCCGACGTGCTGAAGGATTTCGGCGTGGCGCACGAGTGCCTGGTCGTGTCGGCGCACCGGACGCCGGGGTGGATGGCGGAGTTCGCGGGCGGGGCCGAGGCGCGCGGCCTCGAAGTCATCATCGCGGGCGCGGGCGGGGCGGCGCACCTGCCCGGCATGGTCGCCGCCCAGACGGCCGTGCCCGTCCTCGGCGTCCCCGTCGAGAGCCGCGTGCTGCGCGGCGTGGACTCGCTGCTCTCCATCGTGCAGATGCCGGCGGGCGTCCCCGTCGGCACGCTCGCCATCGGGCAGGCCGGGGCGACCAACGCCGGCCTGCTGGCCGTCGCCATCCTCGCCAACACGCGGCCCCGCCTGCGCGAGCGGCTGCGCGAGTTCCGCCGCGAGCAGACGCGCAAAGTCCGCGAGGCCGTCCTCCCCACATGAAACCAGTCCTCCCCGGAGCGACCATCGGCGTGCTCGGCAGCGGCCAGCTCGGCCGCATGTTCGCCATCGCCGCGCGCCGGATGGGCTACCGCGTCCACACCTTCTCGCCCGACTCCGACACGCCGACCGGCCAGGTCTCAGACCGCGAGTACGAGCACGCCTACGACGACCTCGACGCGGTGCGCGAGTTCGCGCGCGGCGTCTCGGTCGTGACCTTCGAGTTCGAGAACGTCCCGGCCGCGGCGGTCGAGGCGGCCGCGGCGCTCGCGCCCGTCCGCCCCTCGGGCGCGGTGCTCTACACGACGCAGAACCGCCTGCGCGAGAAGACCTTCCTCGCCCGCGGCGGCTTCCCCGTCGCGCCCTTCCGGCATGTGGAAAGGGCCGAAGTCTTAGGCGCGGCGCTCGCCGAGATCGGCTACCCGGCCGTGCTCAAGACGGCCGGCTTCGGCTACGACGGCAAGGGCCAGTCGAAGATAAATTCCGAGGCGGACGTGGCGGGCGCGCTCGCGGCGCTCGGCGGGCGCGAGGCCGTCCTCGAAGCTTTCGTGGATTTCGAGCGCGAGGTCTCGGTCGTCGCCGCGCGCGGCCAGCGCGGCGAGTTCCGGCACTACGGCGTCGTCGAGAACCGGCACCGCCGACACATCCTCGACCTCTCGGTCGCGCCTGCCCCGCTCGCGGCCGCGGCCGCGCGCGAGGCCGTCGAGATCGCGCGCGCCGTGCTCGAAGACCTCGACGTGGTCGGCGTCATGTGCGTCGAGTTCTTCCTGACGCGCGACGGCCGCCTGCTCGTCAACGAGCTCGCGCCGCGCCCGCACAACTCCGGCCACCTGACCTTCGACGCCTGCGTGACGAGCCAGTTCGAGCAGCAGCTCCGGGCCGTCTGCGGCCTGCCGCTCGGCGCGACCGACCTGCTCCGGCCCGCCGCGATGGCGAACCTCCTCGGCGACCTCTGGCAGACGGGCGAGCCGGACTGGCGCGCGGCCGCCGCCTTCCCCGCCGTCAAGCTCCACCTCT
>DASZKF010000511.1:0-3701 GCA_035947355.1 Pyrinomonadaceae bacterium | reverse complement strand
GACGAGGCCGAAGAGCAGGAGGACGGCCGTGACCGCGAGCACGGCGAAGAGTTCGCGAGTCCCGGCGTCGTTCACGCGGCCTCCTCGGCCCCGGGCTCCTCGGTCGGGGTGGGCGGGGGCGTGTAGCGGATGCGGCGGATGCGGCGGCCCTCGACCTGCTCGACGAGGAAGAGCGCGCCGTCGTGCTCGACCGTCTCGCCGGGCGGGAGGAGGCGCCCGGCCTTGGCGAGCAGGAACCCGGCCATCGTCGTGTAGCCGGCCTCCTCCGGCAGCCGCAGGCCGAAGCGGCGGTTGGCGTCGCGCACCGCGAGCATCCCGTCCAGGAGGTAAGTCCCGTTCGGCTCCTCGACGATCTGCGCCCGCACCTCCTCATCGTACTCGTCGTTGATCTCGCCGACGATCTCTTCGAGTAAGTCTTCCAGAGTCACGATGCCTTCGAGGCCGCCGTGCTCGTCCACGACGAAGGCGAGGTGCGAGCGCGCCGCCTGCATCTGCGCGAGCACCGCGCCGAGGCGGGCCGAGGCCGGGACGAAGAGCGGCGGGTGGAGCATCCCCTGGAGGTCGAACTCGGCCGGGCCGACCGTGCGCAGGCAGGGCATCAGGTCTTTCATGAAGAGGACGCCGACGATGTCGTCGAGGTGCTCGCGGTAGACGGGCATGCGCGAGTAGCCGTGCTCGCAGAAGGCGGCCTCGGCGTCGGCGAGCGTGGCCGTGACGGGCAGGGCCTCGACCTCGGTGCGCGGGATCATGGCCTCGCGCACCTCGGCCTCGGCGAAGTCGAAGACGCGGTTGATGAGGCGCTGCTCGGTCTCCTCGATGTGCCCGCCCTGGCGCGACATCTCGATGACCTGGCGCAGCTCGGCCTCGGTGTAGATCGAGGCGTGCTCGCCCGTCGCGTGCAGCCCGAAGAGGCGCACCATGCGGGCGCTCGCAGAGTCGAGCGCGTGGATGGGCCAGCGGAACGTCTTGTAAAAAATCTCCATCGGCAGCGCCGAGAACATCGCCGTCCCCTCGGCCCGCTCCAGCCCGAAGAGCTTCGGGGCCTGCTCGCCGACCGTGATGTGCATGGCCGTCAGCAGCGAGTAGGCGATGATGAAGGCGACGGTGTGGTGGGCCGTCGCCATCGCCGCCTCGCTGAGGTGGAGGCCCGTCCAGCCGGCGATCGCCTCCAGCGCGCCGTGGGTGTAGGGCTCGATCAGGGCGGCGATGGTCGGCTCGCCGATGATGGCGAGGGCCAGCGAGGCGAGCGTGATGCCGAGCTGCGAGGCCGAGAGGTAGGCGTTGAGGTTGTCGAGGATGCCGAGCAGCCTCTGCGCGCTGCGGTTGCCCTCGGCGGCCAGGGCCTCGACGCGCGGCCGCCGGACGCCGACGAAGGCGAACTCGGCCGCCACGAAGAAGCCGTTCGCCAGCACGATGAGCACGATGGCGATGAGTTTCAGTGCGGTCATAGAAGAGTAGACAGTAGTCAGTAGAAAAGCGTTCGCTCGCGAATCGTCAGGGTGTCAGCGTCAGCATTCGTAGTGCGGGGCCTACTGGCTACTGACTACTGGCTACTTCCTTTTCCAGCCTGCTGAAGAACTCGACGACGCGGTTCTCGGCCCAGCGGCGGTCGGAGTCGGCGCGCGCGGCGTCGGCGACGAAGCCGACGTGGCCGCCGCGGGGCGTGACGACCAGGAGCACCTGGGGGTTGTCGGCGATCGTCGCGTCGCGGAACGAGCGGCCGGGGATGAGCGGGTCGTCGTCGGCGTGCAGGACGAGCGTCGGCACGCGGATGTCCCGGATGACGGGGAGCGAGCTAGCGCGCGCGTAGTAGTCGTCCGCGTCGCGGTAGCCGCCGTGCGGCGCGGTGAAGCGGTCGTCGAACTGGCGGATGGTGCGGACCCGGCGGACGCCGCGCACGTTATACAGATCGGGGTGGAGCGCGGCCTTGCGCCGCATCCGCCGGCGCAGGCTCCGCATGAAGCTGACGCGGTAGAGCCAGTTGGCGCGCCGCTCGATGGCGCGCGCGCAGGCGCTCAGGTCAATCGAGGGCGAGACGGCCGCGACCCCTCTGAGAACGCGGGGCGGGGCCGCGCCGTACTCGCCGGCGAGTCGCAAGACCATGTTGCCGCTCATCGAGTAGCCGGCGACGTAGACGCGCGGCAGCCGCCCGCGCCCGGCCAGCTCCTCGACGACGCGGTGGATGTCGCCCGTCAGCCCGCTGTGGTAGAGCGTGTGCGTGAGGTGCTCGGTGCCGCCGCAGGTGCGCATGTTGACGGCCGCGACGTTGAAGCCCTCGGCGAAAGCCTTCCGCGCGGTGCCCAGCACGTAGAGGCTTTCGGCGGAGCCTTCGAGGCCGTGGAGGACGACGAGCGTCGGGGCTTCCTGCCGGCGCGGCTGCCAGCGGCAGTGCAGGAGCAGCCGGACGCCCGGCTCGACTTCGAGCAGGCGCGGCTCGAAGTGTCTCAGCTCGCCGCGCAGCGCGAGGCGCAGCGCGCGGAGCGAGCCGACGATGGTCTGGGCGTGCGCGTCGCGGGCGAGCGGGTGGGGCCGGAACGGCTTCGCCCGGAAGGCCCGCGCGATCTCGGCCAGCGCAGGCGTGAGCGCCTGCGCCGGGACGTGCGCGGCGTCCGCCTCCCCGCCGAAGCCTTCAATCCACCTGTTGTCGCTGACCGTCTCCATCGGCGTCGGGCAATTATAACAATAGTTCCGAGTTTCGAGTTACGAGTTTCGAGTTAAAGACAACTTCAGGTTGAGTCTTTCAAGCTCGGACGCGCGAGCTCGAAACCCGCAACTCGAAACTCGCAACTTATCGCCGTCAGGCGATTCGTGTCGGCTCCGCCGGCGCGGGGTCGCCGGCCGGGGGCGGGGTGGTCGGCTCGCGGACGGGGGCGGGGGGGCTCGGGTCTGCGTCGGGCGGGAGGGGGATGGGTTCGGGCTGCGCGGGGTCGTGGGGTCGCGTCGGCGTCGGCTCGGGCGTCGTGCCGGGCTGCGGCGGGTCGGCGTTCGGGTTGCGGCTCATCGGTCGAAAGCACCTCTCTGGTTCGCGGGTGTGGTTTAGCAGAATGCGAAGACTCTAGCACGGAATCGGCAATGCGCCACGCCGGACGGGGGCCGGGGCGCGGAAACCGCGGCGGGCCGGGGTGGCACGCGGGTTGAAGGCGACGAAGGTCAAGGGGGCGCGAGAGGTTCGTGGGCGCGCCCGGCAACCTCTGAGAAGGAAAGGAGGCGCCGTTATGAACACCATCGTCACGACCTACGTCGCCTACGTCTGCCTGAGCGTCGCGCTCACCGTCTGGGTCGCGCAGACGCTCCACAAGAACGGCCGCGTCTTCCTCGTAGATGTCTTCCACGGCAACGAGGAGCTGGCCGACTCGGTCAACCACCTGCTCGTCGTCGGCTTCTACCTCATCAACTTCGGCTACGTCACGCTGGCCCTGAAGCTCGGCTACGACGTGGAGAGCGCGCGCGAGGGCATCGAGGCGCTGTCGTGGAAGGTGGGCCTCGTCCTCCTCGTCCTCGGCGCGATGCACTTCTTCAACCTCATCGTCTTCACGCGCATCCGCCGCCACTCGACCTGGCGGCCGCCCGCGCCCGTCAGCCCCGAGAACTACCGCGGCTTCGGCGAGGACGCGACGGTCTGACAGAAAGTTTCGAGTTGCGGGTTGCGAGTTTCGAGTTAGAAGACAAGTAGCCGCAAGGCCAAGTTGTCTTCTAACTCG
>DASZKF010000510.1:0-8079 GCA_035947355.1 Pyrinomonadaceae bacterium | reverse complement strand
CGATAGACTTGAAGCCGGCCACGGAGATTCTGGTGATCCCGTCGGGCTTCGCGGGCGGGCCTGTCTTCTTGGCGGCAACGGGTCTTGCCATCTCGCTAGTTGCTGGCGGTGGCGGCTGGGGGCTCGTCGAGGAGCGGCCTGACGAGGGCCTCGAAGCCGGCGCGGTCTCTGGGGCCGATGATCTTCTCGCGGACGCGGCCCTCGCGGTCGAGGACGTAGGTGACGGGCAGGCCCGGCCCGTTGTTGAAGCGCGCGGGCGTGTCCTCGGGGCCGATGAGGACGGTGTAGTCCTGCGGCACGTCCTTCTGGAACTCCCTGACCTGCTCGGGGGTGTCGTGCGAGGTGACGCCGACGATTGAGAGGCCGCGCCCGCCCAGCTCGCGCTGCATCACGTTGAACTCCGGTATCTCGCCGCGGCACGGGCCGCACCAGGTCGCCCAGAAGTTCAGGATGACGACGCGGCCCCGGAGGTCGCCGAGGCGGTACGGCTCGCCCCCGAGCGTCCGGAACTCGGCCTCGGGCAGCGCCGGGTAGTTGGCCTTGACGTTGGCGGCCGCCGCGGCGTCGGCGCCCGACGCCGGCGCGCCCGCGGCCGCGGCCGACTGCTGCCTCTGCCAGAGCCGGTCAACCAGGGCTTCGAGGCTCGGAACCCAGGTCACCTGCCGCGCCAGCCAGGCCGTCCCGCCGAACATGATGATGAAGCCGATGGCGATGAGCATCACGCCCGACGCGACCTCGACCTTGTGCAGGTGGCGGCGGAAGCGCGTGTAGAAGCCGAGGAAGCGGTTGATGGCGAGGCCCGTCAAAAGGAACGGGACGGCGAGGCCCGCGGCGTAGAAGGCCGACAGCACGAGCCCGCCCTGCCAGCCGCCGCTCGTCGCGGCCAGCCCGATGATGCCGCCGAGGATGGGGCCGATGCACGGCGTCCAACCGGCCGCGAACGCGATGCCCAAGAGGAGCGACCCGGCGGCCCCGCGCGGCTTCTCCTCGGAGAACTTGCGCGTGTCGCTGTAGAGCGCGCGGATCTTCAGCACGCCCATCAACTGCAACCCGAACAGGATGATGACGAGCCCGGCGGCGTACCCGACCCACTTGTTCGTGAACAGCGCCGAGCCGATGAGGCCCGCGGCCGCGCCGAGCGTCAGGAAGATGATCGAGAGGCCCGCGTTGAAGGCCAGCGAGTTGACGACCACGGCGCGCCGCGCCGACAACTGCGACCCGCCCTCGCCCTTCAGGTGCTCGACCGAGACGCCCGAGATCAGGGAGATGTAGCCCGGCACAAGCGGCAGCACGCACGGGGAGAGGAAAGAGGCCAGCCCGCCGACGAAAGCGATGAGCGCGGTATAAACGTTTGCGCCTTCCATAACGCCTCAGAGCTTACAACAGAAGGGCCACGAATCGTTAATCGTGGAAGACAGTTATCAGTTATCAGTCATCAGTAAAAGACAAAAACTGACAACTGATGACTGACGACTGATAACTTCTCTTCACGGCTTCTCTTCGATGAGCTGTTCGACCATGCGCGCCAGCGCCCGCGAGTCGTCGTCGCTGGCGGTGACGGTGATGAGGCGGACGCGGCCGCGGCGGTCAATCAGGACGGCCGTCGGAATCGAGGAGACGCCGTAGCTCTCGCCGTTCCCCTCGTGGTCGGCCACCCCGAAGCCGTAGGCGATCTGGTGCTCGCGCTTGAAGCGGCGCAGGAACTGCGACTCCTCGGCGGGCGTCAGCGGCCGCCCCTCGCCGTGGCCGTAGTATTCGGTCAGGCCGAGGATGACGAGGCCGCGATCCCTGTACTTGCGGTGCAGCGCGTTGAGCTTCGGGATGGTGACGCGGCAGGGGCCGCACCACGTCGCCCAGAAGTCGAGGAGGACGACGCTGCCGCGCAGGGCCGCGAGCGTGACGGGCGGCTGGTCTATCCACTCCTTGATCTTCAGCTCCGGCGCGGGCGCGGCCGAAGGGTCGGGCGGCGGGGGCGGGTCGTCGTCGTCGCCGCCGCGCTCGTCGAGCATCGCGGTGGCGTCGCCGTAGAGGCGCGCGCTGGGCAGTCCCAAGGCGAGCGCGCGCATCCGCTGGATGACGGCGACGGCCTCCTCGCGGCGGCCCGCCTTCGCCAGCGTGTCGGCCAGGAAGGCGCCGGGGCCGTAGACGGCCGCGCCGCGCGCGCGCGCCGGCGTCCCGCGGTCTGAGGCCGCGGCCACGGCCTCCTCGAATGAGGCGCGGGCGTGCGCGGCGGCCCGCGCGTAGTCCTTCTTCCTGGCGTAGGCGTTGGCGAGCACGACGCGGACGTTGTTGATCTCGGAGGGAGTGCGCGGCTCGTTCGAGGCGTACTCGGCCAGCGCCCGCTCGGCCTCGGCGAACAGCTCGGCCTGCGCGGCCTGCTGCCCGACGACGGCGCGCGCCTTCTGCTTGAGCGCCGGCGCGGCGTCGGCCCCGGCGGCGAGGAAGCGGCGCATCGCGTCGAGCGCGGCCGGCCCGCGCCCGGCCAGGATGTAGAGCAGGCCCGCGTAGTAAAGGTCTTCGCCGGCGGGGGCGCCGCGCGCGGCGAGCGCGGCGACGTGCCGCTCGGCGAGCCTGCGCTGCTCGTGCAAAACCTCGTGGCGCACCAGCTCGTTGTAGGGAATCTGCTTGGCCTCGAACTCCTCGAACTTGCGGCGCGCGTAAGAGGCGGCCTCCTCGTAGAGCGCCTGCGCCGACTTCGACGCGGCCGCGGCGTCGGGGCCGTCTTTCGCGGTGCCGTTCCCTTTAGCCGCGCCGCGCTCGGACCCGGCCGGGGCGGGCTTCTGCTGCGGGCGCGACTGCGCCGGGGCCGCGGGCGCGGCCGGCGCGGCGCAGGCGAGGAGGGCGAGCGCGAAAGACAGAACCCTTCTCGACAGAACTCTTCTCATCCGTTTCATCCTTGACCCAACTGGTTCGCCGTCTCAGCCGATGAGGGCGCGGAAGCGCGCGGGGGAGAAGAGCGCGAGGGTGCGCGGCAGCAAGTCGGTCGCGCCGTCGGTGACGAGGCCGGCGACGATCTCGCCGGTCACGGGCGCGAGCAGGATGCCGTTGCGGTAGTGGCCGGTGGCGTAGAAGAGGCTCCTGACCTCGGGCGACTCGCCGAGCACCGGCCAGTCGTCGGCCGAGCGCGGCCTGAGGCCCGCCCACGCGTCCACCAGCCGCAGGTTCGCCACCGCCGGCGCGATCTCGATGGCGTTCGAGGCGACCGCGTGGACGCCGCCCGCCGTCAGCGAACAGTCGAACCCGGCGCGCTCGGTGGTCGAGCCGGCCAGCAACCGCCCGTCGCGGCGCGGCACGAGGTAGCCGCGCGGGCTGTAGACGACGTGGCGCAGCGCCGGCATCTCAACCGGCGCGTGCTCGAAGCAGAGCATCTGCCCGCGGACGGGCTCGACCTGCGGGTGCTCGAAGCCGCGCGTGCGCGCGTCGCGCCCGTCGCGGCCCGCTTCGAGCAGCGGCACGTGCGAGGCCCAGGCCCCCGCCGCCAACACGACCGCGCCCGCGCTCACAGTCCCGCGCGAGGTCTCGACGCCGGCGACGCGGCCCCCGACGACCCTGATGCCGCGCGCCTCGGTTTGTGACAGCACCCTCACGCCCGCGCGCAGGGCCGAGGCCGCGAGCGCGCGCACGAGCTGGCGGTTCTCCACCTGCCAGTCGCGCGGGAACCGCAAGGCCAGGCGGACGCGCGGCGAGACGGCCGGCTCCAGCGCCCGCGCGTCCTGCGGCGTCAGAAGCTCGACCTCAAGGCCGGCCCTCGTCTGCCACGCGTGGCGGCGCTCCAGCCCCTCCTCGTCCTGTTCGTTCAGGGCGAGGTAGAGCGTGCCGGTCTGGTCCAACTCGATGTCTACGCCCGACTCTTCGAGGAGCGCGGCGGCGAAGGCCGGGTACTTATCGCGGCCCGCGCAGAGGAGGTCGAAGAACTCGTCGCGCTCGTCGGCCTCCGCCTGCGGCGCGAGCATCCCGGCGGCGGCCGAAGACGCCTCGGCCCCCAACTGCCGGCTCTCGACGAGCGTCACCGAGAGCCCGCGCCGGGCCACGGCCCGCGCCGCCGCCAGGCCCGCCACGCCCCCGCCCACCACGGCCACGTCCGCCGCCTGCCTCAACTCGTCACTGCTTCGCATTTCCGGATGACTGCTGGTATGATTCGCAAAACTCAAGTAGTCAGTAGACAGTAGTCAGTAGCCAGTAGGCTCCGCACCGAGGGCGCAGACGCCTGCGCCCGAGAGCCGGGCCGGCGAAAGGTTTTCTACTGTCTACTGACTACTGTCTACTGACTACTACTACCATGACCCATACTATCACACTCATTCCCGGCGACGGCATCGGGCCGGAGGTCTCGTCGGCGGTGGTGCGGATCGTCGAGGCCTCGGGCGCGCGGGTGCAGTGGGAGACGCACTACGCGGGCGCGCAGGCGCTGGAGAAGTACGGCACGACGCTGCCCGAAGACCTGCTCGAATCCATCCGCCGCAACAAGGTCGCGCTCAAAGGCCCGATCACGACGCCCGTGGGCAAGGGCTTCACGTCCGTCAACGTCGGCCTGCGCAAGGCGCTCGACCTCTACGCCAACCTGCGGCCCGTGCGGGCGCTGCCGAACGTGCCCTCGCGCTACCCGGAATTAGACCTCGTCGTCGTGCGCGAGAACACCGAGAGCCTCTACGCCGGACTCGAACATGTCGTCGTGCCCGGCGTCGTCGAGAGTTTAAAAATCATCACGGAGAAGGCTTCGACCCGCATCGCGCGCTTCGCCTTCGAGTACGCGCGGCGCGAGGGCCGGAAGAAGGTGACGTGCGTGCACAAGGCCAACATCATGAAGCTCTCCGACGGCCTCTTCCTCGACTGCTTCCGCAAGGTCTCGGCCGACTACCCCGAGGTCGTGGCCGAAGACAAGATCGTTGACAACGCCTGCATGCAGCTCGTCATGCGCCCCGAGCAGTTCGACATCATGCTGTTGGAGAACCTCTACGGCGACATCGTCTCTGACTTATGCGCGGGCCTCATCGGCGGCCTCGGGCTGGTTCCGGGCGCGAACATCGGCGAGCTGGGCGCGGTCTTCGAGGCCGTCCACGGCTCGGCGCCCGACATCGCCGGCCAGGGCGTCGCCAACCCGACGGCCCTCTTGCAGTCGGCCATCCTCATGCTCCGCTACCTCGGCGAGCGCGAGCCGGCCGAGCGCGTCGAGCGCGCCATGCTCCGGGTCTTCGAGGAGGGCCAGGTGCGCACGCGCGACATCGGCGGCACCGCCAAGACGGCCGAGTTCGCCGACGCCGTCATCCAGGCCATGCAGTGACGCGCCCGCCCTCACGGCGCACAAATCTGTTGACGGCGGCCCGGTCGTAGTCATAAAGTGCCCGCGCTATTCCGGGGAAGTTTTTGACGCGGGGGCGTCGGCGGCCCCCGCCCGAAACGGATCGCACGCCCGCGGCGCGCCTCGCGGCGCCGCCCTCGTGTCTCGAACCGCGCTCACGGCGCGCGGCGTCTCCCCCGCCGCCGAAATTCCAGCTTCGGCCTGTCCATCCGCAAAGGAGGAACTCATGTTCGACTCTCGCACGCCACGCGCTCGCGCCGGAAGGTTCGTCGGCGCGGCGCTCGCGTACCTGCTCGTCTTCGCCGCCCTGCCGGCACCGCCCCTCGTCTCGCCGCAAGGCGCGCGCGCCGCGGCCGCCGAGCGGGGGGCCGCCGCCGCCGTCCCCAACATCCCGCCGGGCTCGGCCTACCGGCAGACCAACCTCGTCTCGGACGTGCCCGGCCTCGCGCCCGTCCTCGACCCGCTGCTCATCAACCCCTGGGGCATCTCGATGCGTGGGACAAGTCCCTTCTGGGTCGCCAACGCCGGGTCGAACACCTCGACGCTCTACCGCGGCGACGTGGGCGGCAGCCCGCTCGTCCGCAACCCGAGCCTGACGCACATAGACATCCCCGTTGATCTTCCGACGGGGACGGTCGGCAACCCGACGGACGATTTCGTCGTCACCACCTCGGCCGGCTCCGGCCCGGCGCGCTTCCTCTTCGCCTCGATCTCGGGCTTCATCACGGGCTGGAACCCCGCGGCCGACCCGGACACCGCGGTCGTCGCCTCGGCCCCGCCCGGCGGCCCCTTCAGCCGCATCTACACGGGCCTCGCCATCGGCAACAACGGCTCCGGCAACTTCCTCTACGCGGCCGACGCCCTGGGCGGCAAGATCGACGTCTTCAACGCCAGCTTCGCGCTCCAGCCCGCGGCCAGCTTCCCCTTCACCGACCCGACCGTCGGGCCTGAGGCGCTGCCGCCGCTCTACCACCCGCACAACATCCAGGCCATCGGCGACGAACTCTACGTCGCCTACACGCGGGTCAACCCCGGCCCCGGCGACCCCAACGTCCGGCCCGGCGGCGCGGTCAACGTCTTCGACTTCAACGGCAACTTCAAGCGGCGCATCCGCCTCGACGCGCCCGGCGACCCCGACACCGTGCTCAGCGCGCCCTGGGGCCTCGTCCTCGCGCCGGCCTCCTTCGGGGTCTTCGGCGGCGCGCTCTTAGTCGGCAACTTCGACTTCGACGGCCGCGGCCACATCAACGCCTTCGACCCGGACGACGGCACCTTCCTCGGCCAGCTCCAGGACGAGTCGGGCACGCCCATCAGCATTGACGGCCTGTGGGGCATCATCTTCGGAAACGGCGGCAACGGCGGCGACCCCGACACGCTCTACTTCGCCGCCGGCATCAGCCACGAGCAGCACGGCATCTTCGGGAAGCTCGAGCCGACGACGGCGACGGCCACCTCGCTCGTCCGCTTCGCCACCGACAACCTTGCCATCGACGAGGGCGCCGGCCATATAGACATCACCGTCATCCGCGAGGGCGACGTCTCGGGCACGGCCACCATCAACTACAACACCTTCGACGAGCCGGGCGACGGCCGCGCCTCGCAGAAGAGCGACTACGAGATCGCGCTCGGCGAGCTGACCTTCGCCCCCGGCGAGACGAGCAAGACCTTCCGCGTCCTCCTCGTCAACGACCGGACGGACGAGCCCAACGAGGTGGTCAGCCTCGCCCTCTCGAACCCCTCGGGTGCGGGCGTCGGGCTCGGGTTGGCGCACGCCAACCTGACCATCAACGACAACGACGCAACGACCTCGACGGTGAACCCGATAGACGAGGCAACCTTCTTCGTGCGCCAGCACTACCTCGACTTCCTCAACCGCGAGCCCGACCCGGCCGGCCTCAACTTCTGGGTCAATCAGATCACCTCGTGCGGGTCGGACGCCGCCTGCGTGGACATCCGGCGGCAGAACGTCTCGGCGGCCTTCTTCCTCTCCATCGAGTTCCAGGAGACGGGGCTGCTCGCCTACCTGACGCACCGCGCCGCCTTCGGCCGCCGCCCGCTCTACGGCGAGTTCATGCGCTCGACGCAGGCGCTGCAGCGCAACTTCATCTTCGGCACTCCGGGCGCGCTCGACCAGCTCGAGGCCAACAAGCAGGAGTTCTTCGCGGACTTCGTGCGCGGGCCGGAGTTCGTCGCGGCCTTCCCGGACACGCAGACGCCGGCCGAGTTCGTGGACGCTCTCTTCGCCAACGCCGGGGTGACGCCTACGGCCGAGGAGCGGCAGGCGGCGATTGACGAGTTCGGCGGGGCGGCGACGAGCGCCGACCTCGACGACCGCGCCCGCGCGCTGCGCCGCGTCGCGGAGAACGCGACCTTCAAGCAGCAGGAGTTCAACGAGGCGTTCGTGCTGATGGAGTACTTCGGCTACCTGCGGCGGGACCCCGGCGAGGGCGGGTTCCAGTTCTGGCTCGCCAAGCTGGAGTCGTTCGGCGGCAACTTCATCGCGGCCGAGATGGTCAAGGCGTTCATCGTCTCCATCGAGTACCGCGAGCGGTTCGGCCCGGCAGACTAGAGTTAACAAAACAGAGCCGCGGGCGGTTTAGCGCCCGCCCTCTTCAACCGCAGAGGCACGGGGGCACAGTTCAATCAAACCGTGCCCCCGTGCCTCTGTGGTTGAAGAGGGCGGGCGCTAAACCGCCCGCGGCTCTGCTTATGACCTGCCTTTAACTCTAGTCCGCCGACCCGAACCGCTCGCGGTACTCGATGGAGACGATGAACGCCTT
>DASZKF010000509.1:0-13778 GCA_035947355.1 Pyrinomonadaceae bacterium | reverse complement strand
CGGCGGCGCTGCTCTTCGTCGTCGCCGCCGCGTGGCTCGGCGCGCGCCTCTGGCGCAGGCCCGCGGCCACGGACGCGGGCACGCAGGCCCCCGCCGCGCCGGCCGCGCCCGACCCGAATCAGTTGTTCGAGGAGAAGCTGGCCGAGGCCGAGGCGCAGCTCGCGCAGGGGAACATGGAGGGCGCGCTGGCGGCGCTGCGCGAGGCCAACCGGCTCGTCCCTTCCAACGCGAAGGCGCACCGGCGCCTCGGCGAGCTTCTGCTCGAAGGCGGCGCGCGCCGCGAGGCCGTCGAGGAGTTCCGCGCCGTCACGCGCCACGCCCCCGAAGACTTCACCGCCTGGCGGCAGCTCGCCGCGGCCGAGTTCGCCGAGGGCCTCTACGCCGAGGCGGCCGAGTCTTACCGCCGCCTGGTCGGACTCGTCGGCGAGGCGTCGGCCGACCCGCACGACCTGCTCTCGTTCGCCGACGCGCTGCGCCTCTCGGGGCGCGCCGAGGAGGCCCGCGCCCTCTACCAGCGCGTGAGCGCGCTCCCCTTCGACGCCGTCGCGGGCCTCGCCCGCCAACGCCTCGCCGAACTCGCGCAGCCGACGCCCGCGGCCACGCCCGGCCCGCAGGGCGAGCGCGCCGGCGACCCGCCCGCGCCGCCGCGCACGGACGAGACGGCCTCCGCCTTGCCGTCGCCCCAGCCTAGCCCCGCGCCGACCGAAGCCCCGCCCGCCGCGCAGCCCGCGCCCGAGCAGCCGCCGCCGGCCCGCCCGGCCGAGGCTTCGCCCGCGGAGCGATACCGGCGCGGCGTCGAGCTGTGGTCGTCGAACCGCGCCGCCGCGCTCGAAGACCTGCGCGCCGCGGCCGGGGCGGGCAACCCGGACGCGCACTACTACCTCGGCCTCAACTACGTCGAGGGCCGCAACATCCAGACGCTCAAGCGCGCCGAGCTGGTCGCCGCGCTCGCACACTTTCAGAACGCGCAGCGCGGCCAGTTCGCCGGCCAGGCCCGCCGCCACGCGCAACAACTCGAACGCGAGTTCGACAGGATAAGAAAGCAGTAGACAGTAGACAGTAGTCAGTAGCCAGTAGCGCCCCGCGCTCAGTCTGCCGACACTGACACGCGAACGACTAGCAAGAGGTTGTTCTCCTACTGTCTACTGACTACTGTCTACTGACTACTTGCCCTATGCCTGAACTACTCGTCAGCTACCCGGATCACGGCTCGGACGTGTACCCGCTGGGCCGCCTGCGCATCACCATCGGGCGGTCGGCGCGCAACGACGTGTGCATCCCCGACCCGTTCGCCTCGCGCGTCCACGCCGAGGTGCGGCGCGAGGGCGACCAGTACCTCCTGCAGGACCTGGGCTCGGCCAACGGCACCTACTACAACGGCGGGCGGGTCGAAGGCGCGGTGCCGCTCATGCACGGCGGGCGCATCCAGATCGGCGAGACCGAGATCGTCTACAAGGAGCACACCGCGCCGGAGCTGCCCGCGCCGACCATAGACGAGGACTCGGGCGACGGGCGCGCGCCGGAGGCGACCATCGCCTTCGACTCGGCGACCCACACCACCTCGGGGCTGCTCGAAGCCATCGAGGGCGCGCGCACGCAGTCGTCGGGCCGCTTCGTCCCCGAGACCGTCATCCCGCAGCGCGCGCTCGAACAGGGCGACCTGCTCGCGCTCATCTCGAAGGTCGGCGTGACGCTCCTCGCCTCGGCCACGCTCGACGAGACGCTGCGGCAGGTGGCGCGCCTCGTCTTCGAGGCCGTGCCCGCCGAGCGCTGCCTCATCATGCTCAAAGACGACGCCTCGGGCGAGCTGAGGGTGCGCGCCGCGGAGATGCGCGACCGCCGGCCCGACGTGGGCGAAGTCCGCGTCAGCCGCACCATCATCGAGGAGGTCGTCGCCGGCGGCCGCTCGGTGCTCACCTCGGACGCGCAGCACGACCCGCGCTTCAAGTCGAGCACGGTGACGTTCCAGGGCATCCGCTCGGTCCTGGCCGTGCCCCTGGGCGTCGGCGAGCGCATCTTCGGCCTCATCTACGCCGACTCGCCGCTCGCCGCCGCGCGCTTCACCGAGGATCACCTGAAGGTCCTGACGACGCTCGGCTCGGTCGCGGCCATCCGCGTCGAGAACGCGCGCCTCCTCGAAGAGCACCTGGAGCAGGAGCGCTTCGAGCGCGAGATGCAGCTCGCGCGCGAGATACAGCAGCGCTTCCAGCCGACGGCCCCGCCGGCGGTCGCGGGCTACGAGCTGCAAGGCATCAGCTTCCCGTCGTACCAGATCGGCGGCGACTACTACGACTTCATCCCGTGCCAGGACGGGCGGCTCGTCGTCGCGCTCGGCGACGTCTCGGGCAAGGGCACTTCGGCGGCGCTCCTGATGTCTTCGCTGCACGCGGCCGTGCACGCGCAGGTCGCCGCCTGCCGCCCCATCGCCGAGACGGTCGGGGCCGTCAACCGCTACCTGGCCGACAACACGCCGCCCAACCGCTTCGTCACGCTCTTCTACGCCGAGCTCGACGCCGTGACGGGCTCGCTCTCCTTCATCAACGCCGGCCACAACCCGCCCATCATCGCGCACGCCTCGGGGACGACCGAGCAGTTGGGGTCGGGCGGCCTGCCGCTCGGAATCATGCCGGACTCCTCCTACAAGGAGGGGCGCACCACCTTGCAGCCGGGCGACGTGCTCGTCGCCTACTCCGACGGCGTCACCGAGCAGCAGAACCCGCGGGGCGAGGAGTTCGGCACCACCCGCCTCCAGAACGTCATCGCGCAGAACCTCGACCGCTCGGCCGCCGGCATCCGCGACAAGATCGAGGCCGCCCTCTCCGCCTTCGCGCAAGGGACGGCGGCCGGCGACGACATCACCCTGCTCATCGTCAAGCGCGCGCGGGAGTAGGCGGGCCGCAGATGGAAGTAGTAAACTCCTGCGGCCGCGGAGTTCGAGAACCACCCACCGCTCTAAAAACATCCTCCTACCCATTTGAGCAGTGAACGCATGACCGAGATACTCAGATACCTGACCGCCATCAGCCACGATGTGGGCGAACTCCGCGCCGGGCTGAAGGAAGTGCGCAAAGACATCGCAGAACTGCGCAACGACGTGGGAGAACTGCGCGAAGGCCAGGAAGGACTACGCAAAGAAGTCGCAGAGTTGCGCGAGGGCCAGAACGAACTACGCAAGGAAGTGAAAGAGCTGCGGGGCGAGGTGCGGGCCATCACCAACCGGCTCGACCGGCTCGAATCGCGCGTTCTGGAAATCCGCGCCGATACGCGCGACCTCGAAGACCGCGTGTCGGCGTTGGAAGGTAAAGGGCAGTAGGGGCTGACGTAAAACAACGGGCGGCGCGCACGACCCGGTGTTATACGCGCCGCCCGCTCTGTTCGTATCGCCCGCTCAGCGCGTGAGGCTCTGCACGCTGCGGCGAATCCTCTCGGCCGACTTCTCGCCGACGCCGTCGACCAAATCCAGACCGCCGCCCTCGACGAACTGCCGCAGGTCCGTGAGCGAAGAGATTTTGAACTGCTGGTAGAGCGTCGAGGCCGTCTTGAGGCCGACGCCCTCGACTTCGAGGAGGTCGAGGACGGACTCCGGCGTCTCGGCCGTCAGCCTCTCCCACGCCTCGAAAGTCCCGCGCGCGAGCAGCTCCACGATCTTGCCGCTGATGGCCTTGCCGACGCCGGGCAACTCCTGCAAGCCCTTGACGCCCTCCCCCGCGGCGACGCGCGAGAGCGGCGTCGGCCACGTCTCGATGACCTCGGCGGCGTTGCGGTACGAGCGCACGCGGAACCGGTCGTCGCCGCGAATCTCCATCAGCGTCGCCAGCCGCTCGAACCTCCGCGCGATCTCCTCGTTCGTCATCGCACCCCGCCGCCGGCCCTTGAGGAATGAGAACACCACGAAATGTAACCCCGCCCGTCTCGCCCAGGCAACTTTTAAATGATGAATGCGGAATGATGAATGATGAATTAGACCGAGATTTGCTCGGTCTAATTCATCATTCATCATTCCGCATTCATCATTGCTATTGGGCTGCGGCGAGGACGGCGTCGCGGCGGCGGCGGGAGAAGTCGAAGAGGGCTGGCTGCTGGGTGCGGGCGGCGTCGGCGATGACGGTGAGACCTTTGGCGCCGGCGGGCGCGCGGCGCGGCGGGCGCTTCCTGTGAGGGTTGAAGGTGACGACTTTGGTCTGCGTGTCGCCGGCGAGGGGGGCCGGGTGCGCGCTGCCCTGGCGCATCTCGGAGAGGCGGCGGGCGACCTCCGCGTGGAGCGCCGGGACGCGCTCGACGCCGTAGGCGAGCCATTCGGAGACGGTGACGCGCCGGTCGGCGGGTCGGAAGTCGGCGCGCATCGCCTCCAGGCCGTCGCGCGTCAGGGCGTAGGTCAGGAGGCCCTGCTCGACGAGACGGCTCTCGAGCGCCACGTCGTCGGCCTGCGTCGAGGTCAGAACCCTCATCCCCTTGTCGTAGGAGAGCTGGCCGAGGCCGCGGCTGCCCATCGGCCCCGGCCTGAAGCCCTCGCCCTCGACCGACGCGGCCGAGTGGCAGGCGTCCACGACCAACACCAGCTCGCCCGCGTCCACGTCGCGCAGCCAGGCGGAGAGCTCGTCGCTTGAGACGGCGCGCGCCAGCGCCTCGCGCTTGCTGCCGCCCGCGCCCGTGTCGGAGGTGAGCAGGTAGAAGTTGCCGCGGCCGTCGGCGTAGCCGTGGCTCGAAAAGGAGACGAGGACGAGGTCTTCGGGCGTCGCCGCGCGGAGCCTGTCCGCGTTCGGGACCGCCCTCCGCCGCGCGGCGTCAACCTCCCTGCCGGCCAGCAGGTCGAGCACCATCTTGAAGTTGGCCTTCGTCGCCGCCGACTCCTTGACGACGCGCGGCGAGGTCTTGCGCCCCGCCTCCGTCTCGTAGTCCGAGATGAGCGGGACGCTCACGACCTCCTCGTACTCGCCGGTGCGCGCGACGCGCGCGGCGACGACCTCCTGCAGGCGGCGCGCGTCGTTGGCGGCGAAGCGCAAGTCCCACTCCTCGTTCTCGTAGGCGTTGACGCCGACCGAGACGAGGTAGACGCGGCCCCGCGCGGGGAGGGCCGAGGCTTCGAGCCGGAGCGCGCGCCGGTCGGTCGCGCTCTTGACACGGTCTTCGTTGAAGGCGTAGGCCGAGAAGGTCAGCTCGCGGGCCTCGGCCGCGCGCGGCAGGCGGACGTTTCTGAAGGTGTGCGAGGCCCGTCCCGTCCGCGCGTCGAGCGCGAGCCGGCCGCCCCCGTCCGGCGCGTGGCTGACGAGCTGGCCGTCGCGGAAGAGGCGCAGGTCGTAGACGCCGGCCGGGTCTGCGCCGCCGCCAGACTCCGTCACGGGCTTCGCGACCTCGACGGTCACGTCAGCCGTCGCCCCGTCGCCGTCGCGGCGGCGGATGTCGGTGATGCGGACGGAGGGCTGCGCGCGGTTCAGGTCGGCGAGCGAGCGGACGGGCGCGAAGCGCTCGCCGGCGAGGAGGCGCGCGAGCAGGCGCGGCTCGTAGTAGTCGCGCATGAAGATTTCGAGCGGGAGCGTGCGCAGAGGGTCGTCCGGCGAGACCCAGTGGAGGCCGCGCAGGCCCTCGGGGTTGTTGGTGTCGAAGCGACCCTCGGCGTCGGCCACGACCCAGTCGCCGCTGTCGAAGTTGACCATGTGCGCGACGGCGCGCCCCGTCCCGGCCTCGTAGAGCCGCGCGGCGTTGTCGAGTCCCCTGGTCAGAACCAGCCGCCCGTCGGGCGAGAACTGCACCTCGCGGACGGGCGCGTTGTGGCCCGCGAGGCGGCGCTCTTCCTTGCCCGTGCGCGCGTCCCAGAGGCGGGCCGTGCCGTCGGCGCTCGCCGTCGCGACCAGCCGCCCGTCCGGCGACCACGCGACCGCGTAGATGAACATCTCGTGACCCTTCAGCTCGCGGACGGCGCGGCCCGTCGCCACGTCCCAGATTTTGACCTGCGCCCCCTGGACGGAGGTGTAGTCGCTGCCGGCGGCGACGAGCAGGCGCGCGTCGGGCGAGAAGGCGAGCGCGTTGATTTCGAGGTAGTCGTCTTTCGAGGGGCGCGTGCGCGAGAGCGGGCGGCCTTCGGCGGTCGAGACGATCTCGACGTGCCCGGCGCCGCCCGTCGCGTCCGAGTTGCTGACGGCCGCGAGCCGCCCGTCTCTTGAGAAGGCCGTCAGGCAGGGGTTGCCGGCGTTGCACTTGAAAGTTCTAAGACGCCGGCCGGTCTCGGCCTCGTCGAGCGCGGTGGCGCAGCTGTGGCAGTTGAGGCCGACGACGAAGCGGCCGTCGGGCGAGAAGTGCGGGCGGTCGCGCCGCGTCGTGAGGCTCTCCTCCGGCGCGGGGAAGCGCGAGACGAGGCCGCCCGTTAGCGTGTCGTAGACGCGCGTCTCGCTGCCGACGACGACGACCGCGCGGCGGCCGTCCGACGAGACGGCGGCCGCGCCCGCGCGCTCGCCCTCGCCGACGCGCAGGACGGTCTCGCGCCCCGTCGCCCAGTCGCGCAGGCGCACCTCGCCCCCTTCGGAGAAGGCGTTGACGATGCCGCCGCCGGCGAAGTTCGTCGTGCCCGGCCGCGCGTGGTTGCGGAGGCGGTGGCGCTCCGTGGCGGTCTCCACGTCCCAGACGCGCAGCGCGCGCTCGCGGGAGTCGGTGCCGGTGATGACGGTGCGGCCGTCGGGGGAGATCGCCAGCGCGTGAATCCGGTCGCCGTGCCCGCCGAGGCGGCCGACGACGCGGCCCGTCTTCGCCTCCTTGACTATCGCCGCGTAGACCTCCGCGCCGCCGGGCCCGGCCTCGGGCGTGTAGGTCATCTCGACGATGCGGCTTCCGTCGGGCGTCGCCACGTCGAAGCGCGCGAGCTCGCCGCGCATCTCGGCGCGGCCGACGACGCGGCCCGTCGCCAGTTCGAAGACGTCCGGCCCGAAGGTGAGCCGCGCGCCGTCTTCGGAGAAGTCGAGGTTGATGAAGATGACCTCGCTGCCGGTGTTCGCGCTCTTGAGGTGGCGGACGACGCGGCCCGTCGCCACGTCGAAGACGCGCACGCCGGTCTCGCTCGAAGCGGCGACCAGGCGGTTGTCGGGCGAGAGGGCGACGGCCATGTAGCCGTCCTGCGCGCCGCCGCGCTCGTTGCCGGCGAAGCGCCGAATCTCCGCGCCCGCCTCCAAGTCCCAGAGGACGGCCGTCTCCTCGCTCCAACTGCCCGTCGCGGCGTAGCGCCCGTCGCGGGAGAAGGCCGCCGCGTCAACCGGCTCCGCGTGCCCGTACTGTATGACGAGCCGCGGCGCGGCGGCCGCCGCGGGCTGACGGCGCGCCGCAGCCGCAGACGCCTTCGCTTTCTGCGCCGGCGATTCGACGTTTAAGAAAGAGACGGCCGCCGCGAGCAGGGGCAGGAGAAACCTCAGCCGGGGGAAAGCTCTCATCGGGGACTCCGCAAGGTAAGAGTTAAAGAACGGTCGGCAACGGGAAGAGCATCAGCAGGAATAACACAGGAATAAGATCGGCAGTCGGACAGCAGCCGGAGGTTTGTGAAGCCGCCGGAGGCGGCGTCGGAAATATAGCCCAGGGCGTGAGCCCTGGGAACCGCGAGGGTAAAGGAACCAGAGCCCCGGAGGGGCGGCAGAGGTTAGGTCGCCGCGAATCGCCGGTCTAAAACTCTTTCGCCCCTCCGGGGCTTACTAAACGTTGTCTCGCGGTTGACCCAGGGCTTGCGCCCTGGGCTATATTCTTTCGCCCCTGCCGGGGCTTCCCTACTGACTACTGTCTCCTTCCTCCCTCACGCCTTCTCCAGCCCGGCGTACTTCTCGATGAGCTTCTTCTGGCCGAAGCCGGGGAAGCTGACGGTGATCTTGGCCGAGTCGCCGACGCCCTCGCGGCGGAGCACGAGGCCGCGGCCGTACTTCGGGTGCTTGACGTGCGTGCCGGGCACGAAGCCGCCGGGGGAAGAAGACGGCGATGGCGGCGCGCCTCCCGCGGGCGGCGGGCGGCGGGCGGCGGGCTCGGCCGGCTGGCGCGGGGCGGTCTGGCTCTTGAGCTGCTGGCCGCGCTGGCGGAAGAACTCGGCGATGGAGTCCACGCTGTCGTAGGTCTTGCCGCCGTAGCGCCTCTCCGGCTTCGGGGCCTCGCCGCGCAGCACCCGCGCCGCGTGGCGCGCCTCGAGCGCCGAGGAGCTGCGCGCGAACGAGAGCCACGAGCCGCCGCGCGAGAGGTCTTCCATCAGGTCGAGCGGCAGCTCGTTCAAGAACTGCGAAGGCTCTGAGGCCAACTCCTCGCCGTAGACGCGACGGCGCATCGCGTGCGTCACGTAGAGGAAGCGCTCGGCGCGCGTGATCGCCACGTAGCAGAGCCGGCGCTCCTCTTCGAGCTCGGCCGCGTCGGCCGCCGCGCGCGCGTGCGGGAAGAGCCCGTCCTCCATCCCGACGATGAAGACGAGCGGGAACTCCAGGCCCTTGGCCGAGTGCATCGTCATCAGCGTGACGGGCGCGTCGCGCTCGTACTGGTCGGCGTCGGAGACGAGCGCGGCGGCGTCTATGAAGTCGCGCAGGCCGCCGCCCTCCTCGGCGTCGTAGTCCACGGCCGCGTTGACCAGCTCCTGCAAGTTCTCCAGGCGGCCCGCCGCCTCCTCCGTGTTCTCGGCCTTGAGCGCGTCGGCGTAGCCGGTGTCGAGGATGGCCGCCTTGACGACCTCCGAGGCCGTCTCCTTCGAGGCCAGCGAGACGAGCGTCTGGACGATGTTCTGAAAGCCCTTGAGGGCCGAGACGGCGCGCGGGCTCATCCCCTCGCCCTGGCTCGTGACGATGCCGATGGTCTCCCACAGCGAGACGCCGTAGTCCCTGGCGCGGCGGTCTAGCTCGTCGAGCGTCTGCTTGCCCAGGCCGCGCGGCGGCGTGTTGATGACGCGCAAGAGCGCGACCGAGTCGTGCGGGTTCAGGGCGAGCTTCAGGTAGGAGACGATGTCACGCACCTCGGCCCGCTCGTAGAAGGAGAAGCCGCCGACGATGTTGTAAGCGATGCCGGCTCGGCGGAGCGCCTCCTCGAAGACGCGCGACTGCGCGTTGGTGCGGTAGAGGACGGCGGCGCGCAAGCCCGGCTCGCGCCGCCGGTGCTCCTCAATCTTGGCGGCGACGAAGCGGGCCTCGCCCTCGGCGTCGGCCGCCTGGTAATACCGGATGCTCTCGCCCGCCGGGTTCGCCGTCCACAAGGTCTTATCCTTGCGCTCGGTGTTGTGCTTGATGACGGCGTCGGCCGCGTCGAGGATGTTCTGCGTCGAGCGGTAGTTCTGTTCGAGCTTGATGACTTTCGCTTCCGGGTAGTGCTGCTCGAAGTTCAGGATGTTCGTAATATCAGCTCCGCGCCATCCGTACACACTCTGGGACTCATCACCGACGACGCAGATGTTCTGCTGCTTCTCCGTCAGAAAGTGGATGAGGGCGAACTGCAAGGCGTTCGTGTCCTGGTACTCGTCAACGAGGATATAGCGGAAGCGCTGGTTGTAGTAGTCGCGCACGTCCTGGCGTTGGCGCAGCAGGCGGACGGCCTTAATCAGCAGGTCGTCGAAGTCGAGGGCGTTGTTCGAGACGAGGCGCTCCTCGTAGAGGCGGAAGACGCGGGCGATGGCGGCCCGGCGCTCGTCGTGCGACTCGACGCGGGCGGCGTAGGCGTCGGCGTCGAGGCCGGAGTTCTTGGCGTGGCTGATGGCCGACTGCGTCTGGCGCGCGCCGAGGCGCTGGTCGTCGTAGCCGAGGTCTTTGATGCAGCCCTTGACGACCCGCACCGAGTCGTCCTGGTCGTAGATGGTGAACGAGCGGGTGTAACCCTCGCCCAGTTTCTCGATGTCGCGCCTGAGCATCCGCACGCACAAGGAGTGGAAGGTCGAGACGAGCGGGGCGCTCTCCAGCCGCTGCCCGCCGAGGAGCTTCTGGACGCGCTCGCGCATCTCCTGCGCGGCCTTGTTCGTGAAGGTGACGGCGAGGATGTTGTGCGGCGCGACGCCCCGCCCCGAGATGAGGTAGGCGACGCGCACCGTGATGACGCGCGTCTTGCCCGACCCCGCCCCCGCGAGGATGAGCAGCGGCCCCTCGGTCGCCTCCACGGCCTCGCGCTGCCGGTCGTTGAGTGAAGAGAGCAAATCCATTAGTTATCAGTTGTCAGTTATCAGTCGTCAGTTTTTGTTCAGGGGGTCGCCCTGATGACTGATTACTTTATCAGCTTCTGAATCGCCTTGAACTGTTCGTGCCGGGCGTCGCGCATGAGTTCGAACAGCGCCAGCTCGGTCGAGGAGGGGAGCGCGCCGGAGCGGAGCATCTTGTCGAGCCCGGTCTGCCGGTTGTGCGCGGCGCGCGAGGAGACGCAGTCGGTCAGGAGGTGGACGCGGTAGCCGCGGGCGAGCAGGTCGTGCGCGGTCTGGTTGACGCAGACGTGCGCCTCGATGCCGCAGACGAGGACGTGGCGCGCGCCGGCCCGCTCCAGCTCTTCGACGAACTGCCGCGCGCCGCAGGAGCTGAAGGCGGTCTTCTCGACGGGCGCGAAGCCCTCGGGCAGGACGGCCCGAATCTCCGCGGCCGTGCGGCCCAGGCCCTTCGGGTACTGCTCGGTGACGACGACGGGGACGCCGAGCAGCCCGGCGGCGTGCGCGACGAGCGCGCAGCGCGCGGCCAACTCCGCGAAGTCCGGGATGGCCCCGCGGAAAGACTCCTGCACGTCTATCACGGCGAGCGCCGTCCGTCCGAGTTCGAGCGTGTTGTCGTGGCGCATAAAAAAATTCGAGTTTCAAGTTTCAAGTTCCAAGTTCCAAGTTAAAGCAACCCGTCTTCAGCTTGGAACTTGAAACCTGGAACTTGAAACTTTATCAGTACGCGTAAAGCTCCGTGATGGCGCGGTAGACGTCTTCGGCCTGGGGGAGGATGTGGTCTTCGAGCCGGGGCGCGTAGGCGACGAAGGTGTCGAGGGCGGCGACCCGGCGGACGGGCGCGTCGAGCCACTCGAACAGTTCGTCGGCGATGCGGGCGGCGACTTCGGCCCCGAAGCCGTGCGTGCGCGTGTCCTCGTGCGCGACGATGACCTTGTTGGTCTTGCGGACGGTGCGCGCGACCGACTCCCAGTCGTAGGGGGCGAGCGTGCGCAGGTCTACGACCTCGACGTTGATGCCCTGCTGCTGCTCGGCCTGCTTGGCGGCGACGAGCGAGCGCTGGACGAGCGCCCCGTAGGTGATGATCGAAAGGTCCGTGCCCTCGCGCACCGTCCGGGCCTTGCCGAACGGGACGAGGAAGCCGTCGGGCGGGTACTGCGACTTGTTGTAAGCCTGGCGGTAGAGGTGCTTGTGTTCGAGGAAGAGCACGGGGTCGTCGCAGCGGATGGCCGTGCGCAGCAGCCCGTTGGCGTCGAGCGCGTTCGAGGGGTAGACGACGCGCAGGCCCGGCACGTGCGTGAAGATCGTCTCGCCCGACTGCGAGTGGTAGACGGCCCCGCCCTTGAGGTAGCCGCCGATGGGGACGCGGATGACGACGGGGCACTTCCAGTCGCCGCCCGAGCGCCACCGCATCAGGGCCAGCTCGTTCCTGATCTGGTGGTAGGCGGGCCAGATGTAGTCGAAGAACTGTATCTCGACGACGGGCTTCAGCCCCCGCGTCGCCATCCCGACGGCGCGGCCGACGATGTTGGCCTCGGCCAGAGGCGAGTTGAAGACGCGCGCGCCGCCGAACTTGCGCTGGAGGTTGGCCGTCACCTTGAAGACGCCGCCCTTGCCCTTGACCTTGTCGAGGTTCTCCTCGCGCGAGCAGTCGGCCACGTCCTCGCCGAAGACGACTATCGAGGGGTCGCGCGCCATCTCCTCGTGGAGGCAGCGGTTGATGAGGTCAACCATCGTCCCGGCGTTGCCGGAGAGCTGCCCGCCCAGCTCGGCCTCGTTGTCGAACTCCGCGGAGGTCGGGTCAACGTCGGGCGAGTAGACGAACCGCGTCGCGGTCTCCGGCTCGGGCTGCGGGCTCGCGAGCGCGAGGTCGGCGGCCTCGCTCACCTCGCGGTCAACCTCGTCCTTGAGCCGCTGCAACTCCTCCTGCGTGACGAAGCCCTCCTCGACGAGGAGCGCGCCGAAGCGTTTGACGGGGTCGCGCTCGGCGTCCGAGGTGCGCTCCTCGTCCGGGCGGTAGAGCTTCTCGTCGTCCGAGAGCGAGTGCGAGTAAGGGCGGATGACCTTGGCGTGGACGAGGGCCGGCCCGCGCCGCGCGCGGCAGTACTCGACGGCGCGCTGCAGGGTCTCGAAGGACTCGACCGGGTCGGTGCCGTCGCACTTCTGTAGGTAGAGGTCGGGGAAGCCCGCGACCAGCCTCGACACGTCGCCGCCCGCGGTCTGCACCTCGACGGGGACGCTGATGGCGTAGCCGTTGTCTTCGACGAGGAAGAGGACGGGCAGTTTCAAATTACTCGCCGTGTTCAGGGCCTCCCAGAACTCGCCCTGGCTCGTCGTGCCGTCGCCGGTCGAGCAGTAGACGACCTCGTCGCCGCGGAAGCCGACGACCCGGTCTTTAATCTCTTCGACGAGAGTGGCGCGGAAGCCCGCCTCGGCGCACCCGGCGGCCTGTAGGAACTGCGTCCCCGTGGGCGAGGACTGCGAGACGATGTTGAGCCGCTTGTGGCCCCAGTGCGAGGGCATCTGGCGGCCGTGCGAGTTGGGGTCGGCCTCGGCCCCGACGGCCGAGAGGAGCTGCTCGGCGGCGGTCATTCCGAGCTGGAGGCACAGCGCCCGGTCGCGGTAGTAGGGGTAGAACCAGTCGTGGCCGGCCTTCAGCGCCATCCCGGCGGCGACGAGCACCGCCTCGTGGCCCGCGCCCGAAATCTGGAAGAAGATTTTGTTCTGCCCCTTGAGCTGAATCTCCTTGTCGTCAATGCGCCGCGACAGGTACATCGTCCGGTAGATGCCCACCAGCTCGTCGCGCCCCAGCCCCCGGTACTCGCGCGCCTTCACTTCGGTCGCCATGATTAAGAAATTCTCCTGCTTACAAATTCAGATATTAATTCTCAACAACAGCTCGCCGCGGCTAATCTCGAAGTGTGCTGCCACGTCATCCAGTATGGCCGCGAGCGTGCCGACGCGCAAAGGGTCGTGTCGCGGAATCGAGACGTGATGTTCACCGTTCTCGAATGTGGTCAGCCGGAGGTGGCTGCCGGTTTGTCTCGTGACTCCGTAGCCGAGAGCCCTGAGCGCCTTTGCCAGCCCGTCTCCCGAAACGTCACGCGGCAGCTTCATGCGGCGAAAACTTCTTCGCGGACGAAGTGGAGGCGAATTAGGCGCGGGCCTTTGCCCTCCTCGAAGTGACAACGCACCGCGTCGCGCACCATCTCGCGCAGGCCGTCCACGTCGTCGGCCTCGGTGAAGATTGACTCGCCGAGCGCGCGCGCCGTGTAGCCCCCCTCGGGCGCTTCCTGAACAAGAAAAATCAACTCGTCCATAAGCGTTCAGTCTTCGAACTCCGTCTCCAGCGCGAGCCTGTAGTCCTGCGCCATGCCCGGGTGGCCGTGGGCGTTCGCGACCTCGATGCCGCGCTCGTAGGCGCGGCGGGCGGCGTCGCGGCGGCCCGTCTTGAGGTAGGCCTAGGCGAGCATGCCGTAGGCGTTGCCCTCGTCGTCGGCGCGCTGGAGGTACTCGGTCAGCGTCTCGATCACCTCGTCGAAGCGCCCGGCCTTCTCGTACTCCTTCGCCAGCCCGAACCTGACCGCCGTGTTGTCCGGGTCGCTCTCCAGCATCGTGCGGAAGATTTCTATGCGTGACGCGCCCATAAGCTTCGCAG
>DASZKF010000508.1:0-10639 GCA_035947355.1 Pyrinomonadaceae bacterium | reverse complement strand
GGGCGTTCCAAGCCCCGTCGTAGGCCCGCGCGGGTGACTCGAGGCGACCTCCCTGACGGTCGGGCTTCTGCAAAAAAGCCCGCGAGTCGTAACCCGCGGGCTTTTCGTTCTCACTTTATTCTTCAGTCTCAGGCGGCTCGCTGACCGGCCGGCTGCTGTTGCTTGTCCTTCTCCTTCAAAAGCTCCAGGGCCTTCTTGAGCTGCACGTCCTCGGGCTGCGGCTTGGGCGCGGCCGGCTCGGGCGCGGCCGCCGGGCGGTCGGCCGGCGGGTTGGGCTGGGCGATGGGGTCGTCGTCGTTGCCCGTCAACTCTTCGGGGTCAATCGCCTCGGCCAGTTCGGGGTTCTTCACCTCGTGCGTGGGCGCGATGCCGTTGCCGAGGAAGGGCTTGCCCGTCGAGGAGGCCCACTTGACCGTGGTGAGCAGCAGGCCGTCGCCGTTGCGCAGCGTGAAGAGCTGCTGCTCGGCGCCCGCGCCGAAGCTCTTGACGCCGACCACGTCGCCGCGCTTGCGCTCGACGAAGGCCGAGGCGACGACCTCGGCGGCCGCGGCCGTCCCGCGATCAATCAGCACGGCCACGTGGCCGTCGAAGATCGCCTCCTTCGGGTCGGCGCTGAAGGTCTTGAGCGGCCTGTTGCCGCGCCCGACCGTCTGCGCCACCGCCCCCTCGCGGATGAAGAGGTTGGCGACCTTCACGCCCTCGGCGAGCGAGCCGCCGGCGACGCTCCGCAGGTCGAGCACGATCTTCTGCGCGCCCGACTTGAGCAACTCCTGCAGCCGAGCCTTCACGTCCGCCGCCTCGCCCTCGGCCAGGCTGTTGACCTTGATGACGCCGACCTTGCCCGCCTCCATCCGCGCCTCCGCGCCCGGCACGGCCACCATCCCGCGCTTGACCGCCACGACGAAGGGCCGCGCGCCGGCGCGCAGGATGCGCAGCTTGACCTCCGCGCCCGGCGCGCCGTTCAGGAGTTGCCGCGCGTCGTAGAGGGAGATGTCGCGCGTCGCCTTGCTGTCAATGTACTCGATGATGTCGCCCGTCTGTATGCCGGCCTGCGCGGCCGGGCCGCCCTTCACCGGCGCGATGACGTAGAGGTAGGACGAGAACTGCGAAAGCTCCGCGCCGATGCTGACCTGCGTGTCGGCGGCGCCCGAGCGGAAGTCGCGCACCTGGTCAACGGTGAGGTAGGTCGAGTAAGGGTCGAGGCCGTAGGCGAGGCCCCGCAGCGCGCCGGCCCGAACCTTCCCCATGTCCGGCTCGTCCACGTAGTCGTCCTGTATGTGCTTGAGGACGCTCTCGAAAATCCTCAGTTGGGCGCCGGGGTCGTTGGCCTGCTGCTGTGCGCTGATGGACATCAGGCCGCCGACGACCGCGTAGAGCGCCAGCGTGGCCGAGAAGACGACCAGGAGAAACTTACTGCGGAAGGACATCAAAACACCTCGAAATCTCTGTGGCGGACGAGACGCGGGCGCAACACGGCGCGCCCGAACGGGTCGAAACGGATGATACAGCAGCCGTTCGGAGGCGCGCAAGCCGCCCAAGTGGCGCGCCCCGCGCGGGTTACGCTATACTCGCGGCTCTGCCGTACCGAGAACGAATTGCCGGGAAACAAAGATCAAAAATCGGCGCCGGGGGTTTCGACCGAGGGCCGCGGCCGCCTGCTCGCGCTCGACCTCGGCGCGAAGCGCGTCGGGGTCGCCGTCTCCGACGAGCTGCGCCTGACGGTGCGCCCGCTCCCGGCGCTCGCGCGCGCGAGTTGGAAGCGGCTCCTGCGCGAGCTGGCCGAATTGTGCGAACAGTTTGACGTTGAAAAGGTTGTGGTGGGTTTGCCGCTCCGGCTCGACGGCGGCGAGGGGGAGGCCGCGGCCCTTGCGCGCCGCGTCGCGCGCAACCTCGGCCTTTCGCTCAAACGCGCCGTCGTCCTGCAAGACGAACGTCTCACCTCGAAAGAGGCCGAAGCGGCTCTGCGCGCAGAGGGTTTTTCTGAGACCGACGTAAAGGCCCGGGTGGACAGCGCGGCCGCGGCGATTATCCTTAGGGACTATCTCGAACGCTCCGTAAAGTTGCCGGACGAGACTTAAAGTAAATATTCAAGCTGGCAGCCCATGCGCCGATCCAGGCTGATTCTCCTTATCCTCTTTCTCGCCCTCTCCCTCGCGGGCCTCTCCGCCTTCTGGGCCTACCGCGAACTGCACTCGCCCCTCGCGCACACACAGTCCGAACAGTACATCGAAATCCCCCGCGGCTCCTCGCCGGATGAAATCATCGCCAAGCTCAATTCCCTCGGCGTTATCAGACGCGGGTGGCTGCTCCGCCTCTACATACGCCTGACCGGGGCTGGGCCGCGTCTCAAGGCCGGCGAGTACCGCTTCCCCTCCCCGATCTCGCCGGCCGGGGTTCTGCGGAAGCTCGAAGAGGGTGAGCAGCGCCTGAGCCGCCTGACGGTGCCGGAGGGCTGGACGCGCTGGGACATCGCCGGCCTACTCGCGCGCATCCCGGAGCTGAAACTGTCCGGCCCCGCGGAAGCACTCACGCTCCTCGACGACCCGACCCCGATCCGCGACATAGACCCGCTCGCGCCCAACCTCGAAGGCTACCTCTTCCCCGACACCTACAGCTTCCCGCCCGACTCTACGGCGCGCGAGGTCGTCGGCACGATGGTGCGCCGCTTCCGACAGGTCTGGGGCGAGGTGTCGGCCAAGCACGGCCTCCCACAGGGCCGACGGCCTCGGGAGATCATCACCGTCGCCTCGCTCGTCGAGACCGAGGCCAAGCTGGCGGAGGAGCGCCCGCTCGTCGCCTCGGTCATCTACAACCGCCTGGCGCTGGGCATCCCGCTCGGCGTGGATTCGACGGTCATCTACGCCTCGAAGCTCGCCGGCAAGTGGCGCAACGACGGGAAGGTCTACCTGAGCGACATCGAGCGCGACTCGCCCTACAACACGCGGAAGGTGCGCGGGCTCCCGCCCGGCCCCATCGCCTCGCCCGGTGCGCGCTCGCTCGAAGCCGCGCTCGCCCCGGCCCAGACCCGCTACCTCTACTACGTCCGCGAGCCCTCGCGCGACGACGGCGCGCACAACTTCTACGAGAGCGAGCAGGAGTTCCAGCGCGGCGTGCAGGCCCTGCGCGAGTGGGAGCGCGCGCGCAACGCGAACGCGCTCATCCAGCCGTCCGCGCCGACGCCGAACGGGACGCCGTTCCCGACACCCGCCGCGACGCCCGCCGCAGAGACTACACGCTAGAGGCCGCGGCCTCTCTCCCGAACCGCCGGAGAGGTCTTTCTTGAATTCGCCGGAGCCTTGCTTTATCCTCACCCGTGTCCCCCCGCGCGTTTCGACTCTTCGGGAAGGCCCGTACGGAAGGGTGAAGCCATGAAGAAAATTTGCGCTCTGGTGCTGCTCTCGGTCGCCCTGGCCGCCTCGGCCGCGGCGCAGGAGAAGGGCGTCGACCAGCAGAACGAACGCGTCCGCGACAGCGGCAACAACCGCCAGCCCGCCGTCAACGGCGGCAAGCTCGACACCGGCTCGGGGCGCGGCATAGACTTCGGGAAGGGCCGGACGCCGACCCCGCCGCCCGTGCCGAACCCCTACCGCTTCAACGTGCCGAACGACGTGCTCACGAAGGCCGTCATCGAGCTGATCGGCGAGCGGAGGATGATCCTCGACGAGCCGAGCTCGAAGCCGGCCGAGGGGCTGCTCATCACGCAGCCTTTCACCTTCACGCGCGGCTCGGTCGTGACCGCCTCGGAGCTGAACCGCGTCGCCGAGGTGCCCGCCACGGACGTGCGCAACTGGACGCGCGGCCGCTACACGCTGATCGTCGAAGTCCAGCCCATAGACGGCTCGATCACGAACGTTTCCGTCAACGCGCGCATCGAAGGGCGCAGCGACGGCGTGACGGGCGCCGAGTGGGTCTCTCTGAGGAGCAACGGGACGGCCGAGGAGCAGTTCCTGATTGACCTCGTCGTCAAAGTCACGGGCGGCGCCCCGCCGGGACGCGAGCCGTAACATTTGCCGGGGGCCGGGGACTCTCGACGAATCTCTTAACGGCAGCTCGCTAAGCTTCTGCGCGTGCGGCCCGTAACCCCCCGCGAGCGAACGAACTTTGGTACAGAGGAGCGTCGGGCGAGCCGCACGGGTGATGATGAATTCATTCCTTCCCGGCCTACGGGCCTTCACCGTCTCCTGCGCGGCGTTGCTCACCCTCTCGGGCTGTCAGACCGGGCCGACGCGCGACCAAGCCCCGCAGACTTCCGCGGCCACACCGACGCCCGCGGCCGCCGCGCCCGAGGCGCACATCTTCGTGGACGAGGCGATGCTCAGGAAGCCGCACGCCATCCTCGGCGGGACGGTGGAGAACGTCGGCGGCGGGCGTTTGGAAAACCTCTCCGTCGAGTTGGAGTTGAGGCGGCGCGGCGACGGCGGCACCGAAGTCCGCTCCGTGCCGGTCGAGCCGGCGGCGCTGGCCCCCGGCGAGAAGGGGCGCTACTCTCTGAAAGTTCTTTCGGGCGAGTGGAGCGGTTCGCGCCTCCTGCGCCTGCGCGCGGGCGGGCGGGAGGGGGACGTGGCCTTCAGTTCTTCGCCCGGCGCGCGAAGGCCGCCCGAGAGGACTCCCGACTCGCGCACGGTCACCGTCACGAAGGGTTCGCGGGCGAGGTCAGGCGGCGAGGAGTTCATCAACACGCCGGACACTCCCGTCTCCGTCCCCTGAAGCGACTCAGGCTTTACCTGAGGGGTCGGCGCGGCGACCGACTTCAACCGAAACCTTCGGGCGGGTAGGCTAAGCCGGCGTGGCGGCAAGACAACCCGCCCCGCGCCCCGGCCGTCTTAAAGTCGAATCGCCCGGGCAGGCCGGCACTTTTCTCTTCCGCAGACGCCGAACAGTCACAGTGGGAACACGTTCGCTCAAGCAAATTCTCTGCGCGCTCGCCGCCTCGGCCCTCCTCGCCCCGGCGGCCCAGGCCCAGCGCCCGCGGCGTCCGCCCCTCCCGTCGGGCATGCCCCCCGTACCGGGTCAGGACTCGCGCCCGCTCGGCTCGCCCGAGGCAGAGCTTTTGAAGCGCGCCGAGATTCGGCACGAGGAGGAGAGCCACCAGGAGATGATCGAGCGCGCCGACGAGACGGCGAAGCTCGGCGTAGACCTGCGCGACGCCTTCGACAGGTACAAGAGCCTCGGCCGCGAAGACCTCAAGCGGCTCGAAAGGATGGAGAAGCTGGCGCGGAAGATCCGCAGCGGGGCCGGCGGCTCGGACGACGACGAGCAGTTGAAAGACCCGCCGGCGCAGCTCGGCCAGGCCGTCGCCCGCCTGGCCGAGGTCTCGGGCAAGCTCGGCGAGGACGTGCGCAAGACCTCGCGGCTCGTCGTCTCCGGGGCCGTCATCGAAGGCTCGAACGAGCTGATCGAGCTCATCCGCCACATCCGCACCTTCGTCAAGCCATGAGCGACCGGCCCTCGCCGAGCAGCCAGTCCGCCCCCCACCGCCGCCGACGGCGACTGCTCGCCGCGCTCCTCGCCGCCCTCATCCCTCTCACGCCCGCGGGCGCGCGACAGCAGGACGGGGACGAAGTCGTCCGCGTCAACTCCGAGCTGGTCGTCCTCAACGTCACCGTCACCGACCGCGAAGGGCGCTACGTCCACAAGCTCGCGCGCTCGGACTTCCGCGTCTTCGAGGACGGGAGCGAGCAGCCCCTCAGCCTCTTCTCCGTCGAGGAGACGCCGTTCGCCGCGGCCATCCTGATTGACACCTCGGGCAGCATGGAGGGGCGCGTCTCGATGGCGCGCGCCGCCGCCATCCGCTTCCTCGACGGCCTGCGCGCGGACGACGTGGCCGCCGTCTACCACTTCGACTCGAGGGTCGAGCAGGTGCAGGACTTCTCGCCCGGCCGCGACCTGCCGCCCATCGCCTACCAGCTCAGCGCGAGAGGCTTGACGGCGATGAACGACGCCGTCTTCCGCGCGGCCGCAGACCTCTCGCGGCGGCCCGAGCGCCGGCGCGCCGTCGTCCTGCTCTCCGACGGGGCCGACAACCATAGCGGCGTGACGGCCGACAAGGCGCTCGAAGCGGCGCTGGCGGCCGACGCCGTCGTCTACACCGTGGACATGATGGATCTGTCGTCGAACGCGACGCAGAGGATGAAGTCGGCGGGGGCGCTCAAGCAGCTGGCGGCGAAGAGCGGCGGGCGCTACGTTCCGACGCCGGGCGGCCGCGAGCTCGGCGAGGCCTTCGCCGGCATCGTGGACGAGCTGAGCAACCAGTACACGCTCGGCTACCGCCCGACCAACAAGCTCCGCGACGGCCGCTGGCGCGCCATAGACCTCAAGCTCTCCCGCGAAGACCTCAAGGCCCGCACCCGCAGCGGCTACCGCGCGCCCAAAGCATAAAAAAGTTTCAAGTTCAAAGTTTCAAGTTTCAAGTTAGAAGCAGACGCCTTTAACTTGAAACTTGAAACTTTGAACTTGAAACTTTTTTATAGGCTCGTGGCGTTGCGGGCCTTGTCGCGGTGGCGCTCGAAGGCGAGTTCGATGAGGCGGTCTACGACCTGGGTGAAGGGAACGCCGGAGGCGGCCCACATCTTGGGGAAGCCGGAGACGTCCGTGAGGCCGGGGATGGTGTTCAGCTCGTTGACGAGGAGCCTGCCGTTGTCGCGCCGGAGGAAGAAATCCACGCGGGCGAGGCCGGCCCCGTCCACGGCCTTGAAGGCGCGCACGGCGAGGCGCCGCACGCGCTCGCTCAGGCGCTTCGGGATCGGCGCCGGCACGACGAACTCGACGTGGCCCGTGCTCGAATACTTCTCCGTGTAGTCGAGGAACCTGGCCCGCTCGTCGTAGACGACGTACTCGCCCGGCAGGCTCGCCTCCGGCTCGTCGTTCCCCATCACGCCGCATTCGATCTCGCGCGCGTCCAGGCCCTCCTCGACGATGATCTTCCGGTCGTACCTCGCCGCCAGCTCGACGGCCGCGGCCAGCCCCTCGCCTTCGTCGGCGCGCGAAATCCCGACCGACGAGCCGAGGTTGGCCGGCTTGACGAAGACGGGGAAGCCGATCTCGCCGACGACGCGCTCGGCGACCGCGCGGGGGTCGCGCTCCCACTCCGAGCGCAGGAACCAGACGTACTTGCAGACGGGCAGGCGGGCCTCGCGGAAGAGCGTCTTCATCGTCACCTTGTCCATCCCGCAGCTCGACGCCAGCACCCCGCAGCCGACGTAAGGGACGCCGGCCATCTCCAGGAGGCCCTGGATCGTCCCGTCCTCGCCGTAGGTGCCGTGGAGCACGGGGAAGACGACGTCGAGCCGCTGCGCCGGGCCGCCCAAGTCTTCGAAGCGGCGCAGGCCGCCGCGCGAGGGGTCGCCGACGATGGTCACGGCCCCGTCCGACTCGCCGACCCGCGCGGGCAGGAGGCTGCGGGCCGACTCCGGCAGCAGCGCGGCCGAGGCCGCGGGCGAGAGCCAGCGCCCCTCCCTCGTGATCGCCAGCGGGACGACCTCGTAGCGGTCGCGGTCAATCGCCTCGATCACCGAGCGCGCCGAGCGCACCGCGACCTCGTGCTCGCCCGACCGCCCGCCGAAAATCACCCCGACCCTGATCTTGTCCGTCATAAAAAGTCTTCGGCCCCGAAAGTCGAAAGCCCGCGGCCGGGGGCGTCTGAAGCCCCGGCCCCGGACTCAACGAAGGTGGACGAAAGCCGCCGGCCGCCTCACAGGATGGTCTTCCCGAGGGCCGAGCAGATCAGCTCGACGCCCAGCTCGGCCGTCCGGTTGTTGACGTCCAAGGCGGTGTTGATCTCCACGACTTCGAGCGAGAGCGCGCCGCCCCGCTCGGCGATCTTATCCATCGCGAGGTGCGCCTCGCGGTAGGTGAGGCCGCCGCGGACGACGGTGCCGGAGCCGGGCGCGTCAATCGGGTCGAGCGCGTCTATGTCGAAGGTCACGACGTAGCCGGCCGAGGCGCGCGAAACGATCTCCAGGGCCTCGTCCATGCAGGCGCTCATCCCCCGCTCGTCTATCTCGCGCATGGTGATGACGCGGAGGCCCAGCTCGCGGATCAGCTCGCGCTCGCCGGGGTCCACGTCGCGCGCGCCGATGTGGGCGCAGAGGCGCGGGTCGAGCTTGGGCGCGAAGCCCTCGATGCCGGTCAGCTCCGGCGCGCCGCGCCCGAAGAGGGCGGCGAGCGGCATGCCGTGGATGTTGCCCGAAGGCGTCGTCTCGGGCGTGTTCATGTCGGCGTGGGCATCGAACCAGATGAGGCCGAAGGTCTCGCCGCGCGCGCGGCAGAAGGAGGCGACGCCCGAGACCGAGCCGATGGCGATGGAGTGGTCGCCGCCGAGGATGATCGGCAGTTCCCCGCCCTCCAGAATCTTCTTCACGTCCTCGGCGAGCGAGACGTTGGCGGCGGCGATCTCGCGGAGGAATTTTAGTTTCTCGCCCGGCGGGGCCGGCTGGTCGGGGCATTCGAGGCGGAGGTCGCCGAGGTCGCGCACCTCGTAGCCGAGCTGCGCGACGCGCTGGCGCAGGCGCGCGACGCGCATCGCGGCCGGGCCGAGGTCAACGCCGGCGATACTCGCGCCGAAGCCGCACGGCACGCCCAAGATGCTCACGCGGCGGCCCGCGCCCGGCAGCCGCCCCGCGGCCGCCGATTGGTTCTCTACGACAAGCTGGTTCATGTCGACACCTCTCAACAGGATTTTTGATTTTGGATTTTTGATTTGCGATTGGAAGGCCGCGCCGGCGTCTACAAATCAAAAATCAAAAATCGCGAATCAAAAATCCCCTAGCCGCCGAGGTTGAAGCCGCCGCCCCCGCCGCCGCCCTGCGAGGGGAAGAAGGGCTTGAGCATCCCGGCGAAGGCCTGGAGGTTGCGCGTCTGGATGAGAATCTCGCCGGGGCCGACGAACTCGGCGACGATCCCCTCGCCGCTCACCATGCTGCGGAAGAACCCGGCCGCGGCCTTGCGCAGGGTGTACTGCGTCGAGCCCTCCCACGCGACGAGGTGGCCCGTGTCCACGACGTAGCGCTCGCCCGGCTGGAGCCGCTTGCGGTGAATCGCGCCGAAAGAGGAGAGCAGCAGCACGCCCGTCCCCGACACCTGCAAGACGAACAGGCCCTCGCCGCCGAAGAAGGACTTCGCGCCGCCCCAGCGCGTGTCCACGGCGAGGCCGAGGTCGCCCGCGAGGTAAGAACTCGACTGCACGAAGAAGTTCTGGCCCGACATCTCCAGCGCGGCGATGTCGCCGGGGCCGCCCGGCGCGAACGTCACCTCGCCGGGGCCGCCGCGCGCCGTGAAGGTCGAGACGAAGGCCGACTCGCCACCGACCGCGCGCTTCAGAGCGCCCATCAGCCCGCCCTTCATCTGCGACTGCAGCTCGACGTTCGCAGACATCGAGACCATCGCCCCGGCCTCGGCCTGGATGGACTGCTCGGCCGCGAGCCGGACGACGGCGAGCGAGAACGAGGGCTGGTGCAGAATCTCGTAGCTGTAGCCGCGGCCCTGGCCCCGCGCGTCCTCGTCGAGGTGGATGCCTTGACCGCCCTGCCCCGCGCCGTAACTCTGTTGGGGGGGCGGGGCGGCCGCCTCGCTCAGGCGGGTGCCGCACGCCCCGCAGAACTGCGCGCCGGGCAGGAGCCCCGCGCCGCACCTCGGACAGTTCATAGACGGACTCCTTTTGATTTCTCGACGACGAGGCGGACGGCCTCCTCCGGCGTCTCGGCGAAGTTGAGCCAGCGGGCGTCGGCCTCGCTGACGACGAGGTGTTGCCTGAAGGCCTCGATGACCGGCGGCCAGCAGCGGCCGAGCAGGACGATGGGGCGCGGCTCGATGACGCGCGTCTGGAGCTTGTTCCAGACGAGGGAGAGTTCCGTCACCGTGCCCGCCCCGCCGCGGATGGCGACGAAGCCGACCGACCGCATGATGAGGTTTTGCAGCCGCTCGTAGAAGTGCGCGCTGGCGACCTTGTCGGTCAGGTAGCGGTTCGGCTCGGCCTTGAACTGGTTCATCACGATGCCGAGCACGCGCCCGCCGCGCTCGCGCGCCCCGCGGCTCGCGGCCTCCATCACGCCGAGGTAGCCGCCCGTGCAGATGGTGAACCCGGCCTCGGCCAGGAGCTGCCCCACCCGCCGCGCCTGCCCGTACTCCTCACTCTGCTCGCCGCACTTCGAGCCGCCGAAGATCGTAACGATGCGCCTCTCGTCCATAAACTTCTCGGAGTTTCAAGTTTCAGGTTTCGAGTTTCAAGTTTGTGCCGCGTCAGTCGAAGGGCTCAAGGTTCGGCCGCGAACTTGAAACTTGAGACTTTGAACTTGAAACTTTTTACGGCCTGAGCCTGTAAAGCATCCGCGGGAACGGGATGGTCTCGCGGACGTGCTCGATGCCGCACATCCAGGCGACGCAGCGCTCGACGCCCATGCCGAAGCCGGCGTGCGGGACGCTGCCGTAGCGGCGCAGGTCTAAGTACCACTCGAAGGCTTCGCGCGGCAGGTCATGTTCGCGGAGCTGGCCTTCGAGGAATTCGAGCGAGGTGGCGCGCTCGCCGCCGCCGATGACCTCGCCGTAGCCCTCGGGCGCGAGCACGTCGACGCCGAGCGCGAGTTCCGGCCGCTCGGGGTCGCGGGCCATGTAGAAGGCTTTGACGGCCGCCGGGTAGCGGTGC
>DASZKF010000507.1:0-2508 GCA_035947355.1 Pyrinomonadaceae bacterium | reverse complement strand
GCGAGCCGTTGCCGGACCTGGAGGCGGAGCTGCGCCGGCGACTGGCGGAGCTCGGCGGCGCGACGCTGCGTCCGGTGATCAACGCGACCGGCGTGATCATCCACACCAACCTCGGCCGGGCGCCGCTCTCCGAGGCCGCGCGCGAGGCGGTCGCGCGCGAGGCCGCGGGCTACTGCACGCTCGAATACGACCTCGCGGCCGGCGCGCGGGGCCGGCGCGGCGCTCGCGCCGAAGCGCTGCTGGCCGAACTCGCCGGGGCCGAAGAGGCGCTCGTCGTCAACAACGGCGCGGCCGCCGCCCTGCTCGTCCTCGCGGCGCTGGCGCGCGGCGGCGAGGCGGTCGTCTCGCGCGGCGAGCTGGTCGAGATCGGCGGCGACTTACGCGTGCCCGAGGTGATGGCGCAGTCGGGGGCGCGGATGGTCGAGGTCGGGACGACCAACCGCACGAGGCTCTCAGACTACGAGCGCGCGATCACGGACGAGACGCGCCTCGTCGTCCGCGTCCACCCCTCGAACTACCGCATCGTCGGCTTCACGCACGCGCCCGCGCTCGCCGAGCTGGCTGAGCTGGCGCACGCGCGCGGCCTTTTGCTCTACGAGGACGCGGGCTCCGGCGCGCTCCTCGACCTCGCCCCGCACGGCCTCGCGGGCGAGCCGGTCATCGCCGCCTCAATCGCCGCCGGCGCGGACGTGGTCACGTTCAGCGGCGACAAGCTGCTCGGCGCGGCGCAGGCCGGGCTGGTCGTCGGGCGGCGCGAAGTCGTGGAACGCTTGCGCCGCCACCCGCTCTACCGGGCGCTGCGTGCCGACAAGCTCGCGCTGGCCGCGCTCGAAGCGACGCTCGAAGCCTACCGCCGCGGGTCGGCGCTCGAAGAGGTGCCGGCGCTGCGCGCGCTCGCAACCACGGGCGAGGAAATCGAGCGGCGCGCGCGGGCCTTCGCGCGACGCCTGCGGGCGCGGGTCGCGCCCGACGCGCTGCGGGCCGAGGTGGTCGCCGGCCGCTCGGCCGTCGGCGGCGGCTCCGCCCCGACCACGCACCCGCCGACCGCGCTCGTCGCCCTCGTCCACGCCTCGCTTTCGGCCGCCGCGCTCGAAGAGAGGCTCCGGCGCGCGACGCCCCCCGTCGTCGCCCGCGTCCTCGACGGCCGCGTCGTCCTCGACCTCCGCACCGTCGCCGACGCCGAAGAGGCCGAACTGCTCGACGCGTTGGAAGAAATGATGAATGCGGAATGATGAATGATGAATTAGTTATCAGTTGTCAGTTATCAGTAAAGACATTGCTTTTACTGATAACTGACAACTGATAACTGACGACTTGTCTTTCATTCATCATTCCGCATTCCGCATTCATCATTTCTTCTCGCTAAGGCTTTCCGGTTGTTGGGTTTGACAAAGGCCGGCGGGCTGTCTAAGATGGGCGCGGTCGTGAAGGATGCAGCCCCGCTCCTGACAAGCGTTCAACGAGACCTTGCCTGAAGACAGGGTTTTCACGAACTCTCCCGCCGCACGCTTAAAATCTTAAGGGAGCATTCAGATGCGAAAGTTTTTCGTCGTCGTTCTCATTGTGACTTTGGCCGCCCTCGGCGCGCTCGCGCAGAGCGGGCAGGCGCCGACGCTGCGCATCGTCACCGAGGCCGGCAACCGCCTGCCGGCCGAGCTGGTCTACGGCAACACGAAGGTCAAGCCGCTGCGGCTGCGCCCCGGCACCAACGTCCCCTTCACCATTGACGACGCCGACTTCTTCGTCCAGCAGCACTACATAGACTTCCTCTCGCGCTACCCCGACCAGGGCGGCTTCGCCTTCTGGCAGAACGAGATTTTGCAGTGCGGCCGCGACGCCGCCTGCATTGACCTCAAGCGGCAGAACGTCTCGGCGGCCTTCTTCCTCTCCATCGAGTTCCAGGACACGGGCTACTTCGTCTACCGCACGCACAAGGCGGCCTTCGGCGACCTGCCGGGCAAGCCCGTCCCCGTCCGCCGCGAGAGCTTCATGCCCGAGACGCGCGCCATCGCCGACGGCGTCATCGTCGGCCGCGGCGACTGGGAGCAGAGACTCAACGCCAACAAGAACGCCTACGTGCTCTCCTTCGTCGGGCGCGGCGCGTTTCAGAGCGCCTACGCGGGCCTGACGCCGGCGCAGTTCGTAGACAAGCTCAACCAGAACGCCGGCGGCGTGCTCGACGCGGCCGAGCGCCAGGCGCTCGTCAGCCAGCTCACTTCGAACAACACGCCGGCGGGCCGCGCCGCCGTCCTGCGCCGCGTGGCCGACGACCAGACCCTGCGCGACCGCGAGTTCAACAAGGCGTTCGTCCTCATGCAGTACTTCGGCTACCTCAAGCGGAACCCGGACGACTTCCCCGACCGCAGCTACAACGGCTTCTTCTTCTGGCTCGGCAAGCTCAACCAGTTCAACGGCAATTTCGTCCAGGCCGAGATGGTCAAAGCCTTCCTCGTCTCCATCGAATACCGCGCCCGCTTCTAAAGGGCTTGCGCAACGGAAGCCCGGCCG
>DASZKF010000506.1:0-2128 GCA_035947355.1 Pyrinomonadaceae bacterium | reverse complement strand
GCCGGAAAGACAGTAGCTAGGAGAAAGACAGCCGCTATCGAATCGTCAGCGTGCCAGCGTCAGCGGTCGTAGCGCGGAGCCTACTGGCTACTGTCTACTCCCTGCTCCCTGCTCCCCTCGTCCGTTTTCAATCCAACCTTTCTTTTTGACAGTTCATCAAAGGTTCGGACGAGTTGGCCCGCTTTTGGGCCGCTCGGAGGAGATGGAAATGTTGAAGAAAAGGCCCCTGTTTATCTTCATGATGGTGCTCGTCGCGGCGCTCGTCGGCGTCGGGCTGGGCGCGCCGGCGGGCGCGGCCGTGCAGGCCCCGGTCGAGTTCCGCCTGCGGACGGCGGACGGCGGCGAAATCACTTCGCAGATGCTGCGCGGCGACGTGGTGGTTTTGGCGTTCGGCGCGTCGTGGCTGCCGCTGTCGAAGGATCAGGTGCGGGGCGTGCAGGAGTTAGCCGACGAGTTCGGCGAGCGTGACGTGCGCGTCTACTGGGTGAGCACCGACTCGGACAAGCCGCAGTCGAAGAACTACGCGACCGACGAGCAGCTCCGCGCCTTCGCGCGCAAGAACGGGCTGAAGGTCGCCGTGCTGCGCGACCCCGACGGGGCGCTCTTCAAGCGGATGGGCGTCGCCGGCAACCAGCTCCCGGCCCTCGTCATCCTCGACCGCACGGGCGAAGTCAACGTCCCGACCATCGGCGGCCTCGACCCCAGCCGCAAGCTCGTCGACGCGCTCTCGCCGCGCCTGAACACGCTGCTCGGCCAGTAACGGGCGCCGCGCTTCACATAAAAACTTGAGGCCGCCCCTCGACGAGCGGGGCGGCCTCTCTCTTTAGGCGGCTCCGTTTCTAACGCGGCTTCCCGGCTTCCTCGACGGCCCTTTGCAGGACGGCGTCGGTTCCCTCCATCAAGTCCTTGACGGTCGCGGGCATTTCGATGTCGGGCGCGATGCCGACGCCCTCGAAGGGCGAGCCGTCCGGGAAGGAGGTGCGGATGCTGCCGACGACGATCATCATGCCGTTGCCGAAGTCGTGCAGGTAGGGCTGGCCGGTGCTGCCGGCCGTGCGCTCGCCGATGACGGTGGCGCGGCCGTTGTCCTTGAAAGGCATCACGAAGTCTTCGCACGCCGAGCCGCAGCCGCCGTCGGCGAGGATGACCAAGCGGCCTTTGAAGACCGGCTCGCCCGGCCTGATCGTCTCCCCGCCCCAGGTCATCATCGTGTTCGTGTGGTACTCGCCCCGGTACTTCAAGACGGCGAGCGTCTGCGGCGTCGCCTCGGCCCACCAACGGTACGGCCGGCCCATCAGGGCCTTCGTCAGCTCCTGCGGCGTCGAGCCGCCGCCGTTGCCGCGCACGTCTATGATGAGAGCCCCGGCGTCCTTGAACCGGCGGACGAACTCCAGGGCCTTCTGCTCGAAGCGCGGCTCGCCGAAGCCGGGGATTTTGACGTAGGCCAGCTCACCCTCCTTCAGCCAGCGACCCTCGGTCTCGGGCGAAGGCTGCGGCGCGGGCTTCAAAGCCGCGCGGTCTACCGAGACCCTGCGCCCGCCGCCGAGCGTCAGCGTGTAGCGGTCGGGCCAGACGTAGGGGCGGAAGAAGAGCGAGCGGCGGGCCGAGCGTTCGTCGGAGGCGGCGATGTACTTGCGGCTCTGCCGGAAGAACTCCTCGATGGGCTTGTCGTCCACCATCAGAATCTCGTCGCCGGGCTTGACGGCTTCGACGAGGCTGCGCGTCACGACCCAGCGGCCCTCGACGACGCGGGCCGCGACCGGCGCCTGGGGGGACGCGCCGCCGTAGAGGCCGCGGTCTATGAACTGCGTGTGGCCGTTCCGGAGCGAGGCGAAGAGTTCGGCCGTGGCGAGGTCGAAGGCGAGGCGCGTGTCGGCCTTGAGCGCGCACCCGAGGTAACGTTTGAACTCGGCGTCGAAGTCGAGCCCCGGCACGGCCTGCCAGTGCGCGAAGTAGGTGTTGACCGAGGAGTAGATTTTCGCGGCGATGAAGGCCCGCTCTTCGGGGGTCGGCGGCGCGGCCTCCTGCGCGCGGGCGGCGGGGACGAGCGAAAGCAGCACGAAGGCGGCCGCGACGGAATTTCCGGTGCGCTTCAAGTCAAAATTCCTTCCAGGCGAGTCAGAAGCCC
>DASZKF010000505.1:0-5597 GCA_035947355.1 Pyrinomonadaceae bacterium | reverse complement strand
GCGCGATCCCCGCATCAGGGTCGGTGCCCCGCGAGACAGCCCCCAGCTCTAAGCCGCGCTCGGCGGCGAGTCGGTTGAAGTGTGCCGCCGCGACGACGCTCTTCGCCGAGCCGTGCTCGCACACGAACACGATAGTCTGGTTGTGATTCATTGACCGCCTCTCACGCGGCGAGCAGTGTCCACGCGAGGCCGAGGAGGCCGCCGGCGAGGACGACCCAGAGGACTTCGGCCTTGAGGCGGTAGAGGGCGACGAAGGCGGCCGCGCCGACGACGAGCGCGAACCAGTCGGGGCCGCCCGCCCAGCCGCGCGGCCAGATGACGGCCGCGCCGAAGACGAGCGCGAGATTGAGGATGACGCCGACGACGGCCGCCGTCACGCCCGCGAGCGCGCCGGAAAGGCCCCGCCGACCGCGGATGACTTCGATGTAAGGCGCGCCGACGAAGATGAAGATGAAGCACGGGAGGAAAGTGACGTAGGTCGTGACCAGCGCGCCGAGCACCGCGCCGGCCTCGCGGCTCAGGCCGGGCGCGGGGTTGTTCCAGGCGGCCATGAAGCCGACGAACTGCAAGACCATGATGAGCGGCCCCGGCGTCGTCTCGGCCAGGGCGAGGCCGTCCACGGCCTGCGCCGGCGTGAGCCAGTTGAAGGCCGCGCCCGTCACGGCCTGCGTCACGTAGGCGAGCACGGCGTAGGCCCCGCCGAAGGTGACGAGCGCCGCCTGCGTGAAGAAGAAATACTCCTGCGCGTGCAGCCCGCCCCACCCGCGCCACGCCAGAAGCCCCGCCAGCGGCACGAGCCAGAGAACTAGCCCGACGGCGACGACCCGCAGCGCGCGCCGGCGTGACGGCAAAGTGTGCGCCGGCGGCGGCCCGTGGTCGTCAATCACGAAGGGTGACGGGTGTCGGGTATCAGGTGTCGGTGAAACCGGCTCGTCTTTCCCGGCACCTGACACCCCGCCCCCGGCACCTTCGGCGGTCAGCGCCGCGGGCCACAGGCGCGCGCCGAGGAAGCCGACGAGGCCCGCGCCGAGGACGATGACGGGGAAGGGGACGCGCATGACGTAGATGGCGACGAAGGCCGCGGCGGCGATGGCGGCGTGCGCGCGGCCGCGGAGCGCGCGCTTGCCGATGCGCAGCACGGCCTCGACGACGATGGCGACGACGACCGGCTTGAAGCCGGCGAGCAGCCCCGAGACGAGGGCCGTGTTGCCGTAAGCGGCGTAGACGTAGGAGAGGCCGAGGAGGATGAAAATCGAGGGGATGACGAAGAAGGCCCCGGCGACGATGCCGCCCCACGTCCGGTGCATCAGCCAGCCGACGTAGACGGCGAGCTGCTGCGCCTCGGGGCCGGGCAGCATCATGCAGTAGTTGAGGGCGTGAAGAAATCGCTCCTCGCTGATCCACCGCCGCCGCTCGACCAGCTCGCGGTGCATGATGGCGATCTGCCCGGCCGGCCCGCCGAACGAAATCCAGCCGAGCTTCACCCAGAAGCGCAGCGCCTCGCCGAACGAGACCCGCCGCGGCCCTTCGAGGCCCGGCGCGTCAGCCGGCCGGGGCGCTCGCATCGCGCTCCAGCGCCCCGGCGGCGAGGCTGTGAAACCGGCGGCGGACGCCGTTGATGTTGACGAAGGGGAGCGGCCGCGAGTGCGTCCGGTTGGTCAGAAGGATGAAGACGCGCTCGCGGCTCGGGTCAATCCAGCAGCTCGTGCCGGTGAAGCCGAGGTGGCCGAAGCTTTCGGGCGGGAGGTCGGGGCCGGCGGTCGAGTCGGGGGTGGCGGCCAACTGCCAGGCGAAGGAGCGCGCCTCGTTCAGCCCCTCGGTCATGTTGGTGCGGAACAGCTCGCAGGTCTCCGGCCGCAGCAGCTCGGTGCGCGCGGCGAGGAACTGCGAGGCGAGGCGGAGCGTCTCGCTGGCCGTCGAGAACAGTCCGGCGTGCCCGGCCGCGCCGCCGAGGAAGAAGGCGTTGCCGTCGTGCACTTCGCCCCAGATGTCGGCGGTGCGCCAGCCGTCCGGAGGGACGCCGCCGTGCTCGTCCTCGCAGACCTGCCGCTCGTAAAGATTCCCGCCCGTCTCGCAGGCCGCCGTCTCGGTCTGGAACGTCTTCTCGGGGTTGAAGAAGGTTCGCACCAGTCGGAGCGGCGCGAAGATTTCGCGGCGCGCGAGGTCGGCCAGCCGCAGCCCCGAGACCTCCTGCAGCAGCAGCCCGAGCGCGATGAAGCCGAGGTCGCTGTAGACGACCAGCTCGCCCGGCGCGTGTTCGAGCGGGAGCGCGGCGATCACCTCCAACGCGCGCTCGGCGTCGCCCCCGGCCAGGAGGTAGAGCGGCCGCCACGCCGGCAGCCCCGAGGTGTGCGTGAGCAGGTGGCGGAGCGTCAGCCCGCGCTTGTCCTCGCGGTCGAACTCTTCGAGGCGGCCGGCGAGCGGCGCGTCCAGTTCGAGGAGGCCGCGCTCGACGAAGACGGCCGCGAGCAGGCCCGTCACCAGCGGCTTCGTCAGCGACGCGAGGTCGTAGATGGTCTCGCGCGTGGCCGGCCTCTGCGAGGGCCTGCGCACGGCGTCGCCGAGCGCGTCGCTGTAGCGCGCCCGCCCGCCCTCCGCGACGAGGTAGACCGCCGAAGGGAAGTCGCCGGCCGCGATGCGCTCGGCGAGGAGGTCAGAGATGGCCGGCTCGCTTTGTATCCCGTTGAGTTGTGACATCGGTGCAGACAGTTAGAATTTGCGATTTTAGATTTTTGATTTTCGATTGGGAGACGGAAGCTCCGCCGCCTTCAACCGCAAATCAAAAATCGCAAATCAAAAATCAAAAAATTTCCGGTGAATTATAGCTGAAGGTTCATTCCGGAGATGATCGGGTGCTCGCCGATGCTCTGCAAAAGTCTCTGCGCGAGGGCGAGCGCCTGGCGCCCCTCCTCGCCGGTGACGGGCGGGGGCGTGCCCGCGCCGGCGGACTGGAGGAAGAGTTCGACCTCGGCGCGCAGCGGCTCGACGTCAATGATGTCTAAATTCCTGACGCTGACGCCGGGCCAGGAGCCGGTGGCCGAGGGCGGGGCGAGGCTGCTGATCGAGGCGTGGCGCGTGGCGTAGTCCACGGCGATGTAGTCGTGCGGCTGGAAGAAGCGCATCTTGCGAATCTTCTCGGTGCCGACGCGCGAGGCCGTGATGTTGGCGACCGCGCCGGTCGAGAACTCGATGCGGGCGTTGGCCGCGTCCACCCGGTTCGTCAGGACGGGGATGCCGACGGCGCGCACCTCGGTCGCCTCCACCTCGCGGCCGACGAGCCACTGCACGATGTCGAGGTCGTGGATCATCAGGTCGAGCACCACGTCTATGTCGAGCGAGCGGGCGGTGAACTGCCCGACGCGGTGAATCTCGAAGTAGACGGGCCGGCGGACGTGCGGCTTCAAGGCGACGAGCGCCGGGTTGAAGCGTTCGAGGTGGCCGACCATCAGCGTCGCGCCGCCGCGCGCCGCGGCCGCGATCATCCGGTCGGCCTCCGCGAGCGTGCGCGAGATCGGCTTCTCGACGAGGACGTGGACGCCGGCTTCGAGCAGGGGGCAGGCGATCTCGGCGTGCGACTCGGTCGGCGTGGCGAGGCTCACGGCGTCCACGCGGCCCGCGAGCGCGCGCCAGTCGGCCTCCCACTCCGTCTCCCGCTCCGAGGCGACGGCCCGGCCCGTCTCTTCGCTAATGTCGCAGACGGCGACGAGTTGCGACTTGCCCTCCGCGGCCAGCGCCGCGTGGATGCGCGCGTGCTGCCGCCCGAGGTGGCCGACGCCGATGACGGCGGTTCTTAAAGTCATAAAGTAGTCAGTAGACAGTAGTCAGTAGCCAGTAGGAAGACCTTCGCCGGCGGACGGTAAGAGTTCAAGCGTAAACGTCGCTTGCCAAACCTACTGTCTACTGACTACTGTCTACTGACTACTTTTCCGGGTGACTATACTTGCAACGTTTCATGCTTGCCAAGCGCGCGTGGGTCGTCCTCGTCGCCGGCGTGTGCGCGGCCTACTTCTACGGGCTGGGGGCGGTGCCGCTCCTGGGGCCGGACGAGCCGCGCTACGCGCAGGTGGCGCGCGAGATGTTCGCGCGCGGCGACTTCGTCACGCCGACGCTCGCCGGCCACGCGTGGTTCGAGAAGCCGGCGCTGCTCTACTGGCTGATGATGCTCGCGTTCGGCGCGTTCGGCGTGACGGAGTGGGCGGCGCGCGCCGGGACGGCCGCGGCCGGGATACTGACGGTGCTGCTCGTCGGCTGGGTGGGCCGCCGCGTCGAGCTGGCTTCGAGCGAGGGGATGCGCGCCTACGGGCTGGTGAGCGCGTGCGTGACGGCCTCGTCGGGCGGGCTTTTGGTCTTCTCGCGGGCGGCGACCTTCGACGGGCTTCTGACGGCGACGGTGACGGCGGCGCTCGCCTGCTTCTTCGTCTCCGAGCTTGAGCGCGACGAAGGGCGCAGGCGGGTTCTGCTCGTAGGCTTCTACGCCGCCGTCGGCGCGTCGCTGCTGGCGAAGGGCTTGGTCGGCGCCGTCATCCCCGCGGCGGTCGTCGCGTGCTACTTCCTTTTGCGGCGGAGGTGGCCGCCGCTGCCGCGGCTCGGCCTGCCCTGGGGTGTCCTGCTGACGCTGTTGGTGGCGGCGCTCTGGTACGGGCCGGTCACGGCGCGCCACGGCCGCGGGTTCGTCGAAGAGTTCTTCGTTCAGCACCACTTCGCGCGCTACACCTCGAACAAGTATCACCACCCGCAGGCCTTCTACTTCTACGTGCCCGTGATGGCGATGCTCGCGCTGCCGTGGACGGTCTTTCTCGCGAGCGGGCTGGCGGGCCTGCGCGAGGCGAACGCGCGGGCGGAGGACGCGGCCGCGCGCGTGCGCGTGATGGCCGCGGCCTGGTTAATCGCGCCGGTCGTCTTCTTCTCGCTGTCGGGGTCGAAGCTGCCGGGCTACGTGCTGCCGGCGCTGCCGGGCGCGGCGCTGCTGGCGGCCGAGCGCGTGCTGAAGTACCTGCGCGGCGGCGGCGAGTTGTTGACGGCCAGGCTGACCGGGGCGCTGGCACTCCTCTCGGCGGCGGGCGGCGCGGTCTTCTTCGTGGTCGCGCGCGAGAGGGGCGGGCTGCCGCAGGGCCTCTCGGCCGGGTGCGCGGCGGCGGTGCTGCTGCCGGCAGCAGGTTGCGGCCTGCTGCTGCTGCTCGCGGCGCGGCGGCGCGCGCTCTGCGTCGTCGCGCTGACGGGCGCGACGCTCCTGACCGTGCTTCTGATCGTCGCCTGCGCGCTCGAAGGCTTCGCCGCGCGCGAGTCGGTGGCGCAACTGCTGCGCCGGGCCGACGCCGAGGGCCGCGCGGGGCTCCCCGTCTTCCAGCTGCACACGCTCGAACGCTCGGCCGAGTTCTACGCCGCCGGCCGCCTGCTCTACGACGAGCGCGGCCGACCCGTCAAGTTCGAGGGCGCGTGGCAGGCGGTCGAGGCGGCCCGCCAGCGGGGCGGCAGCGCGCTCGTCCTCGTCCCCGTCGAGTACGTCGGCCAACTCACCGCCGAGCCGTCAGTCGAGGCCAGCGTCGTGGGCGACAACGGCGTCTTCGCGCTCGTCCATATAGAAACAACAGAAGCCC
>DASZKF010000504.1:0-2618 GCA_035947355.1 Pyrinomonadaceae bacterium | reverse complement strand
GTCTTTAAACTCGAAACCCGAAACTCGTAACCCGAAACTTTTTCTCTTTGGTTTATAATCGCCCTTCCTCCCCGCACAGCTCGCGCGCGGCGGCTGCCAACGGCGCGCACGCCTCCGGACATCGAACAAGGAAGGATGAGTCTTTTGTCGAAACGTCTTTCACGCACGCGCTTAACGTTCGCCGCCGCGCTCGCGGCCGCGCTGCTCGGCGCGTCAGCCCTGCCGCTCGTCACGGCGAGCTGCGGCGGGCAGCGGCCCGCGGACGAGCCGCGCGGCTTCGAGCGCCTCCGCACGCTCACGCGCGGCGGCGCGACGCCGCCCGAGCCGGCCGTCGCCGCCGTCGCCTCGGAGTACGCCGGCACGCGCGCGGGCGCGCTCGCGCTCGTCCTCCAGGCGCGGCTGCGCGCCGCGGCGAACGACCCGGCCCGCGCCGCCACGCTGCTCCAGTCCGCCGACATCAAGCGCCACACGGCCGTCGCCGACCACGCCCTCTGGCTGCGCGCCGAACAGCTCGAAAAGCTCGGCCGCGCCGCCGAGGCCCGCGCCGCCCTCGAAGAACTCGCGCGCGAACACCCCGACTCCCTGCGCGCACGCGAGGCGACGCTGCGCGCCGCGCGCTTCCTCTCGCAGGCCGGGCAGCACGCGGCCGTCCCGCTCGCGCTCAAGAAGTTGGCCGACGCCGACGACCCCGAGGCGCTGCTCGTAACCGCGCAGGCCCACGAGCAGGCGGGCGACCCGTTGCGCGCGCTCGCCGCCTACCGCCGCCTCTACTTCTACGCCCCGACGGTCGCGCAGTCTGACGCCGAGGCCGCGGCCGCCATCCCGCGCCTCGGCTCGACGCTCGCGCCCGCCTCGGCCGCCGAGGCCGCCGCGCGCGCCGACCAACTCTTCCGCGCGCGCCGCTACGCCGAGGCCGTCGGGGCTTACGCGGACGCCTTCGGCCGCCACCCCGAGACGCAGACGCCCGAGGCGCAGTTGCGCCGTGGCGTCGCGGCCTTCCACGCGCGCCGCGCCCCCGAGACCTTGCAGGCGCTCACGGCCGTCCCCCTCTCGGCCGGCGACACGCGCGCCGAGGCTCTGCACCACCTCGCCCAGCACCACGCCCGCTCGCGCCAGTGGGCCGAGGCCCGCGCCGCCTTCGAAGAGTTGCGCCGCGCCTTCCCGAAGAACCCCTGGACGATGCGCGCCGTCGTCGCGCTCGCGCAGGCCGCGAAGGAGATGAAGTACGGGATGGAGGCCGCCTCCTTCCAGCGCCTCGCCGTCCAGCTCTTCCCCGGCGAGCCGGAGGTCGCCGGCGCGCAGTTCGAACTGGCCTGGGCCGCGCACGAGGCGAAGAACTTCGGCGAGTCCGCGCGCCTGCTCACCGAGCACCTCGCGCTCTACGCCGACCGCAACACGGACAACCGCGGGCGCGCGGGCTACTGGGCCGCGCGCGACTCGGAGCGCGCCGGCCGGCTCGGCGAGGCCGAGCGGCTCTACGAGGCTCTGCTCGAACGCTACGACGCCAACTGGTACGGCTACCTCGCCAGGCAGAGGCTCGAGGTGATGGAGCGCGCCGGCCAGAGGCGCAAGAGCGCGACGACCGACTCGGCCGTGCTCGCGCGCGCCGCCGAGAACCTGAAGCCGGTCGTCATCGCCGAAGAGACCGGCGGGCCGGCCGGGGCCGCGCGCCTGCGCAAGGCCGAGCAGTTGGCCGCCGTCGGCATGGACGATGCCGCCCACGCCGAGCTCGACAAGGCCCTGGGGGCCGCGCCGACGAGCCCGCGCCTCAACCTCGCCAAAGCGCAGCTCCACCGCGCGCGCAACGACAACGTGCAGGCCTTCAACGTGCTGCGCCGGAGCTTCCCCGACTACTCGCAGATGGAGGTCGAGGAGCTGACGGCGGAGGAGTGGGACGTCTTCTACCCGCTCGCCTACTGGGACATCATCGTCCCCGAGGCGCGGGCGCGTTCGCTCGACCCGTACACGGTCGCCGGACTCATCCGCCAGGAGTCGGTCTTCAACCCGCGCGCCGCCTCGCACGCCAACGCCTACGGGCTGATGCAGCTACTCGTCCCGACGGCGCGGCTCACGGCGCGCCGCTACGGCGTTGACGACCAGATCACGGCCGAGTCGCTCTTCGAGCCGCGGCTCAACATCCGCCTCGGCACGGGCTACCTGCGCGACCAGATGGACAAGTTCGGGCGCCTCGAGTACGTGGCGGCGGCCTACAACGCGGGGCCGGGCCGCGCGGCGGCGTGGCGCGCGAGCCTGCCGCTCCAGCTCGACGAGTGGGCCGAGGCGATCCCCTTCCGCGAGACGCGCGGCTACGTGCAGGGCGTCGTCCGCAACATGCTGCAATACCGGCGGCTCTACGACGAGCGCGGGCGCTTCCGCCCCGAAGTCGGTTCGCGCGCCGCGCGGCCGCCGCTTGAGGCGACGCCGCCGGCCGCGCCCGCGGACGCTAACCAGCGCCCGCGCCGAGTGTCGAGCAACGAGGAAGAGTAAGACGGGAGGTTAACGTGTTCGCCGATTTCCGACCCGCGGTCTTGAGCGTGATGCGAGTTCATTTCAACACAGAGGACACAGAGGGCACACAGAGGGCTCGGAGAAGAGGTTGTCCTCCTCCGTGCCCTCTG
>DASZKF010000503.1:0-2651 GCA_035947355.1 Pyrinomonadaceae bacterium | reverse complement strand
AGCCCCGCCCGTCAGGGCGGGGCTACTCCCTGCCGCGCCTGTCGGCGCTGACCTACACACCCTCAAGTTTTCCTCAACCGCCTGACGTTAAAGTGATAACTACCGCAGAAGGTTCAACACCCGACGGGAGTTATCACGCGGCCGCGCCGCGCTTGAACACTGAGGAGGGAGAATGATGAGACTCCGTTATTCGCCGAGGGCCGCGCTGTTTTGCCTGCTGATCCTCGCGGGCTTCGCGCTGGTCGCGCCCGGCCCCGCGTCGCGTCCGGCCGCGCAGTCCGTGCTGACGGGCGCGGCCGCCTCGGACTGGCGCAGCAAAGTCGACCCGGCCGTGCTGGAGAAGGCCGCGCTGGGCCAGACAGAGTTCTTCGCCTACCTGACGCGGCAGGCCGACCTCGGCGGCGCGGCCGCCCTCGCCACCAGGGAGGAGAAGGGCCGCTACGTCTTCGAGCGCCTGACGGCGACGGCCGCGGCCACGCAGCCGCCCGTCGTGCGCGCGCTCGAACTGCTCGGAGTCCAGTACCGTAGCTTCTGGGTGACGAACGCCATCTGGGTCAAGGGCGACATCGTCGCGGTCGAGGCCCTCGCCGCGCGCTCGGACGTGGCCCGCATCTACCCGAGCGGCACCGGCAAGCTCACGCTCGCCGCGCGCGAGGCCCCGGAACCGATTAAGACTAACAAGGCCGTCACGAACAAGTCCGCGGCCGCGCCGCGCCGCGCCGCCCTAGACCCGAACCCCGAGCCGGGCCTGCTGCGCGTCGGGGCCGACCAGGTCTGGAGCCTCGGCATCACGGGACGGGGGGTCGTCGTGGCCGGCGCCGACACGGGCGTCTTCTGGGAGCACGCGGCGCTCAAGGGCAAGTACCGGGGTTGGGACGGTTCGTCTGCTAATCACAGCTACAACTGGCACGACGCCATCAAGAACCCGAACACGGGCTGCGCCGGCTCGACCACCGCGCCCTGCGACGACGACGTCCTGCTCGGCGGCGGCCACGGCACGCACACCGTCGGCACGATGGTCGGCGACGACGGCGGCGCGAACCGCGTCGGGATGGCCCCGGACGCCCGCTGGGTCGCCTGCCGCAACATGAACAACGGCGTCGGCGCGGTTCCGACCTACCTGGAGTGCATGGAGTGGTTCATCGCGCCGACCGACACGGCCAACCAGAACCCGGACCCCTCGAAGGCCCCGCACGTCATCAACAACTCCTGGGGCTGCGTCGAGGGCTGCGCCCAGCCGCTCCTCCAGGACCCCCTGCGGGCGAGCCGCGCGGCCGGCATCTTCTACGTCGTCTCGGCCGGCAACGACGGGCCGGAGTGCAACACGCTCCAGTTCCCGCTGGCCCGCTACCCCGAGTCGTTCACCGTCGGGGCGACGAGCGGCACCACCGACCTCGTCGCCAGCTTCAGCAGCCGCGGTTCGGTGCTCGGCGACCCGACCTCGCCGCTCGGCCTCGTCAAGCCGAACATCTCCGCGCCCGGCGTGAGCGTCCGCTCGGCGCTACGCAACGGCGGCTACGGCTCCCTGAGCGGGACGAGCATGGCCGGCCCGCACGTGGCCGGCCTCGTCGCCCTCCTCATCTCGGCCAACCCGAACCTCGCGGGGCGGATTGACCGCGTCGAGGACATCATCGAGCAGACGGCCGCGCGCAAGACGACGACCGAGGGCTGCGGCGGCGACACGAGCGGCACCGTCCCGAACAACGTCTACGGCTGGGGCCGCATAGACGCCTTCGCCGCCGTCCTCGACGCGCTGCCGCCCGAGGCCGCCGCCGACGCGGCCTCGACCACGCTGCGCACGCCCGTCCGCGTCAACGTGATTACGAACGACACGGACCCCGACGACGACGACCTCACGGTCGGCTGGGTGGGCGAGGCCGCGCACGGCACCGTCACCAACAACGGCGACGGCACCGTCACCTACCGCCCGGCCGAGGGCTTCAGCGGGACGGACACTTTCGAATACAAGGTCTGCGCCCCGGAGGGCTGCGACATCGCCGGCGACACGGCCTCGGTTACGGTCAACGTCGCGGGGCTGCCGGTCAACTACGCGCTCGGCGCGCTGGCCGCCGCCTCTTCGGTCTACCCGAGCTGGGACTTCAAGGCCCTCTCGGCGGTGGACGGCGACCGGACGGGCAAGAATTGGGGCGCGGGCGGGGGCTGGAACGACGCGACGCGCGCCGCCTACCCCGACTGGCTCGAAGTGCGGCTCGGCGCGGCCCGCGCGATCAGCGAGGTGCGCGTCTACACGCTGCAGGACAACCACCAGGCCGGGCTAGAGCCGACGGCGCAGACGACCGCCAGCGAGAACGGCATCATTGACTTCGACCTCCAGTACTGGGACGGCACGTCGTGGGTGACGGTGCCGGGCGGGGCCGTCCGCGGCAACTCGCTGGCCGTCCGGGGCGCGGTCTTCGAGGAGGTCGTCACCGACCGCGTCCGCGTCCTCGTACTCAACTCGCGGCTCAACTACTCGCGCGTCGTCGAGTTGGAAGCCTACGGCCGGCCGGGCCAATGAAAGGCGGTTTGGGAAGCCCCGAAAGGGGCGAGAGAATATAGCCCAGGGCGCAAGCCCTGGGTCGGCGGCAACGTAAATTGACGGAAGCCCCGGAGGGGCGGCAGAGGTTCGCTAAAACTCTGCCGCCCCTCCG
>DASZKF010000502.1:0-2610 GCA_035947355.1 Pyrinomonadaceae bacterium | reverse complement strand
GAGTTAAAGACAGGCTCTTTAACTCGAAACTCGAAACTCGTAACCCGAAACTTTTTTAATTCGTCAGGCGGCGGCCGGCTTCTGCTGGAGGCCGAAGCACTCGCGGATTTCGTCGGCGTCGAGGGTGTCGCGATCCATGAGGCCGGCGACGAGGTCGGCGATCTCGGCGCGGCGGGCGTCAACCATCTCGCAGGCGCGCGCAAGCTGCGCGCCGACGATGTCGTTCGTCGCGTGCTCGATGCGGTCGAGCAGGGCCTGGCTGTGCGGGTCTTCCGGCTTTCCGAGGTGGATCGGCCCGAGCGGGCTCATGCCGAACTCGGCCACCATCCGGCGCGCGATCTCGACGGCGCGCTCGATGTCGTTCGACGCGCCGGCCGTCATCGTGTCGAGCAGCAGCATCTCGGCCGCGCGCCCGCCGAGGAGCATCGCGATCTGGTCTTCGAGGTACTCGCGCTTCTTCATCAGGCGGTCGCGCTCGGGCAGGGCCTGCGTGACGCCGAGCGCGCGGCCCCGCGGCAGGATGGAGACCTTGTGAATCGGGTCGCCGTGCTCGACGGCGAGGCCGACGGCGACGTGGCCCGCCTCGTGGACGGCCGTCGCGTAGCGCTCCTCCTCGTCCATCAGGAACCCCTGGCGCTCGACGCCCATCAGGATTTTGTCGCGCGCGTACTCGACGTGCCGGCGGCCGACGGCCTCCGAGTGGTCGCGCGTCGCGGCGATGGCCGCCTCGTTCAGGAGGTTCGCCAGGTCGGCCCCCGAGAAGCCGGGCGTGCCGCGCGCGATCCAGGTCAGGTCGAGCTCGTCTTCGAGTTTAAGCCGTCGGGCGTGGACGCGCAGTATCTGCTCGCGGCCGCGCATGTCGGCGAGGTTGACCATGATCTCGCGGTCGAAGCGGCCGGGCCGGGTGAGCGCCGGGTCGAGGATGTCGGGGCGGTTCGTCGAGGCGATGACGACGACGCCGCTCGACTGCGAGAAGCCGTCCATCTCGACGAGGAGTTGGTTCAGGGTCTGATCCTGGTCGGCCGAGGCCGAGTCGCCGCCGCGGCCCCGCCGGCGGCCGAGCGCGTCTATCTCGTCTATGAAGATGACGCAGGGCGCGAGCTTGCGCGCGCGCGCGAAGAGCCGGCGGACGCGGGCCGCGCCGAGGCCGGCGAACTTCTCCTGGAAGCTCGAACCCGAGACCGAGAGGAAAGGCACCTGGGCCTCGCCGGCGGCGGCGCGCGCGAGCAGCGTCTTGCCCGTCCCCGGAGGGCCGCAGAGCAGTATGCCGCGCGGGGCGCGCCCGCCGAGGCGGCCGAACTTCAGCGGGTCGCGCAGGAACTCAATCGTCTCGGCCAGCTCCGCGCGGGCCTCGTCCACGCCGGCCACGTCCCCGAACGTGACCGTCTGACCGCCGGCCTGCTCCGGCTGGTAGTCGCCGCCGTGCCCCATGCTGGCGTAGACGCGCCAGCCGATGAAGCCGATGAAGAGCAGCGTGACGACGGGCAGCGAGTAGTTGAAGAGGGTCGCGAGGGCGCCGGGCCTGAGCGACTGGTACTCGACCTGAACCTTGTTGCGCGCGAAGGCCGAGGCCACCTCCTGCTGCGCCTCCTGGTTGGCGACGACGGCCTGCGAGACCGTGCCGTCGGCCGCCACGACCGAGACCAGCTCGCCCTCGATACGGACGGAGGCGGCCGAGCCGGCGGTCTCGGCCAGCTCGCGCAGCCGCGTGTAGTTGATGTGGTTGACGGCCGGCTGCCGGCTCAGCTGGATGAGCTCGAAGCTGAGGGCGGCGACGACGAGGGCGAGGGCGAGGGCGCCCAAGCCGACTGCGGTGTGTGCTTTCTGCGTGCGGGGGATCAGACGTGAAAACGGCATATGACCTCTGATGAAGGAGGCGGCGTCGGGGGAACGACGACCCTTTTGTAAAGTGAATTTGCTACAGGGAAACCGCTTCAGGAAGTAGCTGAAGGACGGAGACCTGAAACCGCGCCTGGGCGGTTGATTGGGAAAGCGCCCGCCGGCAGCGACGGACGCCTCTCACAATCTACCAGCCGACCCTCTTCTAAGTCCAGTGAAAAGTACACGCTGCGCGGCGCGAAGCGGCTTGCCGTTCGTCCGATGAGGCCCGAGGCTCTGCGGTTGCCGCCGCCCGCCGACAAGTCAGCGGACTGTCACGGCGCCGGCTTGTATCCGGACACTCGGGGCGAAATCCGCGACGCTGCGTTTCGATACAAAGCATCCCGGCCGGCGCTAGCAGGGGCCTGGCGGCGGCTTGCCGGCGGCCCAAGCCTTCTATTATTTGGATTTAGGCGCCGGGCGGGCGGGGCGGGTGGGGGCTGGCATGGACGTTGCACGTCAGGGGGTCGAGTGAAGGTTCAGACGAACCGAAGGAACATTACGCTGAGGCTCGAAAAGGAGAACGCGAACATGTTGTGGACGATTCTGGTGGTGCTTCTGATCCTGTGGCTCCTTGGGCTGGTGAGCGGCTACGCCCTGGGCGGATTCATCCACCTGCTGCTCGTCGTGGCGCTCGTGATCCTGGTCATCAACCTGCTCACGGGCCGGCGCACGGTCTAAAGTTCTGCGAAGGGGGACGTGAGGGGCGGCGGCGTTCATTCGCCGCCGCCC
>DASZKF010000501.1:0-4086 GCA_035947355.1 Pyrinomonadaceae bacterium | reverse complement strand
GCGCGGCCGGCCCCGGCCGCGCGCGCGAGAAGCAGGATAGGCACCGCGCACAGGATGAAGGCGAGCGCAGCCACAAGCAATCCGAGGTCGGTCGCGAGCCGATTCCTAACTCCGTTCAGGGTTCTCATCTCAGCTCTCCTTCCCGTCGGCTAAGCCGGCGTCACCCGGCGAAGTCTTTTGCCTGAAGCGCCTGCCGCGAGGATGCGACCCCGTGCCGCCTGCACCGGCACTCCGAATCCTCTTCGTCATCACGGCCGCGAAAGCGAAACCGCGCGCCGCCCCTCGCTACGGCGCGGGGCAGCCGATGGCCTCGACCTCGACGACGCGCGAGTAGTTCGCGCGCGCGTTGTGGACGAGGACGCGTATCTTCGTCGTCGACAGTTCCGGGAAAGTCACCGCGCGCAGGGCGCGGTCGTTGCCGCGTATCTGGCCGCCCGGCACCGTCACCCACGCCGAGCCGTCCCACGCCTGGATATCGAAGTCTATGACGCCGTCGCTGGTGGCCGTCGTCTGCGCCGTCGGCTCCTGCCCGGCCTGGTAGTTGTCCTGCAAGGTGTAGACGCGGACCTCACTCAAGCGCCTCGGCCCGGCGAAATGCACTTCGAGCCAGTCCGGGTACGCGCCACGCGTCGCGTCGTTCCAGCCCCCGCCCGCGCCCCAGTCCCTGCCCGTCCGGTCGCCGTCTATCGCCGACATGACGTTGAAGTCCCAGTTCGGGTAGACCGAAGAGGCGACCGCCACCGCCCCGTTCAGTGACGACGCGACGTTAGCGATGGAGCAGGCGTCAACGACGGTGCTGACGAGGTTGCTGAAGCCGCTCTGGGCCAGCTCCGTCCCGAAGTCGTAGGCCGTGCGGACGCGGTAACAGTAGCTGCCGCTGGCGCGGTTCGTGACGGTGTGCGAGGTGCCGCCCACGGTCGCCACGTCCGACCACGTCTCGTTGGCGATGGCGATGTCGTCCACGTACCAGCCGAGCGGGACAGAGCCGGGCTTGTTCTCGGCCCCGACGGTGTAGCGGAAGCGGATGAAGACGGCGCGGCCGCCGAACGGCGTCAGGTCAACGCGGCGGCGGAAGAGCGGCTCGGTGGCGAAGGCCACCTCGGGCGTCGGGGCCGACTCCGAACGCGCGTTCAGGTAGACGGTCGTCCAGCTCGCGCCGTCCTCGGAGACCTCGACGGCGACCGAGTCGTCGCTCTCGTTGATGTTCCAGTCGGAGAACGTCAGCGAGGTCGTCCCCGTGGCCGGCAGCGCGACCTTCGTCTTCGTCGTCAGGAACGAGGAGGCGTTGGTCACGCCCTCGGCGGCCCGCGCCCAGAAGGCCGTGCTGTCGTGCTCGGGCTTGGCCTCGGAAGTCTCCCAGGGGTAAATCCCCTGCCCCGCGACGCCGCCCTGGGTCGTCGTCACCCATTGGGTGAGGCCGGCCTGCGCGTCGTCCGAGAAGAGCGGCCCGCACGAGGTGGTGGACTCTTGCAAAAGGTCGGGGCCGGACGCGCCCTCGGGCCGCGCCCACCTCAGCTCGTAGGAGCCGTCGCGGTCGGGCTCCTGGTAGCCCGCGCCGATTGAGAGCACGGGCGGCGCGAGCACGGGACAGCTGTAGACGCGGACGTTGTCCACGTACCAGCCCTGGTTGCCGCCGCAGCCGTCGAGGCCGAAGTCGAAGCGGATGCGGAAGGTGTCGCCGGGCGAGACGAGGGCGGAGAGGTCAACGATGGTCGTTCCGAACGCGCCGACCTCGGGGTCGGCCCCGCTCCAGGCGAACTCGCCGGCCTTCGGGTTGGTGTTCTGGTCGAGGGGCGGCGCGGCGCGCAGCGCGCTCGGCGGCGCGTTGAAGAGGTAGGCCGACTGCGGCACGAGCGCGAAGGCCCCGCCGTTGACGCTGATCTTGAGGTTGCCGCCGTCAACCAGGAACTCGGTCGCCACGAAGTGGTCGAAGCTCAGCTTCAGGTCGGGGGCGTCCGAGGGGATGGCGATCTCCGGCGTGTCCATCGAGAAGGTGCCGGAGCGGTCGCCGTTCGGGTCGCCGCAGACGCCGCCCGAGCCGCCGAAGGCGAAGGCGACCGAGCCCGCGCGCCCGCCCGGCGGCGTCGAATCCAGAACCCAGTTGTAGCCGGGCCAGCCGGCGAAAGAGCCGGCGCTGTTAAGCGTCCAGCGGCCCATCCCGTTCTCGAAGTCTTCGGCGAAGACCGTCGCAGAGCCGCTGCACGCGGCCGGCGGGTTCGGCGTCAAGAGCGGGCCGAAGTTGCACTGCGCGGGCGGCCGGCTCAGCTCGACGGCGGCCGCCGCGTTCGCGACCTGCCGGCAGTCGGCGGCCGTGATCGTCTGGTTCGAGGGCGCGCCCGCGGCCGAGGAGGTCGAGAGCGCGTTGAGCGGCCGGCCCACGAGGTCGTCGCACGAGGCGCGCAGCGCCTGCTCGTGCTGCGCGAAGTTGGTCGTAGAGGTCTGGTAGACCGTCATCGCGCGGTAGTAGATGTGCAGCGCCTTCGTCTGCCCGATGCCCTCGGTGGTCACGCCGTTGAAGGTCTTGCCGTCAACGAGGATGGCGAAGGCGTGGTTCGGCACGCCCGAGTTGGTGTGGACGCCGCCGCCGTCGCTCGGGGCGCAGTGGTAGAACTCGGAGGAGACCTTGTCGGGGTCGCCGAAGACGTGCGGCTGCCACATGTCGCGCAGGGTGCCGAGCGCGGCCGGCTGGTTGAGGCCCAGAACGTCCTCGCCGATGCGCCAGCGCACGCCGCCGCCCGTCTGCACGTACTCGCCCTCGACCAGCTCGTACCGCGAGGGCTCGACGTTGTTGCTGCCGCCCTCGGCGTCCACGCCGTTCAGGAGGTCAACCGTCTCGCCGAAGATGTCGGAGTAGGACTCGTTCAGGGCGCCCGACTGGAAGGAGTAGACGAGGTCGTGCGTGAACTGCGTGTAGCCGTGCGCCCACTCGTGGGCGACCACGTCGTCGGCGTCTATCTCGGGGCAGTAGTTGGTGGTCTGCCCGTCCCAGTAGGCGTTCGGGCAGACGGAGTTGACGAGGTAGACGGTGCGCATCACGGAGCCGAGGCCGTCGTAGGAGTCGCGGCCGAAGGCCGAGGAGTAGAGCCGGTAGGCGTGGCCCGTGAACTGGAAGAGGTCTTCGAAGGTGCCGGCCGAGGGCAGGGGGTCTTCCTCCTTGCGCACGACGAAGAGGTCGGGGTTCGAGGAGTCGTACTTCGGCGAGTAGACGCGCCGGTTGAGCGCCGAGTGGCGCAGGGGTATCCGCGCCAGCACCCCGCCCGTGCGCGCGCCGACCCAGACCAGTTCGAGCGGCCCCGAGGCGTCGGCCACGCGGACGCCGTAGGCCAGCGCGCTCTCGCCGCGGAAGCCTTCGAGGAGCCCCGTGCGGTAGACGCCCAGGGTGTTTTCGGTGACGCGCAGGCCGGCCGCGCCGCGCCCCTTACTGAGAGCGGCCGCCGCCGCTTCGGCCGCGGCCGCGGGCGTGAGCGCCGGCGTCGTCGAGACCGCCACGCCGGGGACGAAGCTGCCGTTGACGGCCGTGATGCCGCGCGCGTTCATGTGGACGACGAGCTGCGCGCCGAAGACCCGGAGCCCGCGGTAGGTCTGGTCGAGCCGGACGTGCGTCGCGCCGAGCTGGTCGCGCGCGGCCGAGGCGACGCGCAGCGCGCTCGCGGCTTTAGAGTCGGCCCCCGCCGGGTCGGCGGCGAGCGCCCGCTCGGCCTCGCTCATCCCGACGACCGCGCCGTGCGCGGCCAGGAAGGCGAGGGCGCGCGCCTCGGGACTGCGCGAGGCGTCGTCGGCCGCGAGCACGCCCCCCCGCGCCGCGCGCACGAAGCCGTAAGCCCCCGTCTCGCGCGAGGGCTGCGCCGAGACCTCAACCGCCGAGCCGCGCCGCAGGGCGTCGAGCGCCGCGCGCGCCGCCGCGTCCGCCGCGGCCGGCTGCGTGACGGTCGGGGCCGCAGCCGCCGGCGCGACGGCCTCCGTCGGCCGCGTCGAGGCGGACAGGCCGAGCAGGAGGAGCGCGGAGCCTAACATCAGGCCGAGCGAGGTGACGCGGAATCTTCTCTGCACGCTCATGGGTTTTCTCCGAAAAATAGTTTCGAGTTA
>DASZKF010000500.1:0-2704 GCA_035947355.1 Pyrinomonadaceae bacterium | reverse complement strand
TAGAAAAACAAAGACCTTCGCCGGCGGGTCGTCATCGTGCCGGCGAAGGTCTTTCTACTGTCTACTGACTACTCGCGGGCGAAGGGTGTGGTGGGCGCGGCGGCGGTGATGCGGGGGTCGTCGGCGTCGTGCGAGAGGCCGCGGTCGCGGTAGTGGCGGAGCTTGTTGTGGAGCGTCTTCAGGCTGATCTGGAGCAGCTCGGCGGCGCGCGTCTTGTTGTTGTCGGTCTTCTGGAGGGTGCGCAGGATCATCTGCCGCTCGACCTCCTCGATGGGCGTGCCGACGGGGAGCGTGATGGTGTCCTGCTCGCGGGCGCGCTGGCGCTGGTCGAGCGGGTAGGGCGCGAGGTGATGGCGCTCGACGGCCTCGGCCGAGCAGATGATGACGGCGCGCTCGATGACGTTGCGCAGCTCCCGGACGTTGCCCGGCCAGTTGTGCGCCTGGAGCGCCTCGACGGCCGCGGGGCTGAGGAAGCGCGCCGGGCGCTGGTGGCGCTCGGCGAGCTGCGTGACGAGGTGCTGGCCGAGCAGCGGGATGTCCTCCTTGCGGCGGCGCAGGGGCGGCAGCTCGATGGTGATGACGTTGAGGCGGTAGAGGAGGTCTTCGCGGAAGCTGCCGCGGCGGACGGCCTCGGCCGGGTCGCGGTTGGTCGCGGCGAGGACGCGCACGTCCACGCGAATCTCGCCCGCCCCGCCGAGCCGACGGAGCCTGCGCTCTTCGAGCACGCGCAAAAGTTTCGCCTGGAGCGAGACCGGCATCTCGGAGATTTCGTCGAGCAGCAGGGTGCCGCCGTTCGCCAGCTCGAAGCAGCCGAGCCGGCGCGAGGCCGCGCCCGTGAACGCGCCGCGCTCGTGGCCGAACAGCTCCGACTCCATCAAGGTCTCGGGGATGGCCGAGCAGTTGATGGCGACGAACGCCTGACTCTTGCGCGGGCTGAGGTTGTGGATGGTGCGCGCGACCAGCTCCTTGCCCGTGCCCGACTCGCCCGTAATCAGCACGGAGGCCGAGGAGGGCGCGACCTGCTCGATGAGCGCGTAAATCTGGCGCATCGGCTCGGAGGCCCCGACCAGCTCGCCGAACGCGCCGCGGTCGCGCAGTTGGCGGCGGAGCGCGTCGTTCTCGCGCCGCGCCTCGGCGTACTCGGCGGCGCGCTCGACGACGACCCGCAGCTTCTGAAAATCTATCGGCTTCTCGAAGTAGTGGAACGCGCCCTCCTCCTGCACGGCGCGCAGCGCCATCTCGACCGTGCCCAGTCCGGTCAGGAGGATGACGGCCGTCTCCGGGTGCAGACCGCGCATCTCGCGCAGCAGCCCGAAGCCGTCGAGGTTGGGCATGAACACATCGGTGACGACGACCGATGGCCGGAACTCCTCGACCAGCGCCAGCCCGGCGCGGCCGTCCGAAGCCTGCGCCGTCTCGTAACCCCAGCTCTGCAACATCTCGCTCAGGGTCTCGGCGATGGCCGACTCGTCGTCCACGATGAGGACTCGTCCCTTCGGCATGGCAAAGAGTTTAGCACAGGAGGAATCAGGGGCTAGAGGCTTGGGGCTGGAGGCTTGTAGGGGGAGCCGCGGAGCGGCGGAAGGTAATAGCCCCGCCCGTCGGGGCGGGGTCACGCGCCCGACCAGTCACGGGGCCCCGGAGGGGCGGCACTCCTGACGCGACGGCGGTGCCGCCCCTCCGGGGCTCGACGTGTTTTCCACCGACCTGAAACCCCGCCCTCACGGGCGGGGCTATTTCATGCCGCGCCTCCGGCGCTCGCCAGGCGCGGCCGCCGCGCGGCTGTCCTTTTACAAGCCTCCAGCCCCTAGCCCCTAGCCTCAAAATAGTCCGCGACGGCGCGGGCCAGGGCGCGGGCGTTGTGCTCGGCGGGGATGATGTCGGGGCGGAGGTTGTGTTCGGCGGCGGCGCGGGCCGTCGTCTCGCCGATGCAGGCGACGCGGGCGCCGGCGAGGACGGGCGCGAGGTCGCGCGTGTCGAAAAGCTCGGCGAAGTTGCGGACGGTCGAGGGGCTCGTGAAGGTGACGCAGTCCACGCCGCCGCCTAAGAGCAGGGCCTCGGCCTTCGCGCGGTCGGTCGTCTCGGGCCGGACGGTGCGGTAGGCCGTGACCACGTCCACGCGCGCCCCGGCCCCTTCGAGCGCGCGCGGGATGAAGTCGCGTCCGGCGGCCGCGCGCGGGAAGAGGAAGTTAAGGCCCCGCAGGTGCCCGCGCCCGCCGGCGTAGGCTTCGAGCGCGGCGAAGACGCCCTCAGCCTGCGACCTCTCGGGCACCACGTCTACGTGGACGTGCGCCTCGGCGAGGCGGTCGGCCGTGGCCTCGCCGACGGCGCAGACGCGCAGCTCGTCCAGCTCGCCCGCGCCCCTTCCGAGCGCCGCGAGGCGGCCGAGGAAGTGTTCGACGGCGTTCGTGCTGGTGAAGATGAGCCAGTCGTAGCCGTAGAGGTTCTCGACGGCCTCGTCGAGCTGCGCGTAACTCTCGGGCGGGACGATCTCGATGGTCGGGCAGAAGACGACGCGCGCGCCGAAGCCTTCGAGCGAGGCGGCGAACTCCGCCGCCTGCTCGCGCGCCCGCGTCACCATCACGGTGCGACCCGACAAAGGCCGTTCAGAGGACATCGCCCTTTCATCTTTACAAGTTTCGAGTTGCGGGTTTCGAGTTCGCGCGGCGCGGCTTGAACCGTTCAACTCGCGCCGAACAAACTC
>DASZKF010000499.1:0-7278 GCA_035947355.1 Pyrinomonadaceae bacterium | reverse complement strand
GAGCATCTCCCAGTGCTCGTACTTCCTGACCTTCCCGTCCACCTCGAAGCGGCGCACCTGCTCGTCCAGGGCGTAAAGGAGTTGCTGCCCGGTCGAGGCGCCGGCGAAGGCCGTCCGGTGGTGCTTGGTGCCGCCGAAGCGGCGGAAGTCTAAGAGCCCCTCCCGCGTGCGCGAGAAGGGGACGCCCATGCGGTCGAAGAGGTAGATGATGGCCGGGGCCATCTCGCACATCGCCTTGGCGGGCGGCTGGTTGGCGAGGAAGTCGCCGCCGTAGACCGTGTCGTCGAAGTGCTCCCAGGTCGAGTCGCCCTCGCCCTTGGTGTTGACCGCGCCGTTGATGCCGCCCTGCGCGCAGACCGAGTGCGAGCGCTTGACGGGGACGACCGAGAAGAGGTCTACGTGGTGGCCGGCCTCGGCGATCTTCATCGCCGCCGCCAGCCCCGCCAGGCCCCCCCCGACCACCGCAATGCGGATGCCGTTTTGTGCCATGACTTTTAGAAGATACCTCCGAGCAGCCCGCCCTTCCAGATGAAGGCCGTCATCACGTTGAACCACAGCGCCAGCAGGAGCACGCCGAACCCGATGCAGGCGTAGCCGGTCAGCCTTTGCGCGCGCGCGCCGATGACGACGCCCCAGTCCACGAGGAAGAGCCAGATGCCGTTGGCGAAGTGCCAGATGGTCGAGACGATGCCGACGACGTAGACGGCGATGACCCACGGAATCTGGAACTCGCGCGCGACGATCTGGTAGGCGAGGTCGGGGCGGTGCGCGACCGAAACCTCGTTCAGCCCCGGCAGCAGCCCGAAGCGGAAGTTGAGGACGTGGAAGAGGATGAAGAAGAAGAGGATGACGCCCGTGACGCGCTGGATGGTGTAGAACCAGTTGCGCGCGTAAGGGTAGGCGAGGTTGTTCGGCCGCATCTCCTTGGTGATGTAGAGTCCGTAGAGCGCGTGGTAGAGGAGCGGGATGAAGATGAACGTGACCTCGACGAAGAGGATGTAGGGGATCGCCTGGAGGTCCGCGACCGCCTCGTTGAAGTGCTCCTGCCCGCGCTCGGGGTGCGCGGCCTTCGAGTTCGTGTAGAGGTGCTCCAGAAGGAACGCGCCGAGCGGGACGATGCCCGACAGCTGGTGGAGCTTGCGCAAGACGAAAGTTCTGCTCAGACGGACGGCCATCTCAGAGTCTCACTCCTTCGCGGCAGACGGGTGTGGCGCCCGACTCCGGCGCGCGCGGACGTTTAAGGCTGTGGTGGACGGCCATGATTATAGCCCCGCGAGGCGGAAAAGCAATTCTCGGCGCGCGGCCGGGCCGCACGCGCGGGGGGAGACTGCGGGCGAGGGGGAAGCCATCCTACTCCGAACGCACAGAGTTTAGCGCCGGGCCGGTTATAAGGTAAAATGAAAAATATTGGATAGATTATTGAAAGGTTCTTATACCGCGTCGGAAATCAGTAAAGAGGGAAGGCCGCGGATGAACGCGGATGGGCGCAGATTGAAAAATCTTTCTGGTCTGCGCTGATCGGCGTTCATCCGCGGCCAATGAATCATGCAGATAGAGACACTGAAAATCTTCTGCGACCTGGTCGAGACGCGCAGCTTCTCGCAGGCCGCCGAGCGAAACTTCGTCACGCAGTCGGCCGTCAGCCAGCAGGTGCGCGGCCTCGAGGAGAAGTTCAAGCGTCGCCTGCTCGAGCGCGTCCGCGGCCGCCGCGACCTGAATCTGACGCAGGCCGGCGAGGCTTTCTACGAGGCGAGCCGGGAGGTCTTGCTCGCCTACGGCCGGCTCGAAGAGAGCATGCGGCAGTTGACGAACACGGTCTCGGGGACGGTGCGCGTGGCGACCGTCTACAGCGTCGGGCTGCACGAGCTGCCGCCGGTCGTCCGCGAGTTCATGGCGAGCTACCCGCAGGCCAAGATAGACCTCGAATACAGCCGCACGACGCGCATCGTCCGCGACGTTCTGAGCGGCGCGGCCGAGCTGGGCGTCGTCGCCTTCCCCGAGAAGCGGCGCGGCCTCGAAGTGGTCACGCTCGACGGCGACCGCCTCGTGCTCATCTGCTCGCCCGCGCACCCGCTCGCCCGCCGGAAGAAGGTCTCGGCGGCCGACTTGCAGGGCCAGGACTTCGTCCTCTTCGAGCGCGACATCCCGACGCGACGCGCCACCGACCGCGTCCTGCGCGCGCACGGCGTCACCGTCCACCGCGTCGCCGAGTTCGACAACATCGAGACGATCAAGCGCGCCGTAGAGGTCGGCCTCGGCGTCGCCGTCGTCCCGCGCCCGTCCGTGCTCGACGAGCAGCGGAGCGGCCAGCTCGCCGTCGTCCCGCTCGCCGAACCCGAATGGAAGCGCTCGGTCGGCGTCATCTACCGCAGCGACCGCGTCCTCGGCACCGCCGCCCGCAAGTTCATCGAACTCCTCACGAAATAGTTTCGAGTTTCGGGTTTCGGGTTTCAAGTTTGTTCTGCTTGAGTCGAGGGACACGACGTGCGCCGCGCGAACTCGAAACTCGAAACCCGAAACTCGAAACTTACCGGCAGGATGTAAAAAGTACCGGGTGGTGTCTTGAGTTGATGCGGTCAGGATGCCGCCCGGCGCGGGTAAGTCCGCAAATTTTCCGGCGCTCGGAGGGCGCGGCGCGCGGGCTTCCGTCACGACACGCTTCGACACCTCTTTAAAATTCTGCCGTTCTCGCGGCGGCCGGGACTCCGATGTTCGAGGCACAGCTTCAGTGGCCTGTGAGTTGCAAAGGAGGCGGCCAAGACTTTAGCGACCACTCTGCCCTTGGGTCGCAAAAATTACCGTGCGGAAGAGAGAGTAAGACGCGGACTGTCGGGTCGTGCCGCCCCGACGGCCGGGGAAGCGAGCCCCCCCATGACAGACGGCGACAACGCAGGCATCCTCGTCGTTGACGACAGCCCCGACCGGCTCGAACTGATGAGCGTGCTGCTCGACATGTCGGGCTACCGCGTGCTGAAGGCGTTCGACGGGCGCGAGGCCCTGGAGGTGGCGCGGCGCGAGCGGCCGCTGCTCGTCGTCAGCGACGTCTCGATGCCGCGCGGCAGCGGCATAGACCTCTGCCGCTGGATTCGGGCCGACGCCGAGCTGTTCGCCACGCCGATCCTGCTCGTCAGCGCGCAGCGCAAAGACTCGGCCAGCGCCGTCGAGGGCCTGCAGGCCGGGGCCGACGACTACCTCGAAGCCCCTTACGACCCGATGCGCTTCGTCGCGAAGGTCGCGCGCCTGGGCGAGCGCGCGCGCTTCGAGGGCGCGCTGCGCGAGAGCGAGCAGCGCTACGCGCTCGCCGCGCAGGGCGCGAACGACGGCCTCTGGGACTGGGACTTGAAGACGGGCCGCGTCTACTACTCCGCCCGCTGGAAGGCGATGCTCGGCTGCGCCGAGGACGAGGTGGGCGAGACGCCCGAGGAGTGGACGAGCCGCGTGCACCCGGACGACGCGGCCGCGCTGCGGGCCGAGATAGACGCGCACGTCGAGGGCCGCAGCCCGCACTTCGAGCTGGAGCACCGGATGCTGCACAAGGACGGCGGCTACCGCTGGATGCTCAGCCGCGGCATCGTCGTGCGCGACCACGAAGGGCGGGCCACGCGGATGGCCGGCTCGCAGACCGACATCACAGACCGCAAGCGCGCCGAGGAGCGTCTCATCCACGACGCCTTCCACGACCCCCTGACGGGGCTTCCGAACCGCGCCCTCTTCATGGATCGGCTCGGGCAGGCGGTCGAGCGATTCCGGCGCGACCCCGGGCAGGCGTTCGCCGTCCTCTTCCTCGACCTCGACCGCTTCAAGGTCGTCAACGACTCGCTCGGGCACACGGCCGGCGACCACCTCCTGATCGAGGTCGGCCGGCGGCTCGCGGCCTGCGCGCGTGCGGGCGACACGGTGGCGCGGCTCGGCGGCGACGAGTTCACGATTCTCCTCGAAGGCGCGCGCGACGCGCACGCCGCCGTCCACATGGCCGAGCGGGTGCAGGAGCAGCTCGCGCGCCCCTGCGACCTCGGCGGCCACCGCCTCTCGGCCTCGGCCAGCATCGGCATCGCGCTCGCCGGCATCGGCGAGAGCCGCGCCGAGGACATCCTGCGCGACGCCAGCATCGCCATGCACCGAGCCAAGTCGGCCGGCAAGGCGCGCCACCAGGTCTTCGACGCGGCGATGCACGCGCAGGCCATCGAAATCCTCCGGCTGGAGACGGAGCTGCGCCGCGGCGTCGCCGGCGCCGAGATGTGCGTCTGCTACCAGCCCATCGTCTCTTTGCGCGACGGGCGCCTCGCGGGCGCCGAGGCGCTGGTGCGCTGGCGCCACCCCGACCGCGGGCTGGTCTACCCGGAGAAGTTCCTCGCCACGGCCGAGGAGACGGGCCTCATCATCGAGATAGACCGCCTCGTCCTCGACGAGGCGTGCCGGCAGGCCGCCGAGTGGCGGCGGCGCGGCCCCAACGGTACGGGCCCCTCGGTGGCCGTCAACCTCTCGGCGAAACATTTCGCGGCCCCCGACCTGGTGGAGTTCGTCGCCGAGTCGCTGGAGCGACACGGCCTCGCGCCCGACTGCCTGAAGCTCGAAATCACCGAGGGCGTCCTGCTGAGCGACGCCGAGCAGGTCAAGGCGACGCTCAAGAGGCTGAGGGGGCTGGGCGTAGACCTCTATCTCGACGACTTCGGAACGGGCTACTCCAGCCTCAGCTACCTGCACCGCATCCCACTGACGGCCCTGAAGATTGATCGCTCGTTCGTCGGCCGCATCGGCGCGCGGGGCGAGCAGTCGGAGCTGGCCCGCGCCATCGTGATGATGGCCCACAGCCTGAAGCTCTCGGTCATCGCCGAGGGCATCGAGACCGACGCGCAGCTCGCCCACCTCCGCTCGATGGGCTGCGAGCTGGGCCAAGGCAACCTCTTCTCGCGCCCCGCCTCGGCCGACGAGGTGGGGGCCATGCTCAAAAACTCCTTCGCCTTCACCCGCGCCATCCGCACCTCGGCCCGTGCGGTCTAAGAGCCGCGAATTGTAAATCGTGAGGAGAAGTCGTCAGTTATCAGTTGTCAGTTTTTGTTTTTACTGATAACTGATAACTGACGACTGACGACTACGGATTGACGATTCCCGTCTCTTATCCGTCATGGGTCAAGAACTGACATCTGTAAGCGCCGCGCGGCTGGCCGCCCTGATTCGTCGCCGGGAGGTCTCGCCCGTCGAGGCGGCCGAGGCTTACCTGCGGCGCATCGAGAGTTTGAACCCGGCCCTGAACGCCGTCGTCACGCTCGCGCCGGACGTGTTGGAGCGGGCGCGCGAGGCGGAGCGGGCGTCGGCGCGGGGCGATAAGGTCGGCCCGCTGCACGGCGTGCCCGTGACGGTGAAGGACACGATTGAGGTGCGGGGCCTGCCGGCGGCGGCCGGGTCGCGCGTGCGCGCGGGGCTGGTCGCGGAGCGGGACGCGGGGGCGGTGGCGCGGCTGCGCGCGGCCGGGGCCGTCGTCCTCGGCAAGACGAACTGCTCGGAGATGGCGCTCGATTACACGACGGAGAACCCCGTCTTCGGCCGCACGCTCAACCCGCACGACCCCCGGCGCACGCCGGGCGGTTCGAGCGGGGGCTGCGCGGCGGCCGTCGCCGCCCGCCTGTCGGCGGCGAGCCTCGGCAGCGACCTCGCCGGCTCCGTCCGCATCCCCGCACACTTCTGCGGCGTCGCCGGCCTGCGCCCGACCGCCGCGAGAGTCCCGACCGACGGACACTGCCCGCCCGTCGTCGGCGCTTACGCGCTCGGCGCGAGCCTCGGCCCGCTGGCCCGCTCGGTCGAAGACCTCCGGCTCTTCTACGACGCGCTCTCGCTCTCCGCGCCTTCGCGGCCGGGCGACCTGCGCGGGCGGCGCGTCGCCTGGTACGAGGAGGACGGCGAAGTGCCCGTCACGGACGAGACGAAGCGGGCCGTGCGCGCGGCGGCCGCGGCGCTCGCCGACGCCGGCCTCGAAGTCTCCGAGGGGCGCCCGCCCGGCGTCGGGAAGGGGACTGAGCTGTGGCTCGCGCTCTTCTCCGACGCGACGCGGCAATTCCTGCGCGCGGCCTACGCCGGACGCGAGACGGAGGCCGGGCCGACGGCGCGCGCCCTGATCGAAAGCGTCGCGCCGGCGGACGCGTCCGAAGTCTCCGCGCGGGCGCGCGAGGGGCGAGACCTCCTGCGCGCCGAGCTGCTCCGCTGGATGGAGGCGACGCCGCTCTTCGTCTCGCCGGTCGGCGCCGTCGCCGCCTTCCGGCATGAGGAATCGAGGCGGGTCGAGGTCGGCGGCCGCGTCGTCGGCACGTTCCGCGCCTTCGGCTATGCCCAGGTCTGCAACGTCTTCGACCTGCCGGCCGTCTGCGTCCCCGCCGGCCGCACGCGCGACGGCCTGCCCGTCGGCGTGCAGCTCGTCGGCCGCCCCTTCGAAGAAGACGCGGTGCTCGCCGCCGCCGCCCTCGTCGAGCGCGCCCTCGGCGGCTTCCGGCCGCCGACAAACCTTCCAAACGGCGGCGCGAATCAGTTATAGTCAAAGCAGTAGACAGTAGACAGTAGTCAGTAGCCAGTAGGCCCCGCACTACGATTGCTGACGCTGACACGCGGACGACCCGACGGCGAAGTTTTTCTACTGACTACTGACTACTGACTACTTCTGTTTACTCTTCCGGAGGCGACATGGCCGAGATAAGCGTCCTGATCTTCTTCCTGTTCATCGCGCTGGCGGCGCTCATCGTCGCCGCCAAGACGATCAAGATCGTGCCGCAGGCGACCGTCATGCTCATCGAGCGGCTCGGACGCTTCAGCCGCGTCGCGACGAGCGGCCTGAACGTCATCGTCCCGTTCCTCGACAAGCCGCGCGGCGTCTACTGGACGAACGTCCGCCCCGGACTGGTCTCGATAGACCTGCGCGAGCAGTACATAGACCTCCCGCCGCAGCCGGTCATCACGCGCGACAACGTGACGATCCACGTCGACTCGGTCGTCTACTGGCAGATCACCGACCCGATCAAGGCCGTCTACGAGGTCAACGACCTCATCGGCGGCATCGTCCAGCTCACCATCACCGGCATGCGCGCCGTGATGGGCGACATGGACCTAGACCACACGCTCTCGTCGCGCGACCAGATCAACTCGAAGCTCCGGCTCATCCTCGACGAGGCGACCGACAAGTGGGGCGTGAAGGTGACGCGGGTGGACGTGAAGAACATCACGCCGCCCGACGACGTGCGCATCACGATGGAGAAGCAGATGACGGCCGAGCGCAACCGCCGCGCCCTCGTC
>DASZKF010000498.1:0-2228 GCA_035947355.1 Pyrinomonadaceae bacterium | reverse complement strand
CGCGCTTGACCCGCTCGCGGGTCGCGCGCCCGCGCGGGGTGTGCGCGGCGGCCGGTTTCATCTCGGGGCGGGTCACTTTCAGCAGGCGGGCCATCTCGGTTCTTCTCGTGCGGGCGCCCGTGGCGGGAGGCTCCGGCGGCGGGCGCGTGCGCTGCGGGTGTGGATGTCCGAGAAGAGGAAGGTGTCGCGTCCGGGCTCGTGAGCGCCCCCTCGGAGCGGGTGCGGCTCGAAAGCATCTCCCCTTCGGCAACCCGGCCGAGTCGGCGGGCCGACTCCCGTGGCTTTGCGGCCTACGCTCGCGCGTAGTGTGCCTTTATCGGTTGGGTCTCAAACGGCGGCGGGACTTTTGCGGACGCGGGTCGGGTCTCGCCGCAAGGGCCTTCGGGCCGGCGGTTCATTCGTCCCGACTCGGTCGGTCGAGTGACGAACCGCCGCGGCCACTTGCAACTATAAAACAGCGCCCGCCAATCTGTCAATCACTATTTTGCATTGTTTAACTTTAATTATTTATAGCTTTAGGGATGATTTCTGGATTGATGTGTGACGCTTTCCAGGAATCGTTCGGCCGTCCGGGAGGTCTCATCTTGCCCGCTTCGGGGGCGGCGGTTACGATGGGCGTGTATGACGCTGACGCGCAAAGTGCCGCTCGCCGCCGCCCTTCTGGCGGTCGCCGCGGGGGCCTGGCTCTGGTGGGACCGCCCCGAGCGGGCGGACATGGCGGCTTACGTCCCGGCCGATGCGGTCGTCTACCTCGAAGCCAATAGCCTGACAGAGGTCGCCGCCGGGCTGGCCTCGACCGGGGCCTGGCGCGAGTACGTGCCAGCGGCCGGGAAGGGCTGGGCTGCGTCGGGTTGGGCGGGCCGCCTCGCGGCACTGACGGGGGTCGGTTCGGGCGAGGCCGTGGTGCTCGCGCGCGCGCAAGTAGCGGTGGCGGTGCTCGGCTTCAAGGCCGAGGAGGAATCGGAGACGGCCATCACGTTCGCGCCGCGCGTGGCCCTCGTCGCCGAGACGCACACGGGCGACTGGCGCGCGCGCCCGGCCGTCGAGAAGCTGGTCGGCGACTTCGCACGCAGAAGCTTCGGCGAGCCGCGCGTGGAGCGGAAGGAGTTCGACGACGTGCACGCGGTCGTCTGGGAGGAGCCGGCGGGTTCGCGCCGCAGGCTCGTCGCGGCCGTGCGCGAAGGCGTCGCCGTCGTCGGCAACGACGAGACGGTCGTGCGGGCCTGCCTCGACGTGCGGCGGGGCGCGCGGCAGAGCTTGGCCGGGAGCGCGCAGTTGGAGGAGATGCGCGCGCGGCTCGACGCCGCCGGCGCGCTCGCCTTCGGCTTCGCCCCGCAGGGGAGCGCGGCGAAGGCCGTAGAGGTTTTGGCCCCGGCCTTCGTCGGCGGCTTCTCCGAGGATTCGAGGGTGCAGAGCATGATGGCGACCTTGCTGCCGAAGCTGAGCGACCAGCTCGTGAGGGGCGTGGGGTGGAGTTCGCGCGTCGCGGGCGGGCGCGTCGAAGACCGCTACCTGCTCGTGCTGCCGGAGGGGATGGCGGAGCGCCTGCGCGCGCCGTTCGCCGCGGCCGACGCCCCGCGGCGGTCGGCGGCCGGGCTGCTCCCGCACGACGCGTACCAGGTCACGTTCTACAACTTCCGCAACCCTGAGTTCGCCTGGCGCGGCCTGAGCGCGGCCGTCTCGTCGCAGGTCGACGTGTCGAACGCGGCCATCGTCACGCTCGCGCTCGGCTCGCTGCTGGAGCCTTTCGGCGTCGAGAACCCGCGCGAGTTCCTGCGCGGCGTCGGGTCTGAGGTCGTTACGGCGAAGGCGGACGAGGCGGGCGCGGGGCAGGTCCTCATCGTCGAGGTGCTCGACCATGAGGCGCTGCGCGGCCAGGTGCTCAAGCGGCTCGGCGCGGGCGCGCGGCCGCAGCAGTTCGGCGACGCCGAGCTGTTCGTCTCGGCGGACGCGGAAGGCGGCGCGGCCGCCTTCGTCGGCAATCACCTGATCCTCGGAGCGGGGACGGACGTGCGCCGCTGTCTCGCGGCGCGACAGGAGGGACGCACGCTGCGCGACGCGGCCGGCTTCAGGGCCGCCGCAGACTCTTCCCCGCCCCCGCTCGCGCAGACTCTGACGGACGAACGCGACTCGATTCTCGCCGTCGCCGACGCGCTCTCGCGCCGCGCCGCCGGCCCCCGCCACCGCCGGCCGCCGCCCCACTCTTACAGCGTCACCCAGACGCACCT
>DASZKF010000497.1:0-9599 GCA_035947355.1 Pyrinomonadaceae bacterium | reverse complement strand
AGCGCACGCCCTTCGAGGGCGCGACGAGCGCGCCGACGCCGCGCGCCAGCTCAAGCACGCCGGTCTCGACGCCGCTCCCGACGTTGACGACGAGGCAGCGCCCGCCGCCCCGCGGCCCGGCGGCCAGTTCGAGCAGGGCGGCTGCCACGTCGTCCGCGTGCAGGTAGTCGCGCGTCTCCTCGCCCGTCCCTTCGAGCCAGACGACGGGGTCGGGGCCCGCGAACTGACGGTACAGTTCCCACACGAGCAGGCGTCGCTGCGCCTCGCCGAAGACGGAGAAGAGACGGCAGACGAGGATGTCGAGGCCGAAGCAGTCGGCGTACTCGCGCGCGAGCAGCTCGCACGCGGCCTTGTGGAAGCCGTACGGCGAGATGGGGCGGGGGTCTTCCGATTCGCGCGCGGGCAGCTCCGGGAGGTCGCCGTAGACGGCGGCGCTCGAAGGGAAGAGGACGAGGGGCCTGGAGCGCGAGCGGCGCACCGAGTCGAGCACGTTGGCCCAAGTGAGCACCGACGCACGCAGGTCGTCGAGCGGGGCCTTGAGCGACGCGCCGACCGAGGCCGTCCCGGCCGCGTGCAGCAGGGCGTCGGGCGCGAAGGCGTTGATCGTCTCCGTCAGGTCGGAGGCGAGCGCGTCGGCCTGCGCGTAAGCGCCCGGCCAGCCCGGCGCCGGCTGGCTCGCGCGCGCCACGCCCAGAACCTCGTGCCCCGCCCGCGCCGCCCACCGCCCGACGCTCCCGCCGACGAAACCGTTGCTGCCCGTGATGAGAAGCTTCATAACGACTAATGCTGAATGCGGGATGATGAATGATGAATGTGACGCACGTTGAATCTCATCATCCGAGTAGCCTTATATTCATCATTCCGCATTCAGCATTTTCCCTGTTTTCCCTCTGACCGAGTCGTTAATCACGCGGCCGATGACCTCGGGCGTGAAGTTGCGTTCGACGTGGCGGCGGCCTTCGTCGGAGAGCCGGTGCCAGAGTTCCGCGTCGCGGTAGAGGCGCGCGACGGCCGCGGCGAATTCGCGCGGCGAGTCGGCGACGAGCGCGTGCTCGCCGTCCGTAAAGCCCATCCCTTCCGCCCCGACCGCGGTCGTGACGACGGGCAGGCCGTGGGCGAGCGCCTCGCCGAGCTTACCCTTGACGCCCGCGCCGAAGCGGATCGGCGCGACGAAGACGCGCGCCCGCGCCATGACGGGGCCGAGGTCGGGCACGTGGCCGAGCAGACGGACGCCTTCGGACTCATAAGCCTCGATGTCGGGCGTGGCGTTGTCGCCGACGAGGAGGAGGCGCGCCTCGGGCAGCTCGGCGCGGACGTGCGGGAGGATTTCCCGGACGAGGAAATGGACGGCGTCGGCGTTCGGCCGGTGGCGGAAGTTGCCGAGGAAGAGCAGGTCCTGGCGCTCCTCGAAGGGCAGCCCCGCCCCGTGCGGCTCGTGAATCGTCGGGATGACGAAGACGGGCACGCGCGGGACGAGTTTCTCCACCGCCTCCTTGTCGGCCGTCGAGTTGCACCAGATGAGGTCGGCGGCGCGCGCCAGCCCGACCTCGACCTCGCGGTAGCGCGCGGCCTCGTGTGCCACGGCGGGGTCGCCCGTCAGCTCGCTCTCGCGGCCGAAGCGTATGAAGTGCGCGTCCACCATGTCGAAGACGATGCGGACGTGCGGGTCGGCGCGGCGGATTGATTTCAAGAGCGCCTCGGCCACGGCCGGCCGGCTGAGGACGGCGGCGTAGAACTCGCGCTCGCTGAGCAGCCGCCGGAAGTCTACGGCGCTCGCCGTCTCGACGCCCTCCTTCCAGAGTAACCTTTCGTAGGCCGGCCAGGCTTCCTTGCTCAGAGAGACGAAGACGGGGCGCGACCACTCCCTGAGCGAGCGGAGGATGAAGGCCATGCGGGCGCTGCCGGCGTCGCGGTCGGGCGTCGGCACGTGGTCGTCGAAGACGAAGACGAAGGGGCCGCCCAGGCGGTTCGCGGCGCGCTCGGCGAACCGCCGGTCGGCGGGGAAGTGGTCGCGCCCCAGGGTCTCGCGCCACTTCTCGCGGAACTTCGCGCGGTTCGTCACCTGGAACTGTTTGAAGCACGAGCGCGTGTCGGTGCCGGCCGTCGCGCCCTCGTAATGCACGACCCGCGAGAGCGGCTGGTAGACGACCTTGAAGCCGAGAGAGCGGACGCCGAAGCAGAGGTCTGCGTCCTCGTAGTAGGCCGGGGCGTAGCGGCGGTCGAAGCCGCCGAGCCGCTCGAACAACTCGCGCCTGACGAGCAGCGACGCGCCCGAGCAGTAGTCCACCTCGCGCGCGAAGCTGAAGCGGCGGTCTTCGGGCGACTTGCCCCAGCCGTAATGGAAAGCCTCGCCCGTCCGCCACACGACCGCGCCGGCCTCCTGTATCCGCCCGTCCGGGTAGACGAACATCGAGCCGACGGCGCCGACGCGCCCGTCCCGCTCGGCCGTGTCGAGGAGGTTTTCGAGCCAGCCCGGCCCGACCACCGTGTCGTTGTTGAGGAAGACGAGGAAGCGTCCGCGCGCGGCCTCGGCCCCGCGGTTGCACGCGTCCACGAAGCCGAGGTTCCGCTCGTTGCGGACGACGCGGACGAAGCCCTCGAAGTGCGCGAGCACGCGCGCCGTCTCGTCGGTCGAGGCGTTGTCAACGACGACGACCTCGGCGTCCGCGAAGTCCACCTCGCGCAGGAGCGAGCGGAGGCACTGGAAGGTGTGGCCGACCTTGTTGAAGACGGGGATGATGATCGAAGTCCGTATCTCGCGCGCGGGGTCGGGGCGGGGCGAGCGGCCGGAGAGCGTGTCGAGCACGAAGAGGAAGTCGGCCGCGCCCCACGGCTCGGCCTGCGGCGGGCGGGGCCGCGCCGGCACGTCCCAGGCGCGGTGCCAGTCGAGGCCGTGCGTCTCCGCGCTGAGGCGGACGCGCGCGGCGAGCCGGGCGACGCCGGCCCCGGCGCGCAGAGCGGCGGCGACCGAGCCGACGAACAGGCGCTTGAGCGTGAGCTTGGCCGCGGGCGACAAGCCCTCGCGGAGCCTCTCCTTCAGGCTACGGGGAAGCGACATCGCTCTCACCCCCCGCCGGCTTCGAGCCGCGTCGCCCAGTCCAGCAGCGGCCGCACGACGCCCGGCAGCGGCCCCGCGTAGTCGCCGTGCGCGGCGCCGCCGGCCTCGGCGTCCACGACCTGGAAGGCGACGGCGTTCGCCGCGTGCGCGTGCAGGACGCAGGAGGGCGCGCGCGACGCGAGCGAGACGTGCGCGACGAGGCTGCCCTCGGCGAGCAGGTCGCCCGGAATCGTGACGGCGCTCGTGTAACGGCCTCGGGGCCGGGGCCGCTCGCGCCACTCCGCGCCAGTGTCGCGCGTGCTGAAGACGACCGTGCCGTCCTCGTTCGCCAGCTCGACCGTCGGCGCGAGGACGCGCCCCGGCTCGAGCACGTCGTAGGTGATCTCGATGCGGAACGGCCGGCGGATGTTGACGGCCGCCGCGGTCTCGCCCGCCTCGTCGCGGACGCGGACGCGGCGCAGGCGCGCGACGCCGTCGCCCGGCGCGTCTTCGCCCCACTCGCGCAGCGCGCCCGTCCGCCAGCCGGCGCTCAGGTAGCGGTTGACGACCTCGTGCGGCTCGCCGTCGGCGGCGACGCGCCCCTCTTCGAGCAGCACGACGCGGCGGCAGAGGCGCGTGACGGCCGGCATGTTGTGCGAGACGAAGAAGACGGTGCGGCCCGCGCGCCGCACCTCGCGCATCTTGTCGAGGCACTTCTGCTGGAAGGCCGCGTCGCCGACCGCGAGCACCTCGTCCATGATGAGGATTTCGGGTTCGAGGTGGGCGGCGACCGAGAAGGCGAGCCGCACGTACATCCCCGACGAGTAGAACTTGACCGAGGTGTCTACGAACTTCTCCAGCTCGGAGAAGGCGACGATCTCGTCGAACTTGCGCGCGATCTCGGCGCGGCGCATCCCTAAGATCGCGCCGCTCAGGTAGACGTTCTCGCGCCCGGTCAGGTCGGGGTGGAAGCCCGTCCCGACTTCGAGCAGGCTGCCGACCCGGCCGCGGATTTCGACCTCGCCGGTCGTCGGCCGCGTGATGCGCGAGAGAATCTTCAGCAGCGTGGACTTGCCCGCCCCGTTGCGCCCGATGATGCCGACCATCTCGCCCTGCCTGACTTGCAGATTAACATCCCGCAGCGCCCAGAACGCCTGCCCTCCGTCATCCGCCCGCCGCAGCCTCCGCCAGGGGGCCGTGACCACCCCGCCGACCATCTCGCGGAAGGTCAGATATCCAGGGTGCAGCGCCCCGATGCGGTAGCGCTTGCCGACGTTCTCGATTCTGACGACGGGCTTCATTCAGTCATCAGTCATCAGTCATCAGTTATCAGTTCTTGTCTTTACTGACAACTGATAACTGATGACTTCTTAAATCACGTCGGCGAAGGTGTCTTCGAGCCGGCGGAAGACGTAGTAAGCGAGCAGGAGGACGACGACCGAGACGATCAGGGAGACGGCGACGTGCGGCCAGGGGACGGGCGCGCCGGCGAGCGCGGCGCGGAAGCCTTCGAGGATGCCGACGAGCGGGTTGACGTAGAGGAGCCAGCGCCAGTCGGCGGGCACGATCTCGACGGGGTAGATGACCGGCGAGGCCAGCATCCAGAACTGCATCGTGAAGGGCAGGGCGTGGCGCAGGTCGCGGTACTTGACCGTGAGCGCCGAGACCAGCATCCCCGTGCCGAGCGCGAGGAGCCCCGCGAGCGCGACGAAGGCCGGCGCGAGCGCGAGCGAAGGCGTCGGCGCGACGCCGTAGTAGGCGGCGAGCGCGACGAGCAGGAGCGACGCGATGCCGAGGTCAACGAGGCCCGCGCCGACGGCCGCGGCCGGGATGAAGGCGCGCGGGAAGTAGACTTTGGTGACGAGGTTCGAGTTGCTGACGAGGCTGTAGGTGCCGCTCGTGACGCCGTTCGAGAAGAACGTCCACAGCAGCAGGCCGGCGTAGGCGAAGAGCGGGTAGGGGAGCGAGCCGGAGTCGAGGCGGGCGAACTTGTTGAAGACGAGCGTGGCGATCAGCATCGTCGCCAGCGGCTGGAGGACGACCCAGGCCGCGCCCATCAAGGTCTGCTTGTAGCGCACCTTGATGTCGCGCCACGTTAGGAAGTAGAGCAGCTCGCGGTAGGCCCAGAGGTCGCCGAGGTTGAGCTGCACGCCCGACTCCTCCGAGCGGATGAGGACGCGCGGCCCGCGCGCTTCCCCCTGCTCGTCGGTTCTGGCGGCGGCGCTCTGGAGTGTCGGCGGGGCGGGCGCGGGGGCGAGACTCCGCCCCGTGGTGTCGCTGGTCTTCAGGTTCATCCGAGGCGGCCAGTCTAACGACCCGCCGCAGACGGCGTCAAGAAACAGAAATGATGAATGCGGAATGATGAATGATGAATTTAAGACCGTTTGGATGAAAAAGCTCAGCGTGCGTCACATTCATCATTCATCATTCCGCATTCATCATTTCTTCCATGGTGCCGTACCTTTCGGCGGCTCGGCGGTGGCGGCGGGCGGCGCGGCGGCGGACGAGGGGGTAGGGGATGAGGAGGCGGAGGAGGAGGCGGGCGGCGGCGCGCGGGGAGGCGCCGGCGAGGTTGGCGCGCATGAGGCGCAGGGCCTCGCGCTTGTCGCCGAGGCGGAGGAAGTCTTCGGCCCGGGCGAAGCGGAGGCGAGCGTGCAGGCGCGCGACCTCGGCCTCGCCGAGGCCGTAAGCGGGGAGCACGCGGCGCTGGGCCGCGAGGTGCTCTTCGAGCATCATCCGCTGGCTGCGGCTCGTGTTCGACCCGTGCCGGCGCCAGGCCGAGAGCACCTGCGGGTCGAAGGCGAACTCGCCCTCGGGCGCGAGCCGCAGGTAGAGTTCGTAATCTTCGAGCCGCGCCTCCTCGTTCCAGCCGTGGCGCGCCAGCGCCTCGCGCCGGTAGACGACCGTCGGGCTCATCGGCGCGACCGTCCGCAGGAGCATCTCGCGCGCGTCGCCGTCGGCGTAGTCCGCCCAGTCGCGCGTGCAGTCCACGACGCGGCCGGCCTCGTCAATCAGGAAGCAGTGGCCGTAGGCGAGGACGGCCCGGCCGCGCTCGCGGAGGAGCCGGACGCGCGCTTCGAGGAAGCCGGGGAGCCAGAGGTCGTCCGAAGAGAGGTAGGCGAAGAACTCGCCGCCGGTGCGCGCGAGGCCCTCGTTGAGGGTCGCGCACAGCCCTCGGTTCGGCCGCGCGATCAGCTCGCACGGGAAGGGGCAGTCGCGGAGCGCGCGCTCGGCGACGCGCGCCGAGTCGTCCTCCGAGCCGTCGTCTATGACGACGAGCCGCGCGGGCGCCTGCGTCTGCCGGAAGACCGAACGCAGCGCCGCCCCCACGAACCGCGCGTGGTTGTAAGACGGCACCACGACCGACACCGCCGCCGCGCCTGTTGACTGCATGAAAGGAAGTAGTCAGTAGCCAGTAGTCAGTAGTCAGTAGAAAAGACAGCCGCTCGCGAACCATCCGCGTGTCAGCATCAACATCAATAGTGCGGGGCCTACTGGCTACTGTCTACTGACTACTGTCTACTGCTTTATTGTGGCATCATGGCGGCTCGCGATGAGCCGCAAAGTCGTCCTCTTAGGCCCGCTCCCGCCGCCGTTCGGCGGCGTCTCCGTCTACATGAGTTTTCTGCTGGAGCACCTGGGGGCGGCGCGCGTCCGTGCGTGGGCCTACTTCGGCGAGCCTTACGGGGGCGAGCCGGGCGTGCGCCTGTTCCGGCACCGGCGGCTCGGCCTCGTCCCGCTCGCGCTCCGCGGGGGGCGCGGCGCGCGCGTGCTCGACGCGACCCACTTCCACCTCGAACACCCGAACCCGCTGCTGCTCTCGGCCTGGCTCGCCTGCAAGCTCCTGCTCGGCTTCCGATGGTACAAGAATATCCTCGACGGGTCACTCCCTTCGCGCCAGCGCGAGTTCGGGCCGCTGCGCCGCCTGCTCTTCCGCCTCGCCGCGCGGACGGCGGACGAGTTCGTCGTCGTCAGCGAAGAGCTGCGGCGCTGGCTGCGGGACGAGATCAAGGTCGCGCAGCCGGTGACGGTCATCCCCTGCCTGCTGCCCGTCCCCGCCCGGCACCTCGACGGGCCGCTCCCCGAGGCAATCGAGGAAGGGTTGCGGCCTTACCTCGGCCGCCCGCGGCGGGTCTGCTCGGTCGGCGTCTTCACGAGTGATTACGGCTTCGAGGAGGCGGCCCGCGCCGTCGAGCGCCTGCGCGCCGAGACGGGCGAGGACTTAGGGCTCGCCCTGCTCGACGGCGCTTTCGCGCGCGACGTGGCTTACCGCGCCGGCGTGCTCCGGGGCCGCGGGTGGATCACGGTGCTGGAGAACGTGCCGAACCCTTCGGTCTACAAGATCATGCGCCGCAGCGACGCCTTCGTCCGGGCCTTCGGCCGCGAGAGCTACGGCATCTCGCGCGTCGAGGCCGCGTGGTGCGGCCTGCCCGTCGTGGCGACGACGGCCGGCGAGACGCGCGGCATGCTCACGTACGAGGCGGGCGACGTCGAGGCCCTGACGCGGCAGTTGCGCCGCGCCCTCTACGACCCGGCGGCGCGCGCGGGCGCCGCGGGCTGGGCCGAACAGTTCCGGCGCGAGGCCGAGGACAATTTAAGAAGCCTGCGGGAGTTGTTGGGGCTGGAATAGAAAGAAATGACGAATGCGGAGTGATGAATGATGAATGTGATGTCGCTTGAATGATGAGGCCCAACGTGCGCCGCATTCATCATTCATCATCCCGCATTCATCATTCCCTTTACTTGAAGCGGTAGGTGATGCGGCCGCGCGAGAGGTCGTAGGGCGACATCTCGACGCTGACGCGGTCGCCGACCAGGATGCGGATGCGGTTCTTGCGCATCTTGCCGGAGATTTGCGCGAGCACGACGTGGTCGCTGTCGTGGAGCTGCACTTTGAAAAAGGCGTTCGGCTGCTTGTCAATGATGACGCCTTCCGCCGGGATCAGATCGTCTTTAGCCAATCAGTTTCTCCTTCGGTGTTTGTGTCGTCGGGGGGTGAAGGGTTTTCGACGCGGGGCGCGCCCGAAAGGCTGCCCCGCGCCGGCGTCTTTTCGGAATTTACCTGCTCGCGCGGCGCGGCCGGAACGAGCGGCCCGCGCGGCCGCCGAGCGCGCGCCGGGGCGCGGCCGGAGGCTTCGAAGTCTTCGCCGCGTGCGGCGCGCCGCCGAAGCCCGGCAGCACGACGCGCTCGACCGGCTGGCCCGTCAGGCGCTCGATGGCGCGCATCGAGAGTTCGTCCACCGGGGTGACGAGGGTGATGGCGCGGCCCGCCTTCCCGGCGCGGCCGGTGCGGCCGATGCGGTGGACGTAGTCCTCGGGCTGCATGGGCACGTCGTAGTTGATGACGTGCGAAATCGAGTCCACGTCTATGCCGCGGGCGGCGATGTCGGTGGCGACCAGCACCCGCGTGCGCCCCTCGCGGAAGCCGCGCAGCGCCGCCTCGCGCTGCCCCTGCGTGCGGTCCGCGTGGATGCGGTTGGCGTCGTGCTCGCGCGCCAGGAGGATGTGCGCGAGGCGCTCGGCCCCGCGCCGCGTCCGCGTGAAGACGAGGACGCGCTCGAAGTTGTCGCTCTCGCGCTCGCGCTCCAGGAGGTCTAGGAGCAGGGCCGTCTTCGACTCGGCCGCGACGGGGTAAGCCATCTGCTCGACCGCGGCGGCGGCCTGGCCGCGCCTGTTCACTTCAACCAGCTTCGGGTTCTTCATCGTCGAGCGCGCCAGCTCCTCGACGGCCGGCGGCATGGTCGCCGAGAACAGGAGCGTCTGCCGCGCCGTCGGGAGTCCCGCGACGATGCGGCGGATGGCGGGCCAGAAGCCGATGTCGAGCATGCGGTCGGCCTCGTCGAGCACTAACACTTCGACGTGCGAGAGGTTGACGGTGCCGCGCTCGACGTGGTCGAGCAGGCGGCCAGGCGTGGCGACGACGACGCCCGCGCCGCGGCGCAGCTCTTCATTCTGTTTCGCCATGCCGGCCCCGCCGATGACGAGGGCGCAGCGCGGGCTGCCTTTGGGCGCGAGCTGACCGTAGCTGTCAACGATCTGCGAGGCCAGCTCGCGCGTCGGCGCGAGGACGAGGACGCGCACGCCCGGCCGCGGCCGCTCGCTCATGCGCTGGATGGTCGGGAGGAGGAAGGCGGCCGTCTTGCCCGTCCCCGTCTCGGCGCAGCCGATGAGGTCTACGCCTTCGAGGACGAAGGGGATGGCCCGCTTCTGGATCGGTGTCGGTTCAGTGTATCCGAGCGACTCGCAGCGGCGCACGAGCGCGGGCCGGAGTCCGAGTTCTGCAAAATTCATTCAGTTCCTTATCTGCTGTTGCTCCCCCGACGGAGGGAGAGCGGAGCGGCGGGTCTGCCGGGAGTCGTTCCCCGACCCGCCCTTTAAAGTGAAAGCGCCACTGGCCCGTGTCCGTTGATGCCAGAGGCGCTTCCGTGTCAAGTGTCGCTCGTGGCCGGCGAGGCTCGCTTACCAGCGGGGCTCGCGGTTGCCGCCCCCGCCGTAACCGCCGCGGTTGCCGCCGCCGCCACGGCCGCCGCCGCCGCCGCCGTAGCCGCCGCGCCCGCCGCCG
>DASZKF010000496.1:0-10896 GCA_035947355.1 Pyrinomonadaceae bacterium | reverse complement strand
CCTCCTCGTCGCCCGCGTACCAGTTCTGCACCGTCGAGTATTTGATCTCCGCGTCGTCGAGCGCGACCAGCTCCACGACCGCCGCGTGCAGCTGGTTCCGGTCGAACTTCGGCGCGGTGCAGCCTTCGAGGTAGGAGACGTGCGCGCCCTCCTCGGCGACGATGAGCGTGCGCTCGAACTGGCCGGACTCCTGGTTGTTGATGCGGAAGTAGGTCGAGAGCTCCATCGGGCAGCGGACGCCCTTCGGCACGAAGACGAACGAGCCGTCGGAGAAGACCGCGCTGTTGAGGGCCGCGAAGTAGTTGTCGCCGACCGGCACGACCGAGCCGAGGTACTTCCTGACGAGGTCGGGGTGATCCCGGATCGCCTCGGTGAACGAGCAGAAGATGACGCCGTGCTTCTTCAGCTTCTCCTTGTAGGTCGTGGCGACCGAGACCGAGTCGAAGACGGCGTCGACGGCGACGCCGGCGAGCTGCTTCTGCTCGGTCAGCGGGATGCCGAGCTTCTCGAACGTGCGGAGCAGCTCGGGGTCAACCTCGTCGAGGCTCTTCTTCGCCGCCTTCTGCTTCGGCGCGCTGTAGTAGATGATGTCCTGGTAGTTGATCTCCGGGTAGGTGACGTTCGGCCAGTGGCGCGGCTCCTTCATCGTGAGCCACTGGCGGAAAGCCTTCAGGCGGAACTCCAGCATCCACCCCGGCTCGCCCTTCTTCTCCGAGATGAGGCGGACGGTCTCTTCGGTCAGCCCCTTCGGGATCACGTCCGACTCGATGTCGGTGACGAAGCCGTACTTGTACTCTTTGTTGGTCAGCAGCTCGATTGTGCTCATCGGATCAATCGTTCCTTCAACATTCTTCCCCGCGTCTCGCTACGCCCGCCCGGTCGCGGCCGGCGCGCCGTGCCGCAGGCCCTGTATCTGGTGGAGCGTCGCGTCCACCGACCGCTCGTTGCCGACCAACTGGGCCAGCGTGATGCCCGAGAGGGCCTGCGCGACGATCTCGTGCACGTTCAGCAGGACGGGCCGGATGCCGCAGTCGCTCGTGTGGACGCAAGAGTCGAGCACGCCGGGGAAACTCCGGCAGTGGCCTTCGAGCTGGTCGTCGTCCAGCACCTTGATGACCTCGCTGAGGCGCACCTCCGAGGCGGGCCGCGCCAGGCGGTAGCCGCCCTTCGTCCCGCGGTTGGCCGAGACCAGCCCGGCCTTGCTCAAAAGCCACAGCACCTTGCCGGCGTTGGCCTGCGAGATGCCCTCGCGCTCGGCGACCTGCGCCAGCGTCAGGAACTCGCCCTCGCCTAGCCGCGCCAGTTGCACGAGGCAGCGCAAACCGTACTCTTCCTGCGCGGAAACCTTCATAAACACCACCTGCCGAGCCGCACGGAATCAGTCGCAGACCCATCGTAGGCCATACCTTACTTTTTTGTCAAGATTAGTCGGATGCCCCGCCGGCGAGGGGCGTTGCACGGTTAAGCCGTTGATATTGAGCGGCTTGGGGTCGCTTAGAGGTCTGCGGCGGCGGCGCGGTCAACGAACCATTCGAGAGCGCCGTCGGCGGGCCGGATGAGTTGGGCGGGTAGGCGCGCCGGGTCGCGCGGGCCGCGGAGCACTTCGCGGAGGCGGGCGGCCTTGCCCGCGCCCGTGACGACGAAGAGGACGTGGCGGGCGGCGTTGACGGCCGGCGCGGTCAGCGTGACGCGCCACGCGCCGAGTTTTTCGACCCAGTTGGCGGCGGCCCAGGCGCGCCCCGCGTCGAGCGCCGCCGTCGCCGGGAAGAGCGAGGCGGTGTGCCCGTCCTCACCCATCCCGAGCATGACGAGGTCGAAGCGCGGCCAGTCCGCGTCGCCGAAGAACGCGCGCAGTTCGTCCTCGTAGCGGCCGGCGCTTGCGGCCGCGTCGCCGCGGCCCTCGATGCGGTGGACGTTCTCGTCGGGGACGGGCACGCGCGAGAGCAGGCTCTCGCGCGCCATGCGGAAGTTGCTGTCGGCGGCGTCGGGCGGAACCATCCGCTCGTCGCCGAAGAAGACGTGAACCCGGGGCCAGGAGACTCGACCGCGCAGCTCGTCCGAGGCGAGCAGCTCGTAGGCGCGGCGCGACGTCGTGCCGCCGGCGAGGGCGACGGCGAAGAGGCCGCGCGCCGCGACCGCCTCGCGCGCCAGCTCGACGAAGCGGCCCGCGGCCGCCGCGGCCACCTCCTCCGCCGTCTCGAAGACGCGAACGCCGGTCTCTGCGTCCGGCATCGCCCTCACTCCCCTGCGTGGAGGAGCGCGGCGCGGCCCGCGCCGTAGAGGGCGGCCTTGTCGTCGAGGATGACGCAGACGCGCGTCGCCTCGACGATGCCGGACATGCGGCCCTTGTCGAGGTAAGCGCGCATGAAGGCCCCGTCCTTCAGCTTCTCGATGATCTTCGGCGCGATGCCGCCGCCGATGTAGAGGCCGCCCGCGGGCTTCAGCAGCAGGACGAGGTTGCCGGCCATCGCGCCGTAAATCTCGACGAACATGTCGAGCGCCGTCACCGCCAGGCTGCACTTGTTCGCCAGCCCGGCGCGCGAGATGGCCGCCGCCGGGTCGCCGCCCGCGACCTCCTCGGCCAGCCACGCCGGCTCCTCGCAGTAGCCTTGGTCGCGCAGGAACGAGTAGATGGTGACGAGGCCCGGCCCCGACAGCACGCGCTCGACGCTGACGTGGCCGCCGACCTTCTCCCGCACGTACTTGAAGAGTTCGAACTCGCGCTCGTTGCGCGGCGCGAAGTCTGTGTGGCCGCCCTCGGAAGGCATCGGGTGGTAGTGCTGCCCGTCCCAGAAGATGCCGGCCATGCCGAGGCCGGTGCCGGCGGCGATGAGCGCGCGGTGGCCGTGGCCGACGCCCGCCCCGGCGCTCAGGGTGTAGAACTGCGAGGGCTGCAAGACCTCCACGCCGTAGGCGGTGGCTTCGAGGTCGTTGATGAGGCCGACGCGGGGCAGGCCGAGCGCGCCGGCCAGCGACTCGGCGCTCACGACCCAGGGGAGGTTGGTCGCCTCGACGCGCCCGCCCGCGACCGGCCCGGCGACGCCGAAGCAGGCGTGCGTAACGCGCGGCGCGAGCTCGGCGACGAGCTCCCGGACGATGTCTTCGAGCGCGGCGTACTTCCCGCTCGGGTAGCTGCGCTGCGCGATGATGCGGTCGAGGCGCTGGCCGTGCGACTCGAACAGCGCGACGTTGGTCTTCGTCCCCCCGATGTCTCCAGCGATAATCATGGTGAGTGCGTACTCATTCCCCCGATTCAAGATAATTAAGAATTAAGAATTAAGAATTAAGAATTATTGTGTTTGGGAAGCGGCCTCCAAGAATCACGAGACGCCATTCTTAATTTTTAATTCTTAATTCTTAATTGTTTTTCAGCAGGCGCGCGGCGAAGTGGGCGGCCCGCTCGAAGAGGGCGTCGCGCGTCAGGATGTCGAGTTCGGCGCTGAGGCGGCGGCCCTCGCTGCGAGCCTCGAAGCCGAGCACGCGCCCGACCGGGGGGCCGCCCCCGGCCCTCGCCCAGGTCTCGAGCTTGGCCTCGCCCGCGCGCAGCGCGACGCGGAACTCGTCGCCCGCCTCCGTCAGTATCGTGAGCGAGGTGATCATCCCGTCGCGGCCGGCCGCGTCCTCGCCGGCTTCGAGCTCGACCGCGACCGCGCGCCCGCCGTCCCTGAGCGCCAGGCTCGCCCGGCCGTCCGAGAAGCTGTTGCCCGCCGGCTCGACCTCCCAGCCGAGGCAGGTGGCGAGCCAGCCGACTGCCAGGAGCACCTTCGGCGCGACCTCGCCGGGGCCGCGGTCGGGCGGGTCGTAGACGAGCCGCACCTGCTCTATGCGCGTGAGCGACGGCCGGTAGTCAGCCACGTCCCAGAAGCCCGCGACGACCGAGCGCCAGGTGGTGAGCCGGCCCCAGTTGAGGTCGCTCAGGCGCAGGCGACCCGTCTCCAGAATCTCCGACAGGCGAATTAAATCATAATGCGGGTTGTCGAACGAGGCCGAATCTATCACGACGCGGTCGGCGAGGGCCGAGAGTCGGTCGAAGAGCTTGTCGTCGTAGTGCGGGATGTCTTTCCACCAGAGGAAGACCGGCACGTCCGGGACGAGCAGCGGCGCGACGGCCGTCCAGGCCGTCTCGACGGCCACGCCCGCGGCCTCGATGGTGATCTGCTCGCCGCAAATCTGCTTCGAGCCGCGCGTGCCGAGCTGGCAGCGCGTCGAGACGTAGGCTTCGAGCCGGGGCTGCTCTGCGGCGCGGTCGGCCGCGAGCACGAGCGCGCGGCACGGGTGGCGCTCGATCACCTCGTCCAACAGCGCGTCCACGGCCGCGCGCTCCTCGCGCCCCTCGGCATACACGACCAGGTTCAGCGCGCACGCCCGCACTACGCCCGACGACCCCTCGCCCGAAAGCCCCGCCCACATCGCCGACAGCTCCCCTTCGAGCCGCGCCGCGTCAACGCCCTTGAGCCCCTCCAGCGGGACGGATGTCACCTGAGTCTCCATAAATCAAGCGCGAGGCGTGTCAAAGAATTTTCACACGCGCCCCCTCACGGCCTGCGCCACCTGCGGCCCGCCGCCTCGAGCAGGCGGAAGGAGTCGTCCGGCCCCCAACTGCCCGCCTCGTAGTTCGGGAACTCGTCCGGGTGTTCCGCGGCCCACTCGTCGAGGATGGGCATGACGAGTTCCCAGCCGCGCTCGGTCATGTCGGCGCGGGCGTACAGAGTCGAGTCGCCGAGGATGCAGTCGAGGATGAGCCGCTCGTAGGCTTCGGCGAGCTGGACGCCGAAGCTCGCGCCGTAGCGGAAGTCCATGTTCACGTCGCGGATGCGGGTCGTCTGCCCCGGCACCTTCGCGGCGAAGCGCATCGTGATGCCCTCGTCGGGCTGGATGCGTATGACGAGCTGGTTCGGCGCGACCTGCTCCATCGCCTCCGCGCCGAAGAGCTGGTGCGGGGCCGACTTGAACTGGATGGCGATCTCGGTGGCGCGCTTCGCCAGCCGCTTGCCCGAGCGGACGTAGAAGGGCACGCCCGACCAGCGCCAGTTGTCGAACCACATCGTCAGCGCGGCGAAGGTCTCGGTCGCGGAGTCCGGGGCGACGCCCGGCTCCTCGCGGTAGCCCGGAACGGGCTTCCCGCCGATGCTGCCGGCCCCGTACTGGCCCCGGACGCACTCGGCGCGGACGCGCTCGCGGGTGAAGGCGCGGGCCGAGTGCAGGGCCTTGACCTTCTCGTCGCGCACGTCCTCGGCCGAGAGCGTGGCGGGCGGCTCCATCGCCACCAGGGAGAGCACCTGGAAGACGTGGTTCTGGATCATGTCGCGCGCCACGCCCGCCTTCTCGTAGTAGCCGCCCCGGCCCTCGACGCCGACCGTCTCGGCGTTCGTCAACTGCACGTGGTCTATGTACTGCCGGTTCCACATCGGCTCGAAGATGCCGTTGGCGAAGCGGAAGACGAGGAGGTTCTGGACGGTCTCCTTGCCGAGGTAATGGTCTATGCGGTAAATCTGCCGCTCGTCGAGGTGCTCTCTGATCTGCCGGTTGAGTTCGCGCGCGCTCTCCAGGCTCGTCCCGAAAGGCTTCTCGACGATGACCCTCGCCCAGCCCTTCGGGGGCTTCGCCAGCCCGGCCGCGCCCAACTGCCGGACGGCCTCGGCGTAGAACTCCGGCGCGGTCGAGAGGTAGAAGAGGCGGTTGCCCTGCGTGCCGCGCTCGCGGTCAACCTCTTCGAGCAGCGCGGCGAGCCTCCGGTAGTCCTCCGCGCTGCGTATGTCCGAAGGCAGGTAGCGCATGCCCTGCGCGAACGAGCGCCAGACCTCCTCGTCCGCGCGGCCCGCCCCGGAGAACTCCTCGACGGCGCGCCTCATCCGGTCGCGGAACTCTTCGTCCGACATCACCGTCCGCGCGAGGCCGACGATGGCGAACTCGGCCGGGAGCAGCCGCTCCTGCACGAGCCGGTAGAGCGCCGGGATCAGCTTCCGCTTCGCCAGGTCGCCCGACGCCCCGAAGATGACGACCGCGCACGGCTCCGCCGCCCGCCCCAGCCTCATCCCGACGCGCAACGGATTTTCGAGTGTGGCCGCCATGAAACCTCAAGTAGACAGTAGTCAGTAGTCAATAGACAGTAGGCGCTCCGCGCTGAGGCTGTTGACGCCGACACCCGGACGGGTCGCCAGCGACTGTCTTTCTACTGTCTATTGACTACTGACTACTGTCTACTGCTTTCCTGGTGCCGTGCGAGCCCGCGCCGATCAAATTTTCATACTGTTTCATTGATGACCAGCACAGGCCCGCACGACATAAAAACAGATGATGAATGCGGAATGATGAATGTGATGAAGGCGGCGTGGTCATATTCATCATTCCGCATTCATCATTCATCATTTCTTTGTCTTTCCAAAAGCTCCTCCCACTCCGTGTGCACCGGGCCGGCGCCGGGGCGGTCCGTCCGCTCGTAGGTGTGCGAGCCGAAGAAGTCGCGCTGCGCCTGTGTGAGGTTGAGCGGCAGGTCGGCCGTGCGGTAGGTGTCGAAGTAGGCGACGGAGGCCGCCATGCCGGGGACGGGGATGCCGAGCCGGATGGCGGTCGTGACGGCGCGCCGCCAGTTCGATTGGGCGCGCTGGATGTATTCGTTGAAGTCGGGGTCGAGCAGGAGGCTGGGGAGGTCCGCCCGGCGGCGGTAGGCGTCCCTGATCTTGCCGAGGAACTGCGCGCGGATGATGCAGCCGCCCCTCCAGATGCGGGCCGTCTCGCCGAGGTCTATGGCCCAGTTCCAATGCTCCGAGCCGGCGCGGATGAGACTCATGCCCTGCGCGTAGGAGCAAATCTTCGAGGCGTAGAGCGCGTCGCGGACGCAGGCGATCATCTCCGCGCGGTCGCCCTCGAACCGCGCGCCCGCCGGCCCCGCAATCTGCCGGCCGGCCTCGACGCGCTCCTCCTTGTGTGCGGAGAGGGTGCGTGTGTCCACGGCCGCGTCAATCGTCGGGATGATGACGCCGAGTTCGAGCGCCACGTCGGAAGTCCACCTGCCCGTCCCCTTCTGCCCCGCACGGTCGAGCACGAGGTCTACGAGCGGCCGGCCCGTCTCCGGGTCTGCGACGCGCAGAATCTTGGCGGTGATCTCGATGAGGTAGGATTCGAGGTCGCCGCGGTTCCACTCGTCGAAGACCTCGGCCATCTCCGGGGCCGACATCCCGAGCGCGCGGCGCATGATGTCGTAAGCCTCGGCGATGAGCTGCATGTCGCCGTACTCGATGCCGTTGTGCACCATCTTGACGAAGTGGCCCGCGCCGCCCGGCCCGATGTAGGTGACGCACGGCCCGTCGTCCACCTTCGCCGCGATGGCCTCCCAGACGGGCCGTAGCTGCTCGTAAGCCGCGCGGTCGCCGCCCGGCATCAGCGAAGGCCCCAACAGCGCGCCCTTCTCGCCGCCCGAGACGCCGGAGCCGATGAAGCTCAGCCCCTCGGCGCGGAGCTGCTTCTCGCGCCGCTCGGTGTCGAGGAAGTATGAGTTGCCGCCGTCTACGATGATGTCGCCGGGGTCGAGGAAGGGCTTGATCTGTTCGATCGTCCAGTCCACGGGGCCGCCGGCCTTGACCAACAGGATGATCTTCCGGGGCCGTTCGAGCGCGCGCACCAACTCTTCCGGCGAGTGCGTGCCGACGACCCGCTTGCCTTCGGCGCGCGCGACGAACTCGTCCACCTTCGACGGCTCGCGGTTCCACACGGCGACCGAGTAGCCGTTGCGCTCGATGTTGAGCGAAAGGTTCTCGCCCATCACGCCGAGCCCGATCATTCCGATCTGCGCGGTCATAAAAAAAGTAGACAGTAGTCAGTAGACAGTAGGAAGACGGTCGCTTGTGAATCGTTCGGATGTCAGCGTCAGCGGCCGTAGTGCGGAGCCTACTGGCTACTGGCTACTGTCTACTTTCCTTTTTCACTTCGCCCCGGTCGCGCCGGAGACCGGGAGGGCCTCGCGGACGAGTTCGTAGAGGCGGCGGAGGCCGGCGGAGGCCGCCGGGCCGAGGTCTACGCGGACGGCGCGGCGGCCGCGGGTCGAGAGCGAGCGGAAGTCGCCGAGGGCCTGGGCCTGCTTGAGGACGCCGAAGGTGAACGGCTCGCCGGGGATTTCGAGGTCGCGCGCGTCCGGGGCGGTGATTTGCAGGAAGACGCCGGAGTCGGGGCCGCCCTTGTGGAGCTGGCCCGTCGAGTGCAGGAAGCGCGGGCCGTAGCCGGTCGTCGTCGCGCAGCGCGTCGCGTCGCGCAGGTGCGTGCGGAGTTGCTGAAGCAAGCGGTCGTGCTCCGGCGTCTCCTCGGCGTAGACGAGCAGGGCGACGTAGTCGCCGGCGCCCGCGCGCGAAAGGTGAGCCTTCAGAGCTTCGGCGAGCGTGCCTGCCGGCAGCGCCTCGCGGGTCGCATCGTCGGCGTAGAGCGTGAGCGCGCCGTCCGCCGCGTGCGCCGTCTGCTCCTGCAAGCGGCCCGCGCCCTTGAAGGCTTCGAGCAGTTCCCTGGTCGCGTCCTTCGACTCCTGCACGTTCGGCTGGTCGAAGGGGTTTATCCCCAGCCGCCAGCCGGCGAAGGCCGTGGCGATCTCCCAGAGGAAGAACTCCTCGGCGAGGTCGTAGGCGTCGGTCAGCGTACGGTAGACGACCGGGTGGCCGGCCGCTTCGAGCGCCTTCAGCCGCGTCTCGGTCTCGCCGCCGGGCCGCCCGACGGAGATGGAGACGAAGAGGCGGTCGTCGCCGTAGACGGACGGCGGCCCGAGCGGCTCGCCCGCCACGGGCACGATTCCCTTCCCCTCCTTGCCCGTGCTCTCGGCCACCAGCTGCTCGACCCAGAGGCCGAGGGATTCGACCTTCGGGTCGGCGATGATGGTCAGCTTGTCGCGCCCGGCCTTCGCGCATTCGGCGAGTATCGCGCCGAGGCGCGCGCCGGGGTTCTCGGCCGCGGGCACGACCTGCGCGCAGGCGTGCACGACCCGCTCGGCGCGGCCGAGCAGCTTGCGGATGTCGAGGCCCATCAGCGCGGCCGGCACCATCCCGAAGTAGGAGAGCGCCGAGTAGCGGCCGCCGATGTCCGGCGGGTTGAGGAAGACGCGGCGGAAGCGGTCGCGGGTCGCGTCGTCCTCCATCTTCGTGCCGGGGTCGGTGATGGCGACGAAGTTCTCGCCGGGGTTGTCTTTGACGCGCGCGACCCGTTTGAACCAGTAGCGGTAGAACATCAGCGGCTCGGTCGTCGTCCCCGACTTCGAGGCGATGACGAAGAGGCAGCGCGCCGGGTCAATGCGTTCGCCGAACGCGGCCAGCGTGTCGGGGTCGGTCGAGTCGAGCACGAGCAGCTCGGGGGAGCCGTCCCGCGGGCCGAAGGTGCGGCGCAGGACTTCGGGGCAGAGCGACGAGCCGCCCATGCCGCAGAGCATGACGTGCCGGAAGCCCGCGTCGCGCGCGAGCCCGGCGGCGTACGACATCAGCTCGCCCTCAACGCCGATCATCGTGTCCACGATGTTGAGCCAGCCGAGCGCGTTTCGGATGACCTTCTGGTGCGCCTCATCTTCCTTCCAGAGCGCGGCGTCCTTGCGCCAGAGGCGGCGCATCACGTCGCCGCGGTCGGCCTCCTTGAGCGCCGAGGCGACCGCGTCGGCGTGGCGGCCGAGCGAGGCCGACAGCCGCTCGTTGATGCCCGAGAGCAGCGCGCCGCGCTTCGACTCGATGGACTCGACGAGCGTGTCGAACGAGCCGACGAAAGCCTTCAGCCCGTCCTCCTGCAACTTCTCCGTGACGGCCTTGAGGTCTATTCCGATCTCGGCCAGCTCCCCGACCAGGCGGCGCGACTCGCCCACGCCCTCTTCGAGCGTCAGCGCGACCCGGCCGTGGTCGCGGATGGCCGTGTAGGTCGCGGGCGGGACGGTGTTGACGGTCTCGGGGCCGATGAGGTTGTCAACGTAGAGCACGTCGGAATACTTCGGGTTCTTCGTCCCCGTCGAGGCCCAGAGGCACCGCTGCACCATCGCGCCCTGTTCTTTGAGCGCGCGGAAGCGCTCGCCGTGGAAGATGTCTTTGAACTTCTGGTAGGCGAGCTTGGCGTTGGCGACGGCCGCGCGGCCGAGCAGGCGTTCGAGCCTCTGCCGCTCTTCGGTAGAGGCGGCGCGGCGGGCGCGCGCTTCGAGGTCGGCGTCAACGGCCGTGTCCACGCGCGAGACGAAGAAGCTCGCGACCGAGGCGATGCGCTCGACCGGCCGGCCCTCGGCCGCGCGCCGCTCCAGCCCGCGGATGTAAGCCTCGGCGACCTGCTCGTAGTTCTCGATGGAGAAGATCATCGTGATGTTGATGTTGACGCCGCGGTAGATGGACTCCTCGATGGCCGGCAGCCCCTCCTGCGCCGCGGGGATTTTAATCATCACGTTGGGGCGGCCGAGGCGGCGGAAGAGGCGCGTCGCCTCCTCGATGGTGCCCCGCGTGTCGTAGGCGAGCTTGGGGTTGACTTCGAGGCTGATGTAGCCGTCGAGCGCCTCGGTGCGTTCGTAGACGGGGCGGAGGATGTCGGCGGCGGTTCGGATGTCTTCGACGACCAGCTCCTCGTAAATCTCCTCGACCGAGCGGCCCTGTTCGACGAGCGCGCGCAGCTGCTCGTCGTAGTCGGTCGAGCCGGTGATGGCCTTCTCGAAGATGGTCGGGTTCGAGGTGACGCCGCGCAGGTCGTCCTCCTCGATTTTCTTCCGGAGGTCGCCGGTGGTCAGCATGGCGCGGCGGATGTTGTCGTACCAGATGGACTGGCCGAGCCGCATGATCTCGACGAGGCGGTTACTCATCAGATGATTCCTCGTGCTCCGCGGGTAAGTAAAGTCTTTGATGGATTGGCCGGACGCTTTTTTGTATCACAGGAGGCCCGGCCCGTCTATCAAAAGTGAGCCGC
>DASZKF010000495.1:0-6364 GCA_035947355.1 Pyrinomonadaceae bacterium | reverse complement strand
CTTGATTCATCTCGCCGTCGCGCTCGCCGCCTTCGTCCTGGGCGTCAAACTCGCGTGGGCCTTCGGCCTCGTCTTCGGCCCGGCCGTGAAGCAGGAGGAGGTGAGGCCGGTCTACTCCGTGCCGGCACCGCCCGCGGCTCGGTTTTTTGTCACTTGATGGTGAGCGGGAACGGCGTGAACGAGAGGGCGAAGACGAGCAGCGTGAGCAGGGCGACGAGCGCGCGGGGGCGGCCGAGCGGGTCGTGCTCGCTCTCGGCCTGCGGGTGGCGCACGCGCAGCATGACGAAGAGCAGCGCGGCGTAGAGGAAGCCGCTCGGGGAGCCGTGCCAGAGCCAGCCGAGCGGCGCGAGCAGGAGCACCGAGAGGAAGGCCAGTCGCCCGATGGCGCGGTGCGCCCGCGCGCCGAACAGTGCGTAGGTCGCGTGCCCGCCGTCGAGCTGCCCGACGGGCAGAAGGTTCAAACTCGTCACCAGCAGTCCGATCCACGCCGCGAAGCTGAGCGGGTTGAGCGCCAGCCCCGCCAGGTCTTCCACGCCCAGCAGCGCCGCCAGCAGCCGCACCAGCGGCGGGTCGTTGAAGACGATGACGCCCTCCTCGGGCGACGCGCCCGCGAAGGGCCTGGCCGCGAGCAGCCCGGCCAGGGCGACCGGCACGAGCGCCGCAAACCCCGCCAGCGGCCCGGCCACCCCGATGTCGAAGAGCGCGCGCCGCGAAGGGATCGGCGACTTGATGCGGATGAAAGCGCCGAGCGTTCCGGCCATGAAGGGCGGTGGCATCGGGATGAAGAAGGGGAGTGTGGCGTCTACGCCGTAGAGGCGGCAGGCGACGTAGTGGCCCGCCTCGTGCGCGAGGAGGATGAAGAGGAGCGCCCCCGCGAAGAGCGCGCCCTCGGCCAAGTGCGCGGGGTGGGACAGGGCGTAGGAGCCGACGCCGAGCAGCTCCAGCAGGATGTAGCGCGGGAGGTAGAGCGTGTATTCGAGCGGCGTAGACGGCGCGGCCAGCTCCGGCACGGGCGGCGAGCCGGAGGCGAGGACGGAGGCGGCCGTCCCGGCCCACGCCGCCGTCAGGGCCGTCAGAAGGAAGAGCGCCCCGTGCCGCCTCCACTCGCGCGCGGTCGGCCGCGCGGCGCGCCGCCACACGCCGGCCCCGCTCAAGAAGGTCGGGATACCCTGGACTGATTCAGACATAGAAGATAGAGGCCGGGTGCTGGGTGCTAGGTGCCGGGTGCTGGGGAAAAGCGACTTGTCTTTACCCAGCACCCAGCACCCGGCACCCGTTAGAACTCTGGCGGGCGGTTGGCCGCGTCGGGTGCTTCGGCCGGGGAGGCCGTCTCGGCCGGCGCGGCCGAGGGCGCGTCGTCGTGCTCGTGCTCGTCGTGGTCGCCGTCCTCGCCCTCGAAGCCGTGGGCCTGGAGTTCCTTGCCGGGCTTGAAGCGGATGGTCTTGCCGGAGGGGATGGCGACCTCCTCGCCGGTGCGCGGGTTGCGCCCGACGCCGCGCTTGCGCGGCTTGACGACGAAGACGCCGAACCCGCGCAGCTCGATGCGCTCGCCGCGCGCCAGCGCCTCCTTCATCGAGTGGAAGAGGGCGTCGACGGCCTGCTCGGCCTTCATCTTCGGCACGCCCGTCCGCTCGGCCACACGGTTCACGATGTCGAGTTTAATCACTGGTCTCTCGCCTCCGCCACCGGACGCCGCCCGAGTGGGTTTTGTGTAAGGGTGACAACAGTTTACGTCTGGATAATAGAGACCGCGTGCGACGGCTGTCAAGGTTCAGAGGAGTAGACAGTAGACAGTAGACAGTAGAGAGTAGGCTCCGCCTGATGTCTGCTGACGCCGACGCCCCGACGATTCAGTAACGAAGGGTTTTCTACTGTCTACTGACTACTGACTACTGTCTACTCCCCTCGTTGACAAAGCGCGCGGCGGGCGGCTAACCTCGAATTTCGGGGAGGCTTCGGCCTCGGGAAGTTTATGCCCTTGTTTCGACGCCGCGGCCGGGGCGAGCACGCCTTCGGCGACATACACTTCGACGACGACCGCGACATCCACGTCCGCCGCCCGGCCGACGAGTCGCGCGAGCACTTCTGGGCCGAGGCGCGGCTCCTCGCCCGCGACCTCTTCTTCGCGCTGATGATCATGGCGCTCGTGCTCGTCTTCGTCGTCCAGCCCGTCAAGGTCGAGGGCACCTCGATGCTGCCGCGCCTGCACGACGGCGAGCGCATCTTCGTCAACAAGCTGATCTACTACGGCCTGCCCGAGTTGGAGCGCGGCGACATCGTCGTCTTCTGGTACCCGGACGACCCCTCGAAGAGCTACATCAAGCGCATCATCGGGCTGCCCGGCGAGACCGTGCAGCTGCGCGGCGGCCGCATCCTCGTCAACGGCAGGGAGCTGCAGGAGCCGTACCTCGACCCGGCGCTCAACGCCGCGCCCGACGACCGACCGCCCGTCTACGTCAAGCCGCACTACTTCTTCGTGATGGGCGACAACCGCGACAACTCTTCCGACTCGCGCACGTGGGGGCTGGTGCCCGAAAAGTACATCTACGGCAAGGCCCTCTTCCGCTACTGGCCGCTCTCGCAGGCGAGCGTCATCCGCCACGAGACCGACTACCCCGACATCCGCCGCCCCGCGCCGCGCGCCGACGAAGTGAGCGAGTGAAAGGAAGTAGACAGTAGACAGTAGAGAGTAGGCTCCGCCTGATGTCTGCTGACGCCGACGCCCCGACGATTCAGTAACGAAGGGTTTTCTACTGGCTACTGACTACTGTCTACTGACTGCTTTATGACTGAGTGGCTGCGCCCGCTGCTGTTGATGTTCTACGCGCCCGCGCGCGGGATGGCGGAGGTGCGCGACCGCGCGCCGCTCGGGCCGGCGGTGGTGCTGGCGGCGCTCGGGCAGGGCGCGCTGATGCTCTTCGTGCTGTGGCCGCACCTGCTTACGCGGCCGCAGCCGGCGTGGCTGGGCTTCGCGGGCCTCGGCCCCGTCGTCTGGAAGGTCTTAGGCTCGCTCCTCTTCACCGGCATCGTCTTCGTCCCGGCGCTGATCTTCGTCGCCAACGTGCTCGACCGGCGCGCCGGCTTCGGCCTCGCGCTCCAGCAGGACTTCGCCCCCGTCGCCTCGACCGTCTTCTACGCGCGCGCCGCCGCCGGACTCCTCGCCCTGCCCTGCGCCGCCCTCGCGCGCGCGAGCGGTTTCGAGGCCGCCGTGCTCGAAGAGACGCAGCGCAACCTCTCGGAGTTCGCGGCGCGCCAGGGCGTCTCCCCCGAGGAGTTGCGGCTGATGGCCGACCAGTTCGCGCTGCCGGAGAGCTTCGCCTTCACGCTGATGCTGCCGTTCTTTGCGGCGTGGGTGTGGGTCGCGGCGCGCCAGGCGTTCCGGCTCTCGTGGGCGCGCTCGGCCGCGGCGGTCGTCGCCTGCGGCGTGATGATGGTGCCGCTCTCGGCGGTGCTCGGGCCGCTCTTCGGCTGGGTGCTCGCCTCGCCCTTCCTGCTCATCGTCTTCCTGCTGCTGACGCGCGGCTACCTCGCCGGGGTGATGCGCGCCCAGAGAGCCCGCGCCTCGTTCCGGCAGAACCTGGAGGCCGCGACGCTCAACCCGGCCGACGCCACGGCCCACTACCACCTCGGCCTCGTACACCTCCAGCGGCGCGAGTTCGACGAGGCCCGCGGCCGTTTCGCGCGCGCCGTCGAGATAGACCCCGACGAGACGGACGCGCACTACCAACTCGGCCGCCTCGCCCGAGAGGCGGGCCGCCACGCCGAGGCCATCGAACACTTCGGCCAGGTCGTCTCGCGCGACGAGGCGCACGCGCAGCACGAGGTCTGGCGCGAGGTCGGCGCGACCTACCTCGCGGCCGGGCAGTTCGCCGACGCGCGCGACGCCCTCGCGCGCTTCCTCGAACGCCGCCCCTCCGACCCCGAGGCCCTCTACCTGATGGGCCGGGCGCACTCCGGCCTCGGCCGCCCCGGCGAGGCCCGCGAGTGGATGCAGCGCTGCGTCGAGGCCGTCCGCACCGCCCCCGCCTACAAGTACCGCGCCGACCAGCGGTGGCTCGACGAGGCACAGCAGTTCTTGCGCACGCACGCATAGGACGAGACTCGGATGACGAATCGGGAGAATAAACCGGCGCTGCTCGTGCTCGAAGACGGGCGCGCGTTCCGCGGGCGGTCGTGGGGCGCGGAGGGCGAGGTCTGCGGGGAGATGGTTTTCAACACCTCGATGTCGGGATACCAGGAGGTCTTGACCGACCCGTCCTACGCCGGGCAGGTCGTCTGCATGACCTACCCGCTCATCGGCAACTACGGCGTGAACCGCGCCGACGGGGAGTCGGCCCGGCCGTGGGTCGAGGGCTTCGTCGTGCGCGAGGCGAGCCGCACCGCCTCGAACTGGCGCGCCGAGGAGACGCTCGACGCGTACCTCCGGCGCTGGGGCGTGCCGGCCATCGAGCGCGTAGACACGCGCGCCCTCGTCCGCCACATCCGCGATAAGGGCGCGATGCGCGCCTGCCTCTCGTCGGTAGACCTCGACGAGCGGAGCCTCCTGGAGAAGGCCCGCGCCTCGGCCCCGATGGAGAACCGCGAGCTGGCGAGCGCCGTGACGACGCCCGAGCCTTACGAGGTCGCGGCCGAGGGGCCGGAGCGCTTCCACGTCGTCTGCTACGACTTCGGCGTGAAGCGGAACTCGCTGAACGAGCTGGCGCGGCTCGGGTGCCGCGTCACGGTGGTGCCGGCCGCCACGCCCGCCGCCGAGGTGCTCGCGCTCAGGCCCGACGGCATCTACCTCTCGAACGGGCCGGGCGACCCGGCCTCGATGACGGAGGTCGTCGGCGAGATCCGCCGCGTCGTCGGCGCGGGCGTCCCCACCTTCGGCATCTGCTTCGGGCACCAGCTCTTGGGCCGCGCCTTCGGCGGCACGACCTACAAGCTGCGCTTCGGCCACCGCGGCGGCAACCAGCCGGTCAAGGACCTCCGGACGGGCAGGGTCGAGATCACTTCGCACAACCACGGCTTCGCCGTCGCGGCCGCGAGCCTCCCGCCGGAGGTCGAGGTCACGCACGTCAACCTCAACGACGACTGCGTCGAGGGGATGCGCCACAGGACGCTCCCCGTCATCTCCGTCCAGTACCACCCCGAAGCCGCCCCCGGCCCCCACGACGCCGAGCACCACTTCCGCCGCTTCGTCGAGTTGATGGAAAAAAGGTAAGTTTCGAGTTACGGGTTACGGGTTTCGGGTTTGTTAGGCGTGGGTTGAATGACTCAACCCGCGCGGAGCGAACTCGAAACCCGAAACCCGTAACTCGAAACTGCTTTTACGACTGTAAAAGCCTGTCTATGGTCTGGACGAGGGAGACGAAATCGGAGGTCTTGCTGAGGTAGACCTGGACGCCGGCCTCGCGCTGGCCGACGACGTGCTTGCCGGAGCTGTCGAGCGAGAAGAGGAGGACGGGCGTGGCCGGGTCGATCTCGCGCAGCTCGCGGCACAGTTCGAGGCTGTCGCCGTCTATGTAGGTGTCGTTGAGGACGTAGAGGTCGAAGCGGTCGGTGACGGCGCGCTTCAGGCAGTCGGCGGCGGTCTGGACGGTCTCGACGGCGTAGCCCTTGCGCTCAAGCAGGAGCACGATCAGGTCGCCGACGTCCTTGTTCGACTCGGCGCAGAGGATGCGCCGCTTTCCGCCTTCCATCAGGCACACTCCGGGCAGAGGAGTCCGTTCGGTGAAAGGGGGACGCGGGGGACGGCTTAACTTTAATGTCAGCCGCGGCGAGCGTCAAGGACGCTCGGCCTCCCGGCTGCGCGCGCGCGCGGCGCGCGGCGCGAGGATGGAGTTGATGGCCGCCACGACCTCGAAGATGTCGCCCGGCTTGATGAAGTAGCTGTGCGCGCCGGCCTCCATCGCCCGCTGTCGGTCGCGGAGGAAGGCCTGGGCCGAGAAGAAGAGGATCGGCGTCTCGGGGGTGGCCGCGCGCAGGCGCTTGCAGAGTTCGAGGCCCGACCCGTCCATGTAGTCGTCGTCGAGCATGTAGAGGTCGAAGCGGTTCATGCGGGCGAGGTCGAGGCACTCCCGCACGGACTTGGCCGGGATGACCTCGTGCCCGTGCTGTTCGAGCAGCGTAGTAAGGAGGCTGCACGTGTCTTCGTGTGGTTCGGCGCACAGGACGCGCCGCCTGTGGTGCGACATCGGGGGAACTCCTTTGCTTGGCAGAGCGGGGGAAATCCAGGAGTTTGTTAGTTAATTAAGCCGACGACCTGATTGTGTGTCCTGAATCGCGCGCGGGCCGCCGCGGTTGAGGCGTTAGACGCGAACATTAAGCCTCAATTCGGGAAAATAATCAACCTCTTTAAGGCGCGCCCCTTCAGCCGCCC
>DASZKF010000494.1:0-9245 GCA_035947355.1 Pyrinomonadaceae bacterium | reverse complement strand
CCTGCGGAAACACTGACGGCGGCAGAGGCGCCTGCGCCGACGCTCGGCTCGCTCCCACTGGGCGCCCGCCTCGTCCTGCGCTGCCGCAAGGACTGGCGCGCGGCCGCCGTCGCCGCCCTCGAACCCGACCTGGCCCGCGTCGTCCTCTCGGTCGCCTCCCCCTCCGGCCACACCTACCGCCTGCGCCGCCCGGCCGACTCCCCGCTCTCCCTAGACGGCCTCATCCCCGTCCTCGGCGAAGGCCACTGGCGCCCCCGCCTCGCCCGCTACGACCTCCGCTGGTAGCGCCGTTTTCTGCTACAATCGGCTCCGCCGCCCACCGTCGGTTTTGTGTCCTCCGCCGAGTTAACCACATGACCGGAAGCAGGAGCGTTCACCCGAACGCTCTACCGAATTACGAAAGGGCGGAAATTCCTCGTGGCAAGTTAGAAGGATACGCCCTCAATCCGGTGCATGAGCCTGACGGGAACACAAGGCTCGCGTCTTTAAGAGCGTGCTCGGTTTCGACCAATCAGCTTGGGAGCTACTGAAGCAGAGAATTTTGGAAGAACTGCCGTATCACGAAGCAAAGATGACTCAAACGAGCCAGTGGGGCAACGCATACGTGGTTGATTTACCGGTTGAGGGTCCTAACGGTCACATCGCCAAAGTTCGTACGGCATGGATCTTCAAAGCAGGCGTCAACTTCCCGAGCCTGACTACCGTTCGCGTTCTTCTGAAGAGAAGGTGAGACATGCTTGAGACGAAAAAAGCTCGTCTCTTGGACATCGTTGAATTGACGGAGGATTTGCCGGAGTACGCCGTCAGGCGCGGGGAGCGCGGCACCGTGGTCGAGGTGTTCGACACCCCCGAAGAGGCTTACATACTTGAGTTCGTGGACGATGAAGGCTACTCCTCTCGACTCGCCTACTGGGTGAGGCCGCACCAAATCACTCTCGTCAAAGCATACTAGGGCGCGGCAACTCACGCGCCGCCACCTCACATTCTCTCCCCATTTCGCCTCCTCCATAGTTTCGGGTTATCATGTCCGGTTCGCCGAAGGGCCGGGGAGTCGTCTGTGGGGCCGCGGCGCGCTTTTGAGCCATGAGTGAACAAGCGATTACGGTGCGCGGGGCGCGCGTCAACAACCTGAAGAACGTCACGTTCTCGATACCCGTCGAGAAGCTGACGGTGGTGACGGGCGTGTCGGGGTCGGGCAAGTCGTCCTTGGCCTTCGACACCGTCTACGCCGAGGGGCAGCGCCGCTACGTCGAATCTTTATCCGCCTACGCCCGCCAGTTCCTCGAACGGATGGACAAGCCGGACGTGGACGAAGTCCTCGGCATCCCGCCGGCCATCGCCATCCGGCAGAAGAACTCGACGCGCAACCCGCGCAGCACGGTCGGCACGCAGACCGAAGTCTACGACTACCTGCGCCTGCTCTACGCCCGCGTCGGCGCGACCTTCTGCCGCGTCTGCGGCCGCGAGGTGCGCAAGGACTCGCCCGAGTCCTCGGCCCAGGAGGTGCTCGACGCGCTCGCCGAGGGCACGCGCTTCTACGTGCTCTTCCCCGCCGAGGCGGGCCTCAGGGTCGGGGCGAACGGCGACGGCAAGGCCGGCTCGAAGAAGGCCGGCGGCAGGGCCGCGCGCGCGAAGAAGGCCGACGGCGCGCACGACCAGCGTGCCGTCACCGCGCACGTGATGAGCCTCATGCAGCGCGGCTTCACGCGCCTGCTCGCCGGCGGCGAGACCGTCGAGCTGCGCACGCCCGACGACTACCGCCGCGCAGACTTCGAGGGCGTCTACGTCCTCGTAGACCGCCTCGTCGCCCGCCCGGACGTGCGCGAGCGGCTGGTGGACTCCTTCGAGACCTGCTTCGTCGAGGGGCACGGGCAGGCCGTGGTGCAGACGGCCGAGGCCGAGCCGCGCGCGCTGCGGTTCAGCGAGCGCTTCGAGTGCAAGTACGACGGCACGGTCTACGCGCAGCCCGAGCCGCGCCTCTTCAGCTTCAACAACCCTTACGGCGCGTGCCCGACCTGCCAGGGCTTCGGCAACACCATCGGCCTCGACCTCGACCTCGTCATCCCGAACCCGCAGCTCTCGCTCGCCGAGGGCGCCATCGAGCCGTGGACGAAGCCGCAGTACGACTGGGCGCGCGCGGAGCTGCGCCGCTTCTGCCGGCAGGAGCGCATCCCGATGGACGAGCCCTTCGGGTCGCTCACGCGCCAGCAGCAGCGGGCCGTCGTCGAGGGCAAGAACGGGTTTACCGGCGTGCGCGGCTTCTTCGAGTGGCTAGAGACGAAGAAGTACAAGCTGCACGTCCGCGTCTTCCTCGCCAGGTACCGGGGCTACACGCTCTGCCCCGACTGCGGCGGCGGGCGCCTGCGGCAGGAAGCGCGCGACGTGCGCGTCGGCGGCAAGACTCTGCCCGAAGTCTCGGCGCTCTCGATCAAGGACGCGGCCGCCTTCTTCGAGGCGCTCGCGCTCTCGGACGAGCAGGCGGCCATCGCCGACAAGGTGCTGTTCGAGATTCGCCGCCGGCTGAAGTTCCTGGTTGACGTCGGCCTGGATTATTTGACGCTCGACCGCCTGGCCTCGACGCTCTCGGGCGGCGAGTCGCAGCGCATCCAGCTCGCCACCAACCTCGGCTCGTCGCTCGTCGGCGCGCTCTACGTCCTCGACGAGCCCTCCATCGGCCTGCACCCGCGCGACTCCGAGCGCCTCATCCGCTTGCTCCACAACCTGCGCGACATCGGGAACACCGTCCTCGTCGTCGAGCACGACGAGGAGATGATGCGCGCGGCCGACCACATCCTCGACATCGGCCCGGCCGCGGGCGAGCTGGGCGGCCGCGTCGTCTACGAGGGCGACTTTGAGGGCCTCCTGCGCGAGGGCGCGACGCTCACGGGCAAGTACCTGCGCGGCGAGTCGGAGATCAAGGAGCCGAAGCAGCGCCGCGCGGCGAAGAAGAAGCGGCTCTCGGTGCGCGGCGCCGCGGAGCACAACCTGAAGGGCGTGGACGTGGACATCCCCCTGGAGATGCTCGTCTGCGTGACGGGCGTCTCCGGGTCGGGCAAGTCAACGCTGGTGCACGACGTGGTCTACGCCGGCCTGAAGAAGCAGCGGGGCGAGTGGCAGGGCCACGTCGGCGCGTTCCGCGAGCTGCAGGGCGCGCAGCACGTGGACGAAGTGATCCTCGTCGACCAGTCGCCCATCGGGCGCACGCCGCGCTCGAACCCCGTCACCTACGTCAAGGTCTACGACGCGGTGCGCGAGGTCTTCTCGCAGACGCGCGACGCGCAGAGCCGCGGGCTCGACCCGTCGCACTTCTCCTTCAACGTGCCGGGCGGCCGCTGCGACGTCTGCGAGGGCGACGGCACCGTCACGGTCGAGATGCAGTTCCTCGCCGACGTGGAGCTGGTCTGCGAGGAGTGCAAGGGCACGCGCTTCAAGTCGCAGGTCCTCGACGTGCGCTACCGCGGCAAGAACATCAACGACGTGCTCAACATGACGGTGCGCGAGGCGATGACCTTCTTCCGCGACGTGAACAAGATCGCCAACCGCCTCCGCGTCCTCGAAGACGTCGGCCTGGGCTACCTCCGCCTCGGCCAGTCGGCGACGACGCTCTCGGGCGGCGAGGCCCAGCGCGTCAAGCTGGCCGCGCACCTCGCCCGCCGCACCGGCACCCGCACCCTCTACATCTTCGACGAGCCGACGACGGGCCTGCACTTCGACGACATCAACAAACTCCTCGCCGCCTTCCGCACGCTGATCGAGGCCGGCGGCTCCCTCCTCGTCATCGAGCACAACCTCGACGTCATCAAGACGGCCGACCACATCATAGACCTCGGCCCGGAGGGCGGCGAGTTCGGCGGCCGCCTCGTCGCCTGCGGCACCCCGGAGCAGATCATGTCCGTCCCCGAGTCGCACACCGGCCGCTTCCTCCGGGCGCACCTCGCCCGCTCCAACGGCCACGCCGCCTGAGACGGACTTCAAACGAAAGAAAGATTTTCACCGCGGGGGATGCCGATTTACTTCTAACTCTTTCAACTCTGTGATGAAGCGCTCGATCAGTTTATTGAAGGCTTCATTTTTCCTGAAGCGCCCCCCATCTATATCCTCATTCTGCCATACTATGCGCGGGACACCCTTTGAGGGATCACGTATGGTGATAATCATTTTTCCACGCGGGGTTATAACCGTTCTTATTACACCTCCATCACCCACCCATATTTCAGAGAGATAGAAAAAGTGAACGGCGAATTCTGCTTCTCTAGCAGTTCTGACAACCTCAAGCCCCCCGTATTCCCTCAGTCGAGCAGTTATTTTTTCTCCGGCCTGACCCGTCACGTTCACGAAAACTTTCCGCTTGCCTAAAATCTCAGTGAACTCGCCGGTCGTGTTTAAAAGTTTCTCTTCTCTCACCGGGAACTCCCGGTCGGGCATAATTCCCTGGCTGAGTATACCTGGGCTGGGTTGGAGTGCTGATTGCCACGAACTTTCAGGCTCTAATAGACTTTTCGGCAGTAGTATGTCTGCGTCCGGCTCCGGTGTTGGTTGGGGCAGGTATCTAACTATTGCCGTCGGGTCCCCGGGCGCGAGCACAATTTTCGGATTCTCGGTAGGGGCGGCCGTTCCCGGCGTGCCGGTCGTAATTGGAGCGGTATTAGCGTTAGCGGGGTGGTTCGCACTGTCCGCGGGGTTCGTTAAGCGCGGGCGAGGCCGGCGCCAGGCAAGCAGATGCCGGTCTTTTGTGCGCCGCGCGCGTGGCGGCCCGTATCGTGGATGAACTTCTCATACTCCTCGCATGTCACCTCGTAGATGTCCATGAAGAAAGGTGGCACTGCCACGGTGTGTGCGGGCCGTTCGTACGCGTCGCCGTCGTCGCGCCCCATCGCGAACTCGCCGCCCGGCACGTAAGCCATCCCCGGCGGGGCCTGCGGCCCGCCCGCGTCTGGCAGCCGCCGCCGCGCGTCTCCTTGCGCCGTCGCCTGCCCGGAGGGTGTCGGCCCTGTTACTGACGGCGCCCCCTCGGCGCGTGGCGCTTCATTGTCAGCCGGCTGCATTCGCCATACCGTCAACGTGACGGCGACGGCGAGGAGCATTAAACCAGCCGCGGTCATTAGTGCCACCGGCCGGGTTATCTGCGGGCGTCGGCCGGGCTCCCCCATCGCGGCGCGGGCGGGCGTTACTTCAGACCCGGTAACGGACGGCGTCTCCTCAACATTCGCGGGCGCACGTGTGGAGCCGGGTTCCCTCCCGCCCCGCGCCGCGAACGCCTTCTCTATCGTCCGGATCAGTCGGTCGACATCGTGCCTCCAGCGCAGGTCGCTGAGTTCGAGGGCGTGGCGGCGCGACAGCGGCGATAGGTCCTCAGGCAAGTCTTGTGGCCGCGGCATCTGCGCCCCCTGTACCAGCACCGGAATTACGCGGACACCACGGGCGAACGCGGCGGCGATTTCCAAGCGGACGAAGTCGTTGGGGTTGTCCAGCCGCCGCCCGCTGTCGTCTCGGCTGGTGAGCCAACCGCGGCCGATAAGCGCGATCAAAATCTCGCACGAGCCGATAGCCTCCTCAATCACCTCCAAGAAGTCTACGCCAGGCTCAAGCTGTTCCAAGTCCATGAAAATCTGCTCGTCGCCGAAGTAGACGGCCAACCGGTCGAACAGACGGCCGGCGTGGCCGGCGCAATCGTCGCGACGGTAGCTGATGAAGATGCGCGGGAGTTGGCTGGCGGCATGCGGCATATTTCGCCGGGCTTGTTAAGCCACTGCGCGGTGGCTGTGCGCGAGAAACAGGTGCTAAAGGCTGCCGCTTTCCAGTTCACTGCGGGCGCGCAGGGCGGACTCCAGCGCGTCGGCCGAGGAGTAGCTGATGAAGTGTTCGGGCATGGGCCGTCTCCGGGCAATGAGGAAGCTGCTGGCGCGCATCGCGGCGGCCATATGGTAACTCAACTCGGCCGTCGGCGGCCTCGCTTTTTTTACAACTCTTTTACCTCGCGCGGCGGCGGGAGGTCGTATAAAAGTCCGAAGCCTTTCCAGGACGGGTCGGGTTCTCTCGCGGCCGAATCTCATCCAGACGAAGCGAGGAGGAAAACACCTTGAACAGAGCATCAAGTGTAGCGGTGGCCCTCGTGCTGGGCCTCTGTGTCGTGACGGCGCCGGCGCTCGCGCAGCGGCGCGCGGCCCGGGCGGGGGCGGCGAAGGGCGGGACTTTGTCAGAAAGGTCTTACGCGCGGGCGCGGCAGATTCTCGACGCGGCGCTGGCCGCGCACGGCGGGCTCGAAGCCATCCGCGCGGCGGGCGACGTGTCGGTGAAGATTTCGGGGCACGGCCTGGCGCGCAACCAGAGCGTTGACATCGGCACGCCTTACGACCGGCAGCGGCACGACGAGTCGCTCTACGTAGACCTCGCCAACCGCCGCTACATCTTCGAGTCGCGCGACGAGCTGCCCGGCGGCTTCGTCTTCGGCGGCAAGAACGTCGTCAGCGGAGGCCAGGGCTTCTTCGTCAACCCGCGCGACCGGACGGTGACGCCCATCAACATGGCGAACTTCAACAACGTCGGCATCGTCCGCCGCGTCCCGCACGTCTTCCTGCTCGCGCTCCACGAGACGGCCGCGGCCACGCTCCGCTACCTCGGCGAAGACACCTTCGACGGCCGCCGCCACCACGTCGTCACCGCCGCCTCCACCAACGGCATCCACTGGGCGCTCTACTTCGACGCCGCCACGAACCTCCTCTCGAAGTACGAGATCGTCGTCAGCGACAACCTCGCCGGCGACGCCGTACAGGAGTGGGTCTTCCCCGCCTACCGCACCGTCGCCGGCCTCAAAGTCCCGACGCGCCGGGTCACGCGCCGCGCCGGCGAGGTCACGGAGGAAGTCACCTACGACGACGTGCGCTTCGGCGCGAAGCTGCCCGAGGCGGCCTTCGCCAAGCCCGACGGCCACGAAGAGCTGCCCACCCCGCAGCCCCCGCCGACGCGCGAGACGAAGCTCGCCGACGGCGTCTACCTCTTCGAGAGCGGCGTTAACTCGCTCGTCGTCGAGTTCGACACCTACGTCCTCGTCGTCGAGCCGCCCTCCGGCGGGCGGGGGCCGAAGCCGACGATTACGAAGGTGAAGGAGATGTTCCCCGGCAAGCCCGTCCGCTACGTCGTCGTCACGCACTTCCACGACGACCACTCGGGCGGGGTGCGCTCCTACGTCGCCGAGGGCGCGGCCATCGTCACCACGCCCGCCAACCGGCAGTACTTCGAGCGGATGGCCGCCGCGACCTTCACCGTCGCGCCCGACGACCAGACGCGCGCGCGGAAGAAGCCCGTCTTCGAGTTCGTGCGCGGCGGCAAGCGGGTGTTTACCGACGGCAAGCAGACGGTCGAGGTCATAGACATCGGCCCCGGCCCGCACGCGCGCGAGATGCTCGTCGCCTACCTGCCGAAGGAGAAGCTGGTCTTCCAGGGCGACCTCGTCAACCTCCCCAACAGCGGCAAGTGGATGCCCTCGACCGTCAACGACACGACCGTCCACTTCCTCGAAGCCCTGTCGCGCCTCAACCTCGACGTGAAGCGCGTCGCCGCCGTCCACGGCCCCGCGACCTCCATCGAAGACCTGCGCGAGGCGGTAGGGAGAAAGCGCGCGTCGAGATAGGTAAAAGCCGTGAATCGTGAATCGTAGTTCTCAGTTATCAGTTCTCAGTTGTCAGTAAAGACAGAACTGATAACTGACAACTGCCTTTTCCGATTCAAGGTTCACGGCTTTATAATTCCCGCCATGAGTCTGAAGCAGCGCATCACGGGCGACATGACGGCGGCGATGAAGGCGAAGGACGCGGCGCGCACCTCGACGCTGAGGATGGTCAAGGCCGCCGTCCAGAACCGCGAGATCGAGAAGGGCGGCGAGCTGACCGAGGAGGAGCTGACGAGGGCTTTGCAGTCGCTCGTCAAGCAGCGGCGCGACTCGGTCGAGCAGTACGAGCGGGCGGGGCGGGCCGAGCTGGCCGAGAAGGAGCGGGCCGAGATCGCCGTCATCGAGGAGTACCTGCCGCGGGCGGCCACGCGCGAGGAAATCGAGCAGGCCGTCGAGGAGGCGATCGCCGAGACGGGCGCCTCGTCCGTGAAGCAGATGGGCGCGGTGATGAAGGCCGCGCAGGCCCGCCTCGCCGGCCGGTCGGCCGACGGGCGCACGGTGAGCGAGGTCGTCAAGTCGAGACTGTCCTGAGCCGCGCGCCGCACGCGGAAGCCGAGAGGGCCGAGTCCTGCGGACGGACTCGGCCCTCTCTCTTCGTGGCGCGTCGCTCGGCTCAGTGGCCGTTGCTCGGCTGCGGCTGCGGGGCCAGCGCGGTGGCGATGACTTCCTCGGGCGGGCTGGGCGGGGTGGCAGGCTCGCCCGCGTCGCGGCCGCCGCGCGCGCCCTCGCCCTGCGGCCCGCCGGCCTCTTCGTGGCTATGCGGCAGAAGACCGCGCCAGGTCTGGATGAGCTTGAGGTTCGGGTTGGTGCCGACGGCGTCCACGAGCGAGCGCATCGGGGAGCGCCCCTCGCCGGGGAGTATCTTCTCGAAGAGGTCGCGGTCGCCGTGCGCGACGCTCCGGTTGTAAGCCTCGACGAGCGCGCTGGCCGTGCGGATGCCGTGGGCGCGCAGCAGGGCGCGCCGCGACTTGTCCTTGTCGTCCTCGTGGCCGAGGTGCGTGTAGAGGATGGCCTGATCCACCCAGTCTATGATGCGGTCGGGCGGGAACCTCGTGTTGATCATCATGTCGACGATGTCGGCCGTCGCCATGTTCGGCACGTTCTCGATGTCCTCCTCCTCGAAGCGCGCCTCGTGCCAGACGGTGAGGCCGTCGAGGTCGCTGATCGGCAGTTGCGTCTCCATGTTGGGCGCGATCCACCCGCCGAGCCGCTTCTTGAGCCCGGCCTGCACCACCTGCCAGACGACGCGCGGGAAGACGCCGACGACGAAGCCCATGACGAGCAAGGTGTTGACGAACTGCGGGCTGTCCCGGTCGCCCACGCCCCAGTCCGGCGGCACCATCTCCAGGACCGCCCCGATCACCCAGATTCCGAGCATGGCGAGGATGATGCGCAGGGAGACGGCGACGTAGGCGCTGGCGCGCAGGTCGCGGCGGACGTAGCGGCGGAACAGGAGTTGGAGCGCGAAGAAGTAGGCGCCGATGAAGGCGAAGCGCACCGAAGACCTGACCGGCGAGAAGACGGCCAGCCACTTGTCCGTGGCCTCGACCTTCTCCTGCTGCTCCTTCTGCTCCCT
>DASZKF010000493.1:0-7358 GCA_035947355.1 Pyrinomonadaceae bacterium | reverse complement strand
GATCAAGAGCGCCACGTCGTGCTGTTGCAGGAGGCGGAGCGCCTCGTCGCCCGACGAGGCGGCGAGCACCTGGTAGTCGCGCCGGAAGAGGCGCTCGAGGAGCCGGAGGTTGGCCGGCTCGTCGTCCACCACCATGATCTTAAAGCTCATCCGTGAGTCACTCCCGCTTGCCGGCCCCGTGGCCGGATGGTGTGGGCCGTCCCGTTCCGACGTGCGGCGTGGCCGAAAAGCTCAGTTCCGCGTGCCAGCCCCGCGTGCCGGGGGGCGCGGCGAAGACCACCCGCAGCACGACCTCGATCATGTTGTTCGGTGAATCCAGCGTCCCGCTCATCGAAATGGGAGGCCCGGTTAAGATCGTGACGGGGGACGATAAATCCGGCCCGACGCCCGACGCGGGGCGCGCACCCGGGCGGCCGTCAAACGCGGAGGTGATTACCACCCGCCCGGCGGCCCCCGGGTGGACGAACTCGCCTGCGTCGCTTACCTCGACGGACAGGGCGGAGAGCGCCGCCCCGCCCGTCACGCACGAAGCGGTCAAGGCGAAGCCGACGTTCGAGCGGAGCTGAATCGGGAGTTCCAGCCGGGTCTCGCCGCCGCGGGTGCCGGAGACTGAAACGACGAGGCCGCGCGCCCCGTCGGTGCGCGCCGAGACCCGCGCGTCGCCTTCCACGACCCGCGCGGCCGACCCGGCCGAGACGGCGGCGACGGCGCTGACCCGCCCGGTCACGGTCACCGTCCCGCCGGCATGCTGCGCGCGCAGTGGCAGCGCCGCAAGCACGACGAAGACAGCAACTCGGCATGGGTAGGTGATGGAGTACATGAGACGATTCTTCCGGCGGCCCGACAGCTTCGTGTCTTCGGTTCGGGAGGAAGTCCCGGCGGCCCCGCCGGCTGAATGCGAGAACCGTTCCACTCAGGGGCACGCGTGACGGGCGGTGAAGTACGGGCGTTTCGTCGGCCGGCGGCTCAACTTTCAGTCCCCCCGGACTGCCTGACTGTCCGAATCTTGACGGCCTGCGGCGCGGCGTCAGGTTCTTGACAGCGCGGCCGGCGAACGCATTACCGTTGAGTATATGGTGAGGCGAGGTTCACACAGAGGCACAGAGCAAGCACAGAGGGCACAGAGAAATTGTCTTCTCTGTGCCCTCTGTGGGAACTCTGTGCCTCTGTGTTGAGAACGGCCGCACCGTACACCCGACGGTAATTGACAGGCGGCGCGGTTAAAGCTGCCAGAAGTTTGCGCACAAGTTCTCCGAACATTAAGAGGCGGGTCTCTTCGGAGGTGCGCGGAATCTGCGTCAGGCGACGAGCGTGAGCTGCGAGCCGTCCTCCCGGCTCTTCCTGCGGCGGGCGATCTCCTGCGCGATCTCGCAGATCTGCGACATCGAGAACGGCTTGGTCAGCACCCACTCGACGCGCGCCGCCTTCTCTTCGTGCGTGCTGACGAGTTCGCCCCAGCCGGTGATGACGGCGAGCGGGACCTGCCGGTCGCGCTCGCTGATGAGGCGCAGCAGCTCCCAACCGTTCATGCCGGGCATCCCGAGGTCGGTGAGCACGGCGTCGAACTTGCCCGGCTCGAACCGCGCCAGCGCCTCCGCGCCGTTGGCGGCGAGCGTGACCTCGGCCCCCTCCTCTTCGAGGATGTCGCACAGCAGCTCGCGCACCGGCTCCTCGTCGTCCACCACGAGTATTTTAATCATCCTGCACCTCTGATCCCTCGCCGGGGAGGCGCACTCACCCCCGGCGGCGGCCGCCTGTCCGGCACACTCCGCGAGCGGGAGGATCACCCGGAAGGTGGAGCCCCGCCCGACCTCCGACTCGACCTTGATCGTGCCGCCGTGCCGGCGGATGATGCCGTAGCTCACCGAGAGGCCGAGGCCCATCCCCTCGACGCCCTTCGTCGTGAAGAAGGGGTCGAAGACGCGCGAGCGGACTTCGGAGCCCATCCCGCTGCCGGTGTCCTCAACCGTGATGACCACCTTGCCGTCACGCCGCTCGGCCCCGAGCGCGAGGTGACCGCCCCCCGGCATCGCGTCCACGGCGTTGAAGATCATGTTGACGAGCACGTCGCGCAGCTCCGACTCGTCGCCGAGGACGTGCGCGCCCGAGCGGTTCGAGACCGCCAGGCTGATGTGGACGCCGCCCGCCGCGGCGCTGTCCTTCCAGCGCGGCCGGGTGATCTCGCTGACGTCGAGCAGGAGTTGATCCACCGAGACCGAGGCGAAGTCGCGATCCTGCCGCTGGCGGGCGAAGTCCTGGATGCGCTTGACGGTCTTCGCGCCGTCGCGGGCCGACGTGACGATCAGCTCCAGCCCCCGCCGCATCTTCGGGTCGGAGGTGTACTTGAGCATCAGCTCGGCCCGGCCGCAGATGGCCGCGAGGCAGTTGTTGAAGTCGTGCGCCACGCCCGAGGCGAGCGAGCCGACGGCCGACAGCTTCTCGACCTGCGAGAACTGCACGCGGATGCGCTCCTGCTCCTCGACGTAGCGCGACAGCTCCTTGACGTGAAGGCGGGCCTGCTCGGCCTGGGCCTCGGCCGACTCGACGTTCTTCAGGTAGGTCTGGTAGGTGAAGAAGACGATGGCGACGATGGGCAGGATGAGGATGACGGAGTAGAAGCCGGTGGCGTTGACGAGGCGGGCGATGACCATCGCGGCCGACGCGCCCGACAGCGTCGTGATCGAAATCCAGAGGTAGGAGCGCTTCCACGTCTCCCACACGGGCTTGCCGTCCCTGAGCGCCTCGCGCACCGCCGCCAGCGCCGAGTTCGACGCGTACTGCGTGAGCGCCGCGGCGCAGAGGAAGCTGACGCTGTGCGCCGTGAACTCCTGCGTGACGGCGTCGGGGATGTGGCCGAAGAAGGCGCGCCCGACCCAGACCGTGGCGAACGTCGAGCAGCCCATGATGCCCGCGTTGAAGAAGACCGTCAGCCACCGCTTCGTGATGCGCAGCGAGGAGCAGAAGCCCTCGACGAAGGCGAGGAGGACGGCGGCCTCGCCGTCGTAGAGCATCATCGTTAGGAAGATGAAGGCGTCGGAGACCGTCACCTCGCCCTTGACGCGGGGAATCTTGACGACGGCGCGCGCGCCGACGCCGACGGAGATCGCGGCCAGCACGGCGAAGCCCCAATCCAACTGCGCCCACTGGAGCCGCTGGAGTGAGGCGAGGCACGCCGCCCCGCCCGCCAGCGCCGCCAGCGTCATGAACCACTCTACCGCGTCGGCCTCCGCCGCCCGCACCTTCATCTCTCCGAGCATCACCATGAGATTACCCACCGCCCTGACGCGGCCACGGCGGCCGCGCCGGAAAGAGCTTCAGTCGCCGCACCAGAGCGCGTCGTGCGTCAGCGTGTCGTCAGAGGCGAGGATGCCGTCGCTCGCCAGGATGCCGTCGGAGGCAAGGATGCCGTCCGAGGCGAGGATGCCGTCCGAGGCGAGGATGCCCGTGCCGAGGAAGAAGTCCCCGCCGCCGAGCGGCTCGCCGTCGCTCGTCAGTATCGAGTCGGAGGCCAGGATGCCGTCCGTGTACATCGTCCCGTCGCTCGCCAGGATGCCGTCACTGGCGAGGATGCCGTCGCTGAGGATGACCCCGAGGCCGTACGCATTCTGGTAGAGCGTGATCAGTTCGGGGCCTTTCAGGAAGGTGTGTCCCGCGATGAGGCCGCCCGACCAGGGGAACTGCGAGCCGGCGACGGTCGTGGAGTGTGTCGGCGCGCTCCCCGTCAGCAGCGTGTCGCCGAGCGCGAGGCCGCTCGGGAAGTCCGCGCGGATGAGGGAGGCGAGGCGGACGGCACCTTCCAGGTTCAACTGCCCCGCGCCCTGCTCGAACTGGTTGAAGCCGGCGAGCGGCTGCGCCGTGTACATCAGCAGGGCCTTCACCATGTTCGGCGTCAGGTTCGGGTTGACTTGCAGCAGCAGGGCCGCCGCCCCGCTCACCAGGGGCGCGGCCATCGAGGTGCCGCTCAGCCGCATCATCGCGTGGTCGTCGTCGCCGTCGGAGTAGGCCGCAAGCTCCGGGTGCGCCGTGACGAGGGCGTTCTGTTTGGACTGGGCGGCGACGAGTTTGTTGCCGGGCGCGACGAGGTCGGGCTTGACGAGGTTGTCGTGGTGGACGACGCCGCCCGAGTCCGTCCAGAAGCTGCGGGTCGGCCCGCGCGAAGAGTAGGTGGCGACGCCGTCGTCGGCGCGCGCGTCGGTGGCGAAGGTGTTCGTCGCGCCGACCGTGACGGCCGACGGCTCGATGCCCGGCGAGTGGACGAGGCCGTAGACCTTCTGCCCCGAAGCGTCCTTCCCGGCGTTGCCGACCGCGGCGACGACGACCACGCCGGCGTCCACCAGCCCGCGCACCGCGAGGCAGAGCGGGTCGTTGCGGTACGAGTCGGCCGTCGCCGCCCCCAGGCTCAGGTTGACCACGCGGATGTTGTACTGCTGGCGGTGGTTCATCACCCACGAGAGCGCGCTCAACACCCCGGAGGTCGTGCCCACGCCCTGCGCATCGAGCACGCGCAGGTTGATGATGTGCGCGCCGGGCGCGATGCCGGTGTAGGAGCCGCCGTTCACGGCGGCGTTGCCGGCGGCGAGCGAGGCGACGTGCGTGCCGTGCCCGGAGGGGTCGTCGGCCGGGACGCCCAGGCCCGTGAAGTCCACGTCGGCGACGACGCGGCTGTTGCCGTTCTGGTCGCGGAAGGAGGCGTGGGAGCCGGAGACCGACGAGTCGAGGACGGCGATGCCGACGCCAGCGCCGTCGAGCGTGTAAGCGCCCCCTCCGGGGGCCGTCTGCGAGCGCACGGCGTCCGCCCCGGTCGTCAGCGAGACGTGGCCGAACGCGCGGGTCGGGCGGTCGGGCGAGACGTACCTGACCTCCGGGAACTCCGCCAGCTCGCCGATGGCGTCGGCGGGCAGCTCCACCTCGGTCGCCTGAAAGCTGCCGAAGCGGCGGCCCTTGCTGCCCCCGGACGAGGCGATCATGTCTTCGACGCCGTCGCTCAGCTCGCCCTCTGACTGGACGATGAGCCTGACTTGCCCGGCCGGGTCGGGGGCGCTCCACTCCTGGGCGGAGGCGCTCCGCTCCGTGGCGGAGTCAGCCCGCGCCTGGGACATGTAGGACAGCAAGTCGGGGGAGATTTTCGCGCCGGCGTCATGGCGGGCGACGGCGGCGGGCGGAATGACCAGGCCGACGCACGACGCCAGCAGTAACGCGAGGCACAGGAAAGTTTTCGTCATCGGGGGATGTTTGATCCGCATCTGTTGAGCTCCATGTCCGGTCGGGGGCGGACCGTCAAAGGCCCACGGGAGTGTGGGGCGCGGCCGTGCCCTGCAACTCCCGTGCAGCGACGGATGCGGACACAAAACTCTGTCAGATTTCGTTTCCGTGAGGATTTCCGGGGGCCGGGCAGGCGGCTGCTGCTTGAGGGGCCGGGCAGATGTCGTGAAACCGACGCCGGCCGCGGCCGGGCGTCAAAATTTTGACGGCGCGTCGAGCCCTTCGGCGGCAGCGACTCATTCGCCCGCTCCCGCCCCGGGCGACTCCGGCCCGGCTTCCACCTGCAAGCGCTTCAGCTTCTCGACGAAGGTGGTGCGCTTCATGTTCAGGAGCTGGGCGGCGCGCATCTTATTGCCCCCGGCCCTGTCGAGTGCCTGCAAAAGCAGGTCGCGCTCCACTTCCGAGACCACGGCGTCGAAGTCGAGGCCCTCGTCGGGGAGTTGATGCGCGGCGACCGGGGCGGCGGGCGGGGCCGGCGTCTGCGCGGGCGCCCCGGCCCGCACCTCCTCGGGCAGGTCCTGGAGGCGAATCTCCGCGGCCGCGCCGGTGAGGGCCGCGGCGCGCTCCACGACGTTCTGCAACTGCCGCACGTTGCCGGGCCAGCCGTAGCCGTGCAGCGCCGCCCAGGCGTCGCCCCTGATCTCCTTCGGGGGCAGGCCGGTGTTGGTGCAGAACTTCTCCAGCAGGTGGAGGGCGAGGGGCCGAATGTCTTCGCGCCGCTCGCGCAAGGGGGGCAGGTGCAGGTGCACGACGTTGAGGCGGTAATAGAGGTCGGGGCGGAACGTGCCCTCCTCGATGCGCCTGCGGAGGTCGGCGCTGGTCGCGGCCACCACCCGCACGTCTACCTTGACGGTGCGCGACGAGCCGAGCCGCTCGAACTCGCGCTCCTGCAAGACGCGCAGCAGCTTGGCCTGGAGCGGCAGACTCATGTCGCCCACCTCGTCGAGGAAGAGCGTGCCGCCGTCGGCCTGCTCGAAGCGCCCCTCGCGCCCGCCCTGCGCGCCGGTGAACGCGCCCTTCACGTGCCCGAACAGCTCGTCCTCGAGCAACTGCTCGGGCACGGCGGCGCAGTTGAGCGCGACCAGGGCCTTGCCCGCGCGCGGGCTGAGCTGGTGGATGGCGCGCGCGATCATCTCCTTACCCGTCCCCGTCTCGCCCGTGACGAGCACGGTCGTCTGGAAGGGCGCGACGGCGCGCACCTGCTCGAGCAACTCCCGCATGGCGGGCGCGGCGACGATCAATTTCCCCGGCCCGACGGCGAACTCGCCGCCCGTCAATCCCTGGGCCGAGGCGCGCGTCCGCACCGCCCTCTCGGCGGCGACGCGGATGGTGCCCAGCAGCCCGTCCAACTCGAAGGGCTTGGTGAGGAAGTCGGCCGCGCCGCGCTTCATGGCTTCGACGGCGACGTCGACCGTGCCGTAGGCGGTGATGACGATGGGCAGGATGCCGGGCCGCAGTTGCGGGCAGTGGCGCAGGAGGTCGAGGCCCGACATCCCGGGCAGGGCCACGTCGGTGACGAGGATGTCGAACGGCTCCCGCCGCAAAAGCTCGACGGCGGCTTCGGCGCTAGAGACGGCCTGCGCCTCATAGCCCTCCATCGCCGCCGCCTCCAGCAACACTTCCCGCAGACGTTCGTCATCTTCGACGATGAGGATTTTGACATTCATAAAGGTTGAGGCCCGGACGCGCCGGCGGTGGGAGGCCGCACGCCTGTCTACAAGAGTACGCGCGCGTCAGCACTTTGTAAATAGCACCGACCGGATTAGACCGGCGCGCCGCGAGCCGGCGGGACATACCTCGACCTGTTTGAGGGGCGGTTTTGACGGGCCGGTTGTTCCGTCCGGACAATCGGAGCCGCCCCGAGAGCGGTCGGCCGCGGCCGAGAGTGCAAGACCGTAGGTCGGCGGGTGTGCGGGGCGGGTCAGCGGGCGGGTGTCACTCCGGCAGCTTAGAGAGGCGTGATGGATGTGCTACCGGGCGGTGGGTCAGCGAGCGTTCATTCGACGGAGGCGCGACGCGGGGGCCGCGTTTCCGCGGGGAGTATAAGCGAGTTTCGCCCTAACGCCGGAGCCAAGCTGGGCCGCCGGCAATCTCGT
>DASZKF010000492.1:0-11532 GCA_035947355.1 Pyrinomonadaceae bacterium | reverse complement strand
ATCGCTGGGCTATTCCCGGCAGTCCCTCCGGGACTCCCCGAACAGCCGCTTAATGTAATTCTTAATTAAGTATCTTGCAGCCAGCCCTGGAGGAGGGCGTAGCGGACGATGTCTATGCGGCTGGTGAGGCCCAGTTTTTTCATGGTGTTGGCCTTGTGGGCCTCGACCGTCTTGACGCTGATCTGGAGGCGGGCGGCGACCTCCTTGTTCGAGTGGCCCCAGGCGATCAGGCGCAGCACCTCGGACTCGCGCTCGGAGAGCTCGCCCTGCGCGTCGTCGCCGACGCGGGCCCGCTGGCTGATGTAGCCGCCGATGACCTTGCTCGTGATCTGCGGGTCGAGGAAGTTGCCGCCCGCGGCGACGGCGCGGATGGCGCGCACCAGCTCGGAGGAGGCCGACTGCTTGAGGACGTAGCCGGCCGCCCCGGCGGCGAAGAGCTGCTGGATGAAGCCGGCGTCGGTGTGGCGCGTCAGAGTCAGGATGCGCACACGCGGGCAGGTCTGCTTGACGAGTTCCGTCGCCTTCAGACCGTTGAGGCCCGGCATCGAGATGTCCATCACCACCACGTCGGGCCCAAGCTCCCGCGCGAGCCGGACGGCCTCGCGCCCGTCGGCCGCCTCGCCGACGACCTCCATGTCGGGCTGCGCGTTGACGAGCGCCTTCAACCCCTCGCGCACCATCCCGTGATCCTCGGCGAGGAGCACGCGCACGCGCGGGGCCGCCGTCTGCTGCGTCTGCTTCGGCATCTCGGCCCCTCACCTCCTCTCGGCGAAGCGGGCGGGAACGCGGGCGAAGACGGTCGTGCCCTCGCCCGGCGCGCTCTCGATTTCGAGCTGGCCGCCGGCGAGCGACGCGCGCTCCCTCATGTTGACGAGGCCCATCCCCCTGTCGCCCTCCATCTCCTCGGCCGGGTCGAAGCCGCGGCCGTCGTCCTCGACGATGAGGGCGATGTGGTTGTCGCGGCGTTCGAGGATGACGCCGACGCGCTTAGCCCCGGCGTGCTTGGCGACGTTGTTGAGCGCCTCCTGCGCGATGCGGTAGAGGTTCGTCTCCAGGTCGGGCGCGAGGCGGCGCTTGGAGAGGCCGGCCGAGTGGTAGTCGGCCGCTGTCCGGAAGTGCTCCGACCACTCGTGGACGAAGTTTTCGAGCGCGGCGGCCAGCCCCACCTCGTCGAGCGCGGCGGGCCTCAGCTCCCAGGCCATGAAGTCCACCTCGGAGTCGAGGCGGCCGGCGACGGCCTGCGCCTGCTCGACCTGGACGAGCAGCGAGGCGTCCATCTCGACGCAGCCCTCCTTGATGGCTTCGAGGTTGAGCCGGAGGGCGGTGAGCTGCTGGCCGAGGATGTCGTGGAGGTCGCGCGAGATGCGGCGGCGCTCCTGCTCCTGCGTCTCGACGATGCGCGAGACCAGCTCCTTGATCCGCTCCTCGGCGGCGCGGCGCTCGGCCACCTCCGCGAAGAGCGCGCTGGTGCGCTCCTCGACGCGCCGTTCGAGCGACCCGCGCTCGACTTCGAGCTGCGTGGTCAGCTCGGCCCGCTCGCGGTCGTGCTGCTCGCGCTCGGTGAGGTCGCGCGCGACCTTGACGAAGCCGGTCGCCTCGCCGCCCTCGACGAGCGGCCGGAGCACGCCCGAGGCGTAGAAGCGCGAGCCGTCCTTGCGCACGTGCCAGCGCTCGTCCTCGGCGCAGCCCTCGGCCAGGGCCGTGCGCATCTCGGCCGCGTCACCGCCGGCCTCGCGGTCTTCGGGCGTGAAGATGATGCCCGTGTGCTGGCCGACCGCCTCACGGGCGGTGAAGCCGAAGACGTTCTCGGCCCCGGTGTTCCAGCGCGTGATGCGGCCTTCGAGGTCGAGGGTGAAGACGGCGTAGTCCTCGATGCTGTTGATGACGGGGAGCAGCCGCTCGTCGGCCGCGTGCCCCTCCTCCTCGGCCCGCCTGCGCTCGGTGACGTCGACGGCCATGCCGACGATGAAGCGGCGGCCGTCGCCGAGAGCACCCGGCGAGGAGGCGCTGAAGCTCCAGTGCCTCGTCGAGCCGTCGCGCGTGCGGATGGGGAACTCCACGTCGAGCGCGCGCCGGTCGCCCCCGAACAGGTCGCGCACGTGCCGGCGCACGGCGTCGGCCCCCTCGCCGTAGGCGCGGGTGAGCCAGGCGTCGAAGGTCGGCACGTCCGCGAGCGCGTAGCCGGTCAGCTCCGTCCAGGTGCGGCTGATCTGGAGCACCTCGCCGTCCTCGGCCTGCATGATGACTGGGATCGGCGCGTCCTCGACCGCGCGCCGGAACTGCTCCTCCGATTCGCGCAGGCGCTCCTCGGCCCGCTTGCGGTCGGTGATGTCGACGAAGGTGACGACGACGCCCTGGATGCGGTCGTCGTTGGTGCGGTAGGGCAGGATGCGCGCGCTGTACCAGAGGCCGGCGGCGCTCTGCACCTCGCGCTCTACGGGGACGAGCGTCTGGAGCACGCGCTCGGCTTCGCCCGCCATCTCGTCGTAGTCGAGGCTGTGCGTGATGTGGGCGAGCGGGCGGCCGACGTCCGCGGGCAGCACGTTGAAGATTTCGGCGAGCGCGGGCGTGAAGCGCGTGATGCGGAGCTGGCGGTCGAGGAAGACGGTGCCGATCTGGGTCGAGGCCAGGAGGTTCTGGAGGTCGTCGTTGACGCGCGTCACCTCCTCGACCTTATCCTTTAGCTGGTAGTTGACCGTCTGCAACTCCTCGTTCAGGGACTGCAACTCTTCCTTCGAGGTCTCCAGCTCCTCGGTCGTCGAGCGCAGCTCCTCGTTGATGGCCTGCAACTCCTCGTTCGAAGCCTTCAGCTCCTCGGTCGAGGTCTCGTACTGCTCGATGGTCGAGCGCAGGATGTCGCGCGTCTGCTGCAACTCGGCTTCGAGGCGGCGCACGACCTCCCCGGCCCCGGCGTCTGCGGGGGCCTCCTGGGCGGCGGCCCGACCGGGGTTCGGCGGTCGCGCCGCCTCGCCCTCGTCGAAGATGACGAGCAGGAAGGCGGCGTGAATGTCGGCCCGAGACACGGGGCGGACGATGACCCGCACCTCGCGCCCGCCTTCGAGGGGGACGGGCCGGGTGGCGGTCTCGCGCCTCTCCTTCGAGGCGGCGTAGAGGGCGGCGCGCACGTCGAGCCGGAGGTCTGGGTGCAGAAGGTGGAGGAGGCTGCGCGTCGGCTCGCCGCCCGCCATTTGCAGATAGCGCCCGGCCCGCTCCGAGACGTGCACCACGTCGTAGGCTTCGTTGACCAGCACGCTCGGCGGGGCGAACTGCTCGACGAGCGTCTGGTGCAGCTCCGGGTAGCTGTAGGAGCGCTGGCGGGCAGAGGGCGGCGGGGGCTGGCGCGGCTCCCATCGGCCCGGCACGGGCATGACCGGGATGGCGCGGACGGCCGGGGCCACGGCTGAGCGGCGGAAGACGCGCAGCTTCTTGTCTACGGGCGAGAAGAGTTCGGGCAAGGTGTCGGCCGACTCCGACGAGCCGAGGAAGAGGAAGCCGCCGGGGCGGAGCGCGAAGTGGAAGATTTCCAGCACGCGGTCTTGCGTGTCGCGGTTGAGGTAGATGAGGAGGTTGCGGCAGCTCACCACGTCGAGGCGCGAGAAGGGCGGGTCGCGCAGGATGTTGTGCGGGGCGAAGAGCACCATCTCGCGGATCGCCTTCTTGACGCGGTAGTGGTGGTTCTCCCGGTCGAAGTAGCGCTGGAGCCGCTCGGGGGTGACGTCGGCGGCGATAGTGTCGGGGTAGAGGCCCTCGCGCGCGTGCGTGATGGCCTCGTCGTCTATGTCGGTGGCGAAAATCTGGATCGAGGGCGGGCGGTCGAGCTGCTCGGCGTACTCCGCGAGCAGGATGGCGAGCGAGTACGCCTCCTCGCCCGTGGCGCAGCCCGTCGCCCAGACGCGCACCTGGTCGGAGTCGTCCTTGCCCTCGAAGAGGCGCGGGACGACCTGGCGCTGGAGCAACTGGAAGGCCCCGGCGTCGCGGAAGAAGTTGGTGACGGAGATGAGCAAGTCCTGCTGCAACTCCTGCAACTCGTCCGGTTGCTGGCGCAGGCGGTGGAGGTAGCCGCGGAGCGTGCTCACCTGGTTGACCTGCATCCTCCGTGTGACGCGGCGCAGGACGGTGGACTGCTTGTAGTTGCTGAAGTCGTGGCCGGTGCGCGCGCGCAGGGCCGCGAGGATGTCGCGCAGCGCGGTGAGCTCGGCCCCCTGCGGCGGCTCGTCGCCCTCGGGCGGGAGGCGGATCATCTCCGAAGCCTGCCGGATGTCGACGAGCTTCCCGGGCATCGCCCCGACGGGCAGGACGAAGTCCACCATCCCGTCGGAGATGGCCGAGCGCGGCATCCCGTCGTATTCGGCCTCGCGCGGGTCCTGCGCCATCGAGACGCCGCCCTGCTCCTTGATGCGGCGCAGGCCGAGCGTGCCGTCGGTGCCCGTCCCCGAGAGCACCACGCCGATGGCGTGCTCGCGGTAGGACTCGCCGAGCGTGCGGAAGAAGAGGTCTATGGGGACGCTGCGGCCGTCCTGCTTCTCCGGCTCGGCGAGCGTGATCCGGCCGTCCACCATCCGGAGGTGCTTGGCCGGCGGGATGACGTAGACGCGGTTGCGCTCGACGCGGACGGCCTCCGTCACCTGCACGACCGGCAGCGTCGTCTGCCGCTGGAGCATCGCGGCGAGGTTGCTCTCGTGCTCGGCCGAGAGGTGGAGGATGACGACGAAGGCCATGCCGGGGTCGGGCGGCGTCGCGGAGAAGAAGCGTTCGAGCGCGGTGATGCCTCCGGCCGACGCGCCGAGGCCGACGACGATGAAGTCGTGGCCGCTCTTGGCGGGCGCGCTCTTCCGCGCAGGCCGCTTGTGCCCGTCGCCGTCGCCGCCCTTCGGGGTCTTGCTGCTCATAGAAAATTCTCTGCCACGCCGGGGCGGCCCGCGGCGCCGACTCGCGCCTTGAGAGGGGAACGTGAAACGGGAGGCCGTCTTTCGGCCACGAGTATAAGACACCGGGCCGCGCCTCGTACAGAAGGCCGGCCCAACCCGGCCTGCTCCGGCCGCCGCGCCTCGGAAGGGGAAGTGTGGTATAAGTGGTGGCGCAGCAAAACCCCTTCACCCGTCCGACACGCCGCCGCCTCCAGGGGCCGGAGCATCACATGGCCGGAAAAGACATCATCGTCATCGGGGCCTCGGCCGGCGGCATCGAGGCGCTGCGCGCGCTGGCGGCCGTGCTGCCCCGCGACCTGCCCGCCGCCGTCTTCGTCGTCCAGCACTCCGCGCCCGACGCGCCGAGCGTGCTGCCGATGATTCTGGAGAGGGCCGGCGACCTGCCGGCCCGCCACCCGCGCGACGGCGAACGCTTCGAGCGCGGCCACATCTACGTCGCCCCGCCCGACCACCACCTCGTGCTTGAGCCGAACCAGTTGATGCGCGTCACCCGCGGCCCGAAGGAGAACCGCTTCCGCCCGGCCGTAGACCCTTTGTTCCGCTCGGCGGCGCGCTCCTACGGGACGCGCGTCGTCGGCGTGGTGCTCACGGGCGGCCTCGACGACGGGACGACCGGGCTGCTCGCCATCAAGCAGCGCGGCGGCACGGCCGTCGTCCAGGACCCTTCCGACGCGCTCGTGCCCTCGATGCCGCTCAGCGCCGTGACCCACGTGAGGGTTGACTACTGCGTCCCGCTCGTAGAGGTCGCGCCGCTGCTGGCGAGGCTCGCCGCCGAGCCGGCCGAGGAAAGGAGTTACCCGGTGAGTGACGAACTCGACATCGAAGTCAAAATCGCGCTGGAGGACAACGCGGTCGGGGCCGGCCTGCTGGAGCTGGGCGAGCCCTCGTCCTACGCCTGCCCGGACTGCCACGGGGTTCTGCTGCGCCTGAAGGCCGGGGGGCCGATGCGCTTCCGCTGCCACACCGGCCACGCCTACACGGCCGACAGCCTCCTGGCCGGCGTCACCGAGAACGTCGAGGACTCGCTCTGGAACAGCATCCGCACGCTCGAAGAGGCCGAGATGCTTTTGCGCCACCTCGCCGAACACCTCGGCGAGGGCCGGCAGAACGGCCAGGCCGAGGCGCTGCTCGACCAGGCCGCCGACCTGCGCCGCCGCGCCGACCTCGTCAGGCAGGCGACGCTCGATCACCCGAAGCAGTAGACAGTAGACAGTAGCCAGTAGCCAGTAGAAGAACATTCGCCGGCGAGCGTTGAAGGGTAAATCCTTAACGCTCGCCGGCGAATACTTTTTACTACTGTCTACTGTCTACTGACTACTGTCTACTGTTCCTACGGCCTGTCCTTGAACTGCTCGTAGAGCACCGTGTGGCGGCTGACGAGCGGGACGGGGCGGCCCGCGATGAAGACGTGGCGGACGTTGGTGCGCGCTTCGAGCAGGTCGCCGTCGGTGACGACGAGGTTGGCGATCTTGCCGACCTCGACGGAGCCGAGCCGGTCCGAGACGCCCATGATCTCGGCCGGGTAGAGCGTGACGGCACGGAGCGCCTCCGCGCGGGGCAGGCCGAAGGCCGCGGCCATCCCGGCGTGGAACGGGAGGTCGCGGACGTGCGCGCCCGAGTCGCCCGTCGAGATGGCGAAGCGCACGCCCGCGGCCTGCAACTTCGCCGCGCCCTCGAAGAGCGTGTCGTAAGGGTCGTCCTCCCGCAGCGGCAGGTTCAGGACTGAGTCGAGGATGACCGGCACGTCGCGCTCCTTGAGGAGCCGCGCCACCTTCCAGGCGTCGCTGCCGCCGAGGATGACGGGCCGCAGTTTCATCTCCAGCGCGAAGAGGACGGCGTTGCGGATGTCGCGCTCGCGGTCGGCGCGCAGGATGACGGGCCGCTCGCCGCGCGCGTAAGGGACGAGGGCGGCGAGGCGCAGGTCGGTCTCGGGGCGCGGCACCGCCTTCGGGTCGCGCGCGTAGGCGTCGTGCGCGCGGCCGTAAGCCTCGGCCTCGCGCAGGAGGCGGCGCATCTCCTCGACGCGGCGGTCACGCGCCGTGACGGCGTCGGGCGTGATGGCCGGCGCGGGCTGGAAGCCGCCGCCCCCTCCGCCGCCGAGTCGCGGGAAGTCTATGACGAGCGCGGCCTGCGGGACGACGGCCATCTCGCGCTGCGAGGTGCCTATGAGATTGATGAGCGCGGCCTGCCCCGAGATCGTCCCTCCAGAGGGGAGCGAGACCACGCTGGTCACGCCCGCGACGCGCGTCACGTCTATGTGCGCGCTGTGCGGGTTGACGCCCCACAGCGCGGCCGCGTTCGGGTTCATGTCGCCCAGCTCGCTCGTGTCCACGGTGCCGGGCGCGCCCGACGCGACCTCGACCAGCCCCATGCTCGTGCCCGCGTCCATCATGCCGGGGTAGACGGTCAGCCCCCGCGCGTCTATCTCGCGGGCGCCGGCCGGGGCGTTAACCGTCGCGCCGACGGCGGCGATCTTACCCCCGCTGATGACGACCGCGCCGTTCTCAATCTCAGGCCCGCTGACGGTGACGACGCGCGCGTTGCGGATCACGTAGACGCCCGCCGCTTCGAGCCGCGTGTCGGGCGTCACGGTGTCCTGCGCCGAGGCCACGCGGGCGGAAGGCAGCGCGCCGAGCGCGGCCGAGAGAAGGACGAAGAGGGCGACGACGGGGCGAAAGTCTTTCAAGCCCGCACGGCGCGCGTTGGTCTTCATCGCTGTTCGTCCTCCTCGTCGTGCGTGTCGTCGTCATGCGTGTAGGCGCGGCGGATGGCCGAGGGCGCGCGCGGCGGCGTGCCGCCCTCGGCGGGCGCGCGGTTGGCCTCGGACTGTTCGAGCTGCCGGCGCTCCTGTTCGAGCTGCGGCCGCCGCGCGAGGTCGGCCTGGCGGTCGAAGACGAGCTCGCCGTCCACGTAGGTCTGCTCGACGCGCGCGTAGACCGAGAGCGGGTGCGCGCTCCAGACGGCGAAGTCGGCGTCCTTCCCGACCTCGATGGAGCCGACGCGCGACTCGACGCCGAGCTGCCACGCCGGGTTCCACGTGATGAGCTTCAGAGCCTCCTCCTCCGAGAGCCCGCCGTAGCGCATCATCTTCGCGGCCTCGACGTTGAGGCGGCGCGCGCGCTCGTCCGAGTCGGAGTTCAGCGAGACGTTGACGCCCTTGCGCACCATCACGGCGGCGTTGTAGGGGATGGCGTCGTAGGCTTCGATCTTGTAGCCCCAGAAGTCGGCGAAGGTCGAGGCCCCCGCGCCGTGGCGCGCGATGTCGGAGGCGACCTTGTAGCCTTCGAGCACGTGCTGGAAGGTGCGCACCTTGAAGCCGAACTCGTCGGCGAGGCTGATGAGCATCAGGATTTCGTCGGCCCGGTAGCAGTGCGCGTGGACGTAGCGCTTGCCTTCGAGGATTTCGACGAGCGGCTCCAGGGTGAGGTCGCGGCGCGGCGCGACGAGTCCGCGCGCCGCGCGCGAGCGCTCGCGGTACTCGGCCCACTCGGCGCGGTAGTCGCGCGCGCGGGTGAAGGCGTCGCGGATGACCTCCTCGACGCCCATCCGCGTGCGCGGGTAGCGGAGCGGCGGCCCCTGCGGCGGCCCCGGAAAGTTCGTGCGCTTCGGGTTCTCGCCGAGCGCGAACTTGATGCCCGGCGGCGCGCCCGGAAAGAGGAAGGCCGAGGCCGGGTGGCCCCACTTGATCTTGACCGTCGCGCTCTGCCCGCCGACGGCGTTGCAGGAGCCGTGCAGCAGCAGCAGCGACGTGACGCCGCCGGCCAGCTCGCGGTAGAGGTCAACGTCGGTCGGGTTCAGAACGTCCTCGGCGCGCACCATCGAGGTCACGCTCTGCGTGCACTCGTTGACCGAGCCGTCCATCATCGAGTGCGAGTGCGCGTCAATGATGCCGGGCAGGACGAACTTGCCCGTCGCGTCCAACACCCGCGCCCCCTCCGGCGCGCGCAGGCCCGGCCCGACGGCCGCGATCTTCCCGCCCCGCACCAGGAGGTCTGCGTTCTGGAGCGTCCCGCGCGTCACCGTCAGGATGGTCGCGTTGCGCACGAGCACGTCGCCCCCCGCCCCGCGCCTCGCCTGCGCCCGCGCCGCCGGCACCAGCGCCCCGCACCCGAGCGCCGCCGTCGCGGCCAGCGCCAGAAATCTCTTCATCATCCCGCCTCTCCGATAAAAGAAGGTTCAGGGTGTTAGGTGCTGGGTAATAGCAACTCGTCTTTACCAGCACCCAGCACCTGACACCAGGCACCCATTAAGGTATTCGTCGTCCCGTGAAGGTGGCCGCGCCGCTGGGGGTCGCGGCCGTGCCGCTGATGCCGTCGCCGCTGACCGTGCCGTTGATGGTCACCTCCGTGGGCTGGCCGATGTTGACGGTGGTCGTGAAGCTGAAGCTGTTGCCTTCGACCTTGCCGCCGACCAGGTCGGACGTGCCGAACTCGCTCTGGAGCGTCCCCAGAAGCGCCGAGCCCTGCTGGCGGAAGGTGAGCGTCACCGGGATGGTGCGCGGGCCGGCCGCGAACTCGACGCTGTAGGTGCCCGCGACGCCGGCGGCGGCGGGCCTGTTCCCCGCGGCAGGTGTGTCGCTCGCGGCCGGCGTGTCGGCCGCGGCGGGCGGCCTCGACGGGTCGTCCGGCGGGGGCGGCGGGGTCTGTCCTGGCGGGGCCGCGGGCTGGCGCGTCGGCTGGGGCGAGGCCGGGGCCGGGCCGCCGGCGCGCGTGCCGGTGAAGGTGCCGGGGCCGCGCCCGACGATCTGGACGCTGCCGCGCATCTCGTTGCCGGTGACGGTGCCTTCGAAGATGGCGTCGGTCGTCTGGCTCGCCGGGCCGGGGAGCGTGACGGAGACGGTGAAGTTGATGTTGCCGCCCGAGACCGTCCCGGCCGTAATCTGCCCCGACCCGAGCGGGCCTTGCAGCGAGCCGGTCAGCCCCTCGGCCTGCTGCTGGAGGATGAGCGTGACGGTGAAGTCGGTCTGCGCCGAGGCCGCGCCGCCCGAGAGGTTGATGTTGAGCGTCCAGGTGCCGGAGACGTTGGGGGCCGCGCCGGCGGCGGCCGTCGCCGCGGGCCGCAGCTCGACGGGGCGGCCGTCTATGAAGACGTGCGCGACTCTCCGGTCGCGCGCGAAGAGGTCGCCGCGCGTGACGGTGAGGTTGGCGATCTTGCCGACCTCGACGGAGCCGAGCTGCTGCGAGACGCCGAGGATTTCCGCCGCGCCGAGCGTCATCGCGCGCACGGCCGCCTCGCGCGGCAGCCCCGCCTCGACGGCGCGCGCGGCGTTGGCGAGGAAGTCGCTCATCTGCGTCATCCCGCCCGACTGGAAGGCGAAGCGGACGCCGGCCGCGGCCAGGCGGCCCGCCGCGCGGGCCGCCTCGGCGCGCTCGCGCAGCACGCGCAAGGGCTCGGGGTCGGCCTCGGGCGAAGCGGCCGCGGCCCGCCGGGGGAAGTTCAGCGAGAGCAGCACGGGCACGTTCATGGCCTTGAGGCGGTCGGCGACGCGGTGCGCCTCGGCGCCGCCGTTGATGACGACGGAGAGGTTGAACTCCTCGGCGAGGTCGAGCGCGCGGTTGATCTCGCGCTCGCGGTCGGCCTGGAAGACGACCGGCATCTGGCGCGCGAGCACGGGCTGGAGGGCCGCGAGCGAGCGGTCCTGCGCCGGGCGGCGCGCGCCGCGCGGGTTGCGCTCGTAGGCTTCGACGGCCTCGCGGTAGCGGCGCGCGTCTAAGAGCATCTGCCGCACCGACGAGAAGACGCCCATCAGAGACCCGGGGTACTGCCCGCCGCCGAGCGGGGTGAGCCCGACGTAGAGCGCGACGGGCGAGCGCAGGATCATGGCTTGCGGCGTGTCGCCGGCGAGGTTGACGAGAGCCGACTGGCCGAGGAAGACGTTGCCGCGCGGGGCCGTCTGCGCCGCGGTGATGCCGGCGTTGCGCGCCGCCTCGACCTCGGCGCCGCCGGGCCTGATGAGGTCTGCGGCCGAGACCTCGGGCTGGAGGCCGGGCGGCTGCGAGGAGTTGGGCGCGGCGGCCGTGGCCTGCGTCTGGCCGAAGAGGCCGGGGAAGCCGCCTCCGCCCCCGGCAGGGGTCGGTGAGGGTGACGGGCGCGGGATGCCGAGCGAGGTGCTCGCGTCTATGAGTCCGGGGTAGACGGTGAGGCCCGCGCCGTCAATGACGCGGGCGTCGGGCGGGGCCGCGACGCCCGCGCCGACGGCGGCGATCAGCCCGTCGCGCACGACCACCGTGCCGCGCTCGATGACGCGGCCGCCGACGGTCACGACCCGCGCGCCCGTGATGGCGTAGACGCCGACGCCCTCGGAGGGGCGCTGCGCGCCGGCGCGGGGCGGGGCGGCGAGCCACAAAAGGGCGGCGGCGAGGGCGGCCGCGGCCGCCAGTCCGAGCACAGGGTTCCGCATGCGATTCCGAGCTTCCTGCCCGCGGATAAGAGACCGGCGCGCCCCCCGACATCGCGGGCCGGAGGGAGGCGCGGCTCAACTATGTGTCGTTTGAAAACCTGAAGGGCGCGCCGCCGCGCGCGCCCCGGCCCCGCGCGGCCCGCGCGCGGCATCGGGCGGCGCCCGCGGCGGCCCGCATGGGAATGCTCAGTTTCGAGTTACGGG
>DASZKF010000491.1:0-2341 GCA_035947355.1 Pyrinomonadaceae bacterium | reverse complement strand
CAGAAAGCAGAAGGCAGAAGGCAGATAGAACACTCGACGTGTCTTGACTGCCTTCTGCCTTCTGCTTTCTGCCTTCTGCTTTGGCCGTCAGTTGCGGGGCCGTGGGGCGTCCGCTACAATTCGCGTTTTCGGGAGACGCGCGGGCAGGCGTCCTACCGCGCCCGCGGCCGCGGGCCGCCCCCCGGCGGCCGCGGGCGAATCCGCAGGAAGGAAGGTTCTCAAATGCTCAAGCTATTCAGCCGGCTGGAGAAGGGGCGCAGCGTCATCATCCTCTTCTTCGCCGTCCTGCTGGTGCTCGGCCTGGTCGTGGCCGGCGTCTACAACCGCAGCAGCGTCGCCACCGCCAACCCCTTCAAGAGCCGCGAGGTCGTCGCCAGCGTCCGCGGCGACGACGTGACGGTCGCCGACTTCACCGTCCGCCAGAAGGCGCGCGAGTCCGAGTTCTCGCGCTACGGCGGCCAGGTCAGCCTCGCCACGTTCGGGATCACGGGCGAGCGGCTGCTCGACGAGCTGATCAACAGCCGCCTCGTCGTGCAGGAGGCCGAGCGCCTCAACCTCTCGCCCTCGGAGGAGGAGGTCAAGGAGGAAATCCTCCGCCAGTCCGGGGCCTCGACGGGCGGCTTCGACTTCAAGGTCTACCGCGAGAACGTCGCGCGCAACTACGGCAGCGTCGCGCTCTTCGAGGAGACGATGCGCGACATCGTCGCGGGCCGCAAGCTGCGCGCCTACGTGACGGCCGGCGTCCAGGTCTCCGAGGAGGAGGTGAGGGAAGGCTTCATGCGCGAGAACGCGGAGTTCGACGTGCTCTACGTGCCGGTCACGGCCGCCGACCTCGCCAAGCGCATCAACCCGGCCGACGAGGAGCTGGCCCGCTACTTCCAGGAGCACCAGACCGACTACCGCTTCCTCGAAGACCAGAAGAAGATCCGCTACCTCTTCGTCAGCACCGACAAGGTCGGGGAGAAGATCCAAATCCCGGACGAGGATTTGCGCAAGGAGTTCGAAGAGCGCGGCGTCGAGCAGAAGCAGGCCGGCGTCCGCGTGCAGCAGATCGTGCTGCGCGTCGCGCGGCCCGAACTCGACACCGAGGTGCTGAACCGCGCCACCGCGCTGGTCGGCCGCGTCCGCAACGAACAGACCCTGGCCGGCACGGAGGAGGATTTCGCCGAGCTGGCGCGCGGCAACTCGGAGGACGCGGCCACGGCGCAGAAGGGTGGCTGGCTCCCGAACCCCGTCCGCCGCAACCCGAACCCGAAGCCGCCCGCGGCCGGGACGCCCGGCAGCGTCAACGACCTGCTCCAGAACACGCTCGACATGAAGGAGGGGCAGATCAGCGACCCGATGAAGACGGGCAACGCCTACTACATCTTCCGGCGCGGCCCCTCCGTCCTGAAGACCTTCGAGGAGGCCCGTAACGAGCTTTTGGTCTCTCTGCGCAACCGCCGCGCCTACGGCGTCGCGCAGGGCATCGCGTCGCGCGCCGCGGCTCACCTCAAGGAGACGAAGGACATCCAGGCGGTCGCGCGCGAGTTCGCCGCCGAGGCCAACATGGCCCCGGCCGAGATGGTCAAGGAGACCGGCCTCGTCAAGCCCGGCGACGTGGTGCCCGGCATCGGCAGCAACCCGCAGTTCGAGGAGGCCATCAAGCCCTTGAACGAGCCGGGCCAGATCGGCGACCACCTCAACATCCCGAACGGCTTCGCCGTCCCCGTGCTCGTCGAGAAGCGCGAGCCGCGCATCCCCGAGCTGGCCGAAGTCCGCGACCGCGTCCTCGAAGACTTCCGGCAGGCGCGCGCCAAAGAGCAGGTCGAACAGACGGCGCGCGAGCTGGCGGGCGCGGCCGGCCCGGAGGCGCTGAAGGCGGCGGCCGAGCGGCTCGGCCTCAAGGCCGAGACCGAGGAGGCTTTCAAGTGGGGCCGCCCGCTCGGCACGGCCGGGGCCGACCCGGCGCTCGACGCCGCCGTCTACGCCCTGAAGGCGGGCGAGACGGCGAAGACGCCCGTGAAGGTCGGCGACTCCTGGTACGTCGTCGGCGTCACGAGGCGCAAGGACGCGGACCTCGCCGAGTTCGGAAAGCGGCAGGCCGAGCTGACCGAGCGGGCGCTCGACGAGCGGCGGATGCAGGTCTTCGACGAGTACATCACCGCCATCCGCCGCCGCGTCGAGCAGGAGGGCGGCATCGAAATCGAACGCGACGTGCTCGCCCGCCTCGACGCCGAGGCCGCGCCGCCCGCCGCCCTCCCCCGCGCCCCCATCGACATCCCGACGGGACAGTAAAAGCGGGGGCTGGGGGCTGGGGCTTGTAAAAGCAAAGGGGCCGTCGAGTCGTTCCCGGTTACGG
>DASZKF010000490.1:0-5485 GCA_035947355.1 Pyrinomonadaceae bacterium | reverse complement strand
GGCGCGGCTCCGTGTCGAGAACAGTTTCCGGTTGCGCGCCATCGCGTGAGGCTCGCCGTGGCGGGGGCAGTCGGCTCAGAGGGGTTCGTCAGCGCCGTCGCCGTTGCGGTAGAGCGCGGCGCGGCGCGCGAACTCCTGCCGCGGCCCCTCCGCGCCTTCCGCGCGCGCGGCCGACCTGCCGCGCCGCTCGCTCCACACCGCCTCCGCAATGTCTGCGAGCCACCAGAAGGCCCCGCGCGCGCCGAGGTGTTCGCGCACGCGCGTGAAGATGCGCGGGTAGAGGACGGCCGTGTGGCCGAAGAGGCGGCGCAGCGCGCCGAAGCTCAGGCGGCCCTGGAACAGCTCGCGCCGCACGCCGTCGTCGAGCCGGTGGAGCGCCGCCATCAACGCGTTCAGAGTCTCGTTGACCGAGGACGGCTCGCTCTGCGGCGCGGGCCGAAGGAACTCGGCCAGCCCCGCGGCCTGCGCCGCGCCCGGCCCGGCGGCGCACACCTCGGCGAGCGCCGGCGCGTCGAGCATGTCGGCCGCCAGCGCCAGCTCCGTCAGGTGCGCGAGCCGCCGAAGGTTGCGCGCGTGCGCGCCGAAGCCGCGCGGCGCGAGCGGCCCCGCGGCGGCCGCCGCCCCGAGCGACATCACACGGTCTTCGCCCCCGCGCGCCCCGCGGCGGCGGCCCCGGCCCGCGCGCCCCGCGGCCGGCACGTAGTCGAACAGGGGCCGCTCGACCCTCCAGTGCGCGCCGCGCCGCTTGAAGGCCGGCAGCGTCTCGAAGTAGCGCTCGAAGAGGGCGAGCAGCGACTGGTCGGCGGGCGAGGCGACCGCGTCGTAGAAGAAGAGGCGCGTCGTGTACTGGTCGCGGCCGGCCGCGCCGGCGAACCCCTCCCAGACGAGCTGCCGGTGCTGGCTCGCGTCCTCGGTGGTGGCGAGGATGTCGCCTGCGGCGAAGTCAACCTCGTCGCGCCCCGCGCCGCGCACGAAGCCGCGCGCGACGGTCCCGACCGTCGGGCAGACGTGGGACGGGGGACGCCCGCCGGCGAGTTGGCGCGCGACCGGAGAGTCGCCGCCGGCCGCGTCCACGAAGAGGCGCGCGCCGAAGAAGCGCCGCGCGCCGCCCGGCCCCGCCGCCTCGACCGTCACGCGGGCGCGCTCGACGTAGGCGCGCACGAAGCGCAGGCCCGGCAGGTGCGCGCAGCCCGCGGCGGCGCGCAGGCGCGCGGCGGCCGTCGCCAGCAGCCGCTCGGCGTCGAGCGCCACGTCCAGGACGCCCCCGACCCACAGCGGCTCGGCCTTGACGCGCGACGCGGCGTCGTGGAACTTGACGAACCCGCCGCGGCCGCGGTTGACGACCGCGCGCTCCAGTTCCTCGCGCGTGAAGACGCCCGCCCCCTCTAGCTCGCGCAGCTCGTCCTCGGAGACGTTCCACTGCCCCTCACCGCGGCCCGGCGCGGCCTCGCCGAGGACGAGCGCGCGGCGGCCGAAGCGGCAGGCCAGCGCGGCCGCGTGCAGCAGGCCGACGCCCCCGCCCGCGTAGATCACGTCGAACTCGGCCTCGGCGCGCGCCCCGGCCGGCGGCGCGCCGCGCACGACGACCTCCTCGGCCCGCGCCGCGCCCGCGTGCGTCTCGCGCCCCTCGCGCCAGCGCTCGTCGAGTTCCCAGACGCCGCGCAGCCACTCCTCCCGGCGCGGCAGCGTTCCGAGGTTGGCGACCGTCTCCGGGTAGTGCCGGCGGAAGTAGGCGAGGTCGGGCGAGGTGCGTCCGGGCCTGGGGGCGGACGCCGCTTCGGAGGGTGCGGTGGCGGTAGCGACCATAAAGCGATGAAGGCGGCGGAGGCGCCGGGGCCGTAACGGGCCGCGCCCCTAGCGCCGCCGGAGAAAACATTTTGACAACGGGAGAATGAACCTTGCGCGCAGTGTAGCCGAACCCCGCCCGGCGGTAAAGGACGAACCCGCGCGCGAGAAAAATGTTAGACAAATGAAAAGCAGTAGACAGTAGTCAGTAGTCAGTAGCCAGTAGGAAGACGGTCGCCATCGAGTCGTTCAGGTGTCAGCGTCGGCGGCCGTTAAAGAGTCTACTGTCTACTGCTTTTCACCTGCTCCTCGTAATCAGCCCGAGGACGGCGACGAAGAGGGCCGAGCCGATGATGGACCAGATGACGGGGAAGGTGCGCCCGCCGACCTCGACGGGGAAAGGCTCGGGGAGGCCGACGTGGCGCGCCAGCCACAGCCCGAGGAGCGCGCCGATGAAGCCGAGCGCGATGGAGACCAGGCAGCCGCCGCGCGAGAAGCCGCCGATGGCCTGCCCGAGCGCGCCGCAGATGCCGGCGACGAGCAGCAGAAGGAGAAGATCAATCAGGCTCATTCCCGCCCTCCCCGTCTAAGTTTCGAGTTTCGGGTTTCGAGTTTCGAGTTCGCGGCCCGACCTTGAGCTTTGAGACTCGACGCCTGCTAAACAAACCCGAAACCCGAAACCCGAAACCCGAAACTTAAGTATTTCGCCGAGGATAAACCCGAACCGGGCCGCCATCAAATCTTTCACTTCCCAAGCGGGCGCGGGGCCGCTATAATTTTTTCGTGCGGTGACGAGCCCGCGCGGGCGCGGTCCGTCGCCGAAGCAACACCGAGAAAGGCCACCCGCGGCGAAAGCTGCGGGGCGCAAAGCCGTTGACCTAAATGCCGGACGCCCGGCGCAGGGTGGCAGCGGTCGCCGAAGTGATGCCGTCAAGAACCCGAGAGTCGAGAGGCCGGTCGCGCGTTGGCAGCCCAGCGCGCCCCGGCCTCGTTGCTTCCGAGGGCCCGGAAAAGCCTTGCCGGAGAGGCGCTTGCGGGGGCCGGCCGGCGCCCGCCCGCGGCCCCTCAGAAAGCAACGCCGACGCCCCATCTCACATCTTAGACTGGCCCGCGTCGCGATCCTCCCCACCCCTTCAGGTCGCGCGGCCCGGCTGATTAATTTCAACCACAACCGAAAGACTTGAAGAAGCTTTTAAGGAGAATTTCTGTCATGCGGAAACTGTTTCTCGCCTCGCTCCTCATCGCCGCGACCTTCGGCACCGCCGCCGTCGCCCAGGATCAGAGCGGCGGGGCTTCCGACCCGAACATCCCCAACATGGGCCGCGCCCCGAAGCAGCCCGACGGCGTCGGCCGCCTCGACCTGCGCATCGTTGACGAGCAGGGCAACCCCATCGAGGGCGTGCGCGCCGACCTCAAGTCCCACCGCCTGAACGGCTTCGTCTGCGAGGCCTGGAACTGGACGGACGCGCAGGGCGTCGCCGTCCTCCCGCCGCTCCACATGGGACGCCTCCAGCTGAAGCTCAAGGCCAAAGGCTTCGAGACCGTGAAGATTGACCTCGACGCCAACACCCTCGACCAGCCCGTCCGCATCACGATGGTGCGCAAGAGCTAACCGCAGAACAGAAGGTGCCGGGTGACAGGTGTCAGGTGCCGGGAAAAGCGATTGTCTTTCCCCGGCACCTGACACCTGTCACCCGGCACCCTTTTTTTGTCTCCAGTCGCGCACCACTTCGGCGGCCGGGCGTTTGCTCCCGTCCACTTCGTAATTGAGGCGGCGCATCTCTTCGGTGGTGAGCGAGCCGGCGAGGCGGCGGAGCGCGTCGCCGAGCGCGGGGAGGCGGGCGAGCGTGTCGCGGCGGGAGACGAAGACTGCCTCGTAGGGCGGGAAGTAGCGGCGGTCGTCTTCGAGCTGGACGAGGCCGAGCGTGGCGATCATCCCGTCGGTCGAGTTGCCGGCGATGATGTCCACCTCGCCGTCGGCCAGCGCGCGGTAGGAGAGCGACAAGTCCATCTCGCGTGGCCGCGCGGCGAATTGCAGGCCGTAGGCGCGCGTGAAGCCCTCGTAGCCGTCCTGGCGCGACATGAAGTCCTGGCCGAAGCCGGCGCGCCAGCCGCGCGCGTGCCGGACGGCGTCGGAGATCGTCCGCAGGTTCAGCCGCCCGGCTTCGTGGCGGCGCACGAGGATGGCGAAGTCGTTGCTGAAGCCGAGCGGCGGACTCACCTCCAGGTCGAACCGCTCGGCGTACTCGCGCCGCACCTGGTCGTAGACGGCGCGCGGGTCTGTCACGGGCGGGTGCTTGAGGATGGCCGTGAACGAAGTGCCCGTGTACTCCGGGTAGGCGTCCAGCTGGCCGGCGAGGAGCGAGTCGTGCGGGAGGTTGCCGCCCAGCTCGAACCGCCGCTCGACCTTAAGGCCGCGCGCCTCAAGTTCCTGCGCCAGAAGCTCGGCGAGGATGACCGACTCTGTAAAATCCTTCGAGCCGACGACCACGTCCGGCCGCCCCGCCCGGTTCCAGAACGCGAAGGCGGCCGCCGCGGCGACGGTCAGCGCCAGCGCCGCGTAGACGAGCCGGCGGGTCTTCGCGCCGCGCCCCGCCTCCCGCCTCGCCCCGCGGCGCCTCACGTCGAGTCTTGATTCCAGAAGTCCGATGCCGGCGTCGGCCGCGAGCGCGAGCAGCGCGGCCGGGACCGCGCCCGCCAGCAGGAGGTTGTTGTCGTACTGCCGCAGGCCGCGGAAGATGTAGGTGCCGAGCCCGCCCGCGCCGATGGCCGCGGCGATGGTCGCCACCCCGACCGAGATGACCGTCGCCACGCGCACCCCCGCCAGGATCACCGGCGCCGCCAGGGGCAGCTCGACCTGACGGAGCACCTGCCAGTCCGTCATCCCCATCGCCGCGGCCGCCTCGCGCACGCTGCGATCCACGCCCTCGACGCCCGTCACGGTGTTGCGGATGACCGGCAGCAGCGCGTAGAGGACGAGCGCGACGACGGCCGTGCGCGCGCCGATGCCGCCGAGGTAAGGCAGCGGGATGAGCAGCCCGAAGAGGGCGAGGCTGGGGACGGTTTGCAGGACGTTGGCGGCGGCGAGCACGGGCCGCTTGAGCGCCGCGCGCCGCGTCAGCAGGAGCCCCGCCGGGATGCCGACCGCGACGGCCAACGCCGTCGCCGCCGCGACGAGCGCGAGGTGCTCGCCCGTCAAGGCCAGCACCTCGCGCCAGTGCCCCGCGATGAACTCAAGCAGGCTCATGCAAGACGCTCAGAAGGAGTAGCCACAGAGGCACAGAGACACAGAGAGAAGACAATAAAAAGAGAAGGCGTGTTAAGGGAGCGTTGACGCGTGCCGCCGGCGCGGCGCGTCGTTAACCTTCTATCACCCGACTCTCCCTCTAACACAATCATTTCTTCTTCTTCCTCTGTGGCTCTGTGGCTCTGTGGCTAATTCTTCTCCGGCAGCCCGACGGGTTCGAGGGTTCCGCGGTAGGCGCGCGCGTGCGGCTCGTCGGAGCGGAGGAAGCCTTCGGGCGTGTCGAGGAGGAGGACGCGGCCGGCGCTCATGAGTGCGACGCGCGTGCCGAGCGCGAGGGCTTCGCGCACGTCGTGCGTGACGAGGACGACCGTCTTGGCGAGGCGGCGCTGGAGCGCGGCGAACTCGCGCTGGAGCGCGGCGCGCGTCAGCGGGTCGAGCGCGCCGAAGGGCTCG
>DASZKF010000489.1:0-8539 GCA_035947355.1 Pyrinomonadaceae bacterium | reverse complement strand
GGCCGAAGTTGAACTTCGGCCGTCCCTCCGGGACTCGCCTTCTTTACCCGAACTGCCCCCGGCGATAAATCGCTGGGCTATTTTCGATAGTCCCTCCGGGACTCCTCAGACAGCCTCTCAGTAGAAGACAAAAGACTGAAGACTGATACCTACGATTGATGATTCACGGCTCTTATGTTCACGCCGGCGCGGTCTGTTCTTCGGCCGGTTGTTCCTCGGTGATGTCCGGCGCGGGCGCGGGTCGGAGGGCGGATTCGAGGCGGGCCTCGAAGGCGCGGCCGCGCTCCCAGTCGTGCCAGAGGGTGAGCGCCGCGCGGTAGTGGGCGGCGCGCTTCTGTACGAAGTGGCCGAGCAGCCAGACGACTGCGCGCTTCCTCTCCTCCGAGAGCGCGGCGCGGCCGTCGCCGCCCCCGAGCTGCCCGCCGAGGTCTTCGGCCCAGACGTCGCAGTCGTGCAGGTCGCCCAGCTCGCCTTGCATGTCGGCGACCTCGCCGGCCAGCGACTTCGCCTCGCCGTCGCGGCGGCAGCACTCGAACAGTTCGAGCGCGTAGCGCAGGCGCTTGGCCGCGATGCGCATCTTGTGCAGGCGCCGCGTCTTGTACGGCCGGTGCAGGCTCGGGCTCAGCTCCCCGAGCTCGCCCCACAGCCGCCGGACGACGGCGCGCTGCGCGGCGGCGAAGTCCGCGCCGTCGTCGCCCTTCTTCGGGCCCTTCCCTTGCAGGGCGCGCGCGAGGAGGCGGCGGGCCTCTTCGACCGCGGCCTCGCCGATGGCGTCGGCCAGCTCGGCGCGGGCGCGCTCGCGGCGCGCGCGGCGCTCGCCCGCGTACTCTTCGACCCCGGCGACGGCCTCGGGCGGGGCCTCCTCCTTGAGCTTCTCGAGCGCGTGGATCGCCACGTCCTCGTCGCGCACCGCGCCGAGCGCGTCGGCCAGCCGCTCGAGCGCCTCGCGCGCCGCGTCGAGCCGCTTGCCGCGGCGCAGGCGCGGCACGAAGTCGCGGAGCGCGCTGCGCAGGCGGCGCGAAGCGACGCGCATGTCGTGCACGCCCTCGATGTCGGCCCCTTCGAGCGCCGCCGCGCGGTACTCGCACATCTCCTCGAAGCGCGCCAGTAGCACCCGCCGCGCGCCCTCCCCCGCGCCGGCCTCGCAGTCGAGGCCGGGAATCTCTTTCGGTTTTGCCATAAGCTCAAGTAGACAGTAGACAGTAGTCAGTAGAAAACCCTTCTCTATCGAGTCGTCTGGGTAACAGCCTCAGCAGACTCAGCGCGGAGCGCTGCTGGCTACTGTCTACTGACTACTGTCTACTTCCTTCTCCGGCATGTCGAGGACGCGGGCGACGGCGCGGCGCAGGTCGGCGGCGACGCGGCGGACGGTGCGCGAGGCGTCCACGGTGCGGAAGCCGTACTCCTCGCTCATCCGGTCGAACTCCCTCAAGAGCCGCGCCTGGTAGGCGACGAAGCTGTCGTAGAAGTCCGCGCCGAGGTTCAAGTCCATCCCCGACTCCCAGTAGTCGAACTTGCGCCCCGACGAGAGGACGCGCGCGACGAGTTCCTCGGGGCCGCCCGCCCGCAGGTACAGGATCAGGTCGGGGACGAGGGCGATGCCGTAGATGGCGCGGATCCAGCGCGGGTCTACGCCGCGGACGACGGCGCGGGCGATGGCCGAGTAGATGTAGCGGTCGGTCAGCACGACGAAGCCGGCCCGGAGCGCGGGCAGCATCTCGTTCTCCAGGCGGTCGGCGAAGTCGGTGGCGTAGAAGAGTTGCATCGTGAGGCGGCCGAGGGTCGTGCCGGCCTTCGCCTCCTTGATGCCGCGCCCCGCCAGCACCGAGCGGGTCATGCCGGTGTCCACGACGGCGTGGCCGCGCGCTTCGAGCCAAGAGCGCAGCAGGAGGGTGTGCGTCGAGCGCCCGACCCCGTCCGTGCCCTCGATGACGATGAGCTTGCCGCTGAAGGGCTCGCGCTCGGCTCCAGGCAGGGGCGTGCCGTAGAAGGTCGGCTCGCGCATCAGGCCGCCTCCGAGCGCTCGGCGAGGTGGCGCATGACGATCTGCCGCATCTCGCGCTGCTGGCGCTCGATGGAGCGCGTCGCGTCAATGACGGTCAGGCCGAACTCTTCGACCATCCGGTCGTACTCTTCGAGGATGCGGCCCTGGAAGGCGGTGAAGCTCTCCTCGGGGTCGTCCGACCAGCCCATGTCCAACCCGGCCTCGTAATACTTGAGGGCGGGGCGGCCCGAGACGATGCGGTCAATCGCCACGTCGAGCGGGGCGCGGAAGAAGAAGGCGACCGTGGGGCGGACGGCGAAGCGGTAGAGGTCGCGCACCCAGGAGCGGTCGCACCCGCGCACCACGTCGCGCGCGAAGGCGGTGTAGATGTAGCGGTCGGCGAGGACGACGGCCCCGGCCTTCAGCGGTGGGACGATGTCGCGCTCGGTGCGGTCGGCGAAGTCGGTGGCGTGCAGGAGCGAGAAGGTGGTCGGGGTGAAGAGCCGCCGCTTCTTGGCGCGGCGCATCGTGTCCTTGACGAGCGGCGACGAGTTCCACTCCGAGAAGAAGACGGGATGGCCGGCCGACTTGAGCCACTGGTGGAGGAGCGCCAGCTGGGTGGACTTACCGCTCCCGTCCGTGCCCTCGACGACGAAAAGTTTTCCGGGGAAGTGGTGCTGGCCGTAAGAGATCATCGCGTTGACTCTGCAAAGGGATTTTTGATTCGCGATTTTTGATTTGCGGCTGGGAGTTATCAGTCGCCAGTCATCAGTCATCAGTAGAAGACAACAAACTGACGGCTGACGACTAAATCGAAAATCAAAAATCTGAAATCAAAAATTCAGGCGGCGCGTCCCTGGGGCGAGTTGTAGGCGCGGCGGGCCGGGACGCTGACGAGGCGGTCCTCTTCGAGGACGTAGGCCGTCAATTGATAGCCGTAAACGCAGCCGGTGTCGAGGCCGAGGGCGCGGGGGCCGCGCCGGGGCGGGCTCGCCGGCCAGTGGCCGAAGAGGACGGTCTGCGCGCCGTCGTAGGCTTCGTACCACGGCAGGCCGTCGCGGCTCGTGCGGTCGGGGCCGAGCGTGCGCAGCTCGACGAGGTCGTCCTCCTCCTGCCGTTCGAGCGGCACGCCGGGGCGCAGGCCGGCGTGGACGACGACGTGCGAGCCGAGGTCTACGAAGAGCGGCAGCGAGCCGAGGAAGGCGGCGTAGCGTTCGGCCCCGTCCGCCAGCTCGCGCACGCACCTCTCCTGTGTGGCCTTCAGCCCCGGCTCGCCGCGCAGGCCGCGCAGGACGGCCCGGTCGTGGTTGCCCATGACGGACGAGAAGCGCGCGTCCGACATGAAGAGGTCGAGCACCTCGCGGTTCTTCTCACCTTTGACGACGAGGTCGCCGACGCAGACGAGCCGGTCTCCCTCCGCGAGCGCGACCCGCCCGAGCAGGTCTTGCAGCTCGTCGTAACAGCCGTGGATGTCGCCGACGACGACCGTGCGCCCCACGCCTAGCCCCCCTCCCGCATGTCGCGCAGCACGCGGCAGCGCGCGGCCGTGGTGCCCGACGCGACGTGCCGCTCGGCGATCTCGCGCGCGCCGCGCTCGTCCACCTCGCCGTACCAGACGCCTTCGGGGTAGACGACCATCACGGGCGCGTGCTCGCACTGGTCGAAACAGTTGACCTTCGTGACGAGCACCTCGCCGCGCAGGCCGGCCTCCCTGAGCGCGGTCTTCAGCTCCCTGAGCGCGGCCTTGCCGCCGCCCCTCGCGCAGTCCTTGTCCTCGCAGGCGAGGACGTGTCTTCTGATCTTCTTCAGCCCCGGCACCCGAACCCTCACGCGTCCGAAATTACGCGCCCCCGGCAAGCCTCCCCGCCGGAACCGCTCGTTCGATTACATCACAAGCAGCGCGGGAGCAACAACCTTAGTAGACAGTAGAAACAAGTCAGAAGCCCTACGCCCGCAACGCGAAACCTACTGGCTACTGTCTACTGTTCTTACCTCCCCCGGCCCATCTGTGATAAAAAGCTGTGCGCGAAGGAGGCCCCCGGAATGCTTGTCGAAGATTTGATGACCCGCGAGGTCGAGGCGTGCCGGCCGGAGTCGAGCCTGGCCGAGGCGGCGGCCGTCATGTGGCGGCGCGACTGCGGGGCCGTCCCCGTGGTTGACGAGGGCGGGGCCGTGGTCGGCATGATCACCGACCGCGACATCTGCATGGCGCTGGCGACGCGGCGCGCGTACGCCGCGGACGTGCACGTCGGCGAGGTGATGGCCGGCGGCGTAATCTCCTGCACGCCCGAGGACGACGTGCAGGAGGCGCTCGAAGTGATGCGCGAGCGGCAACTGCGCCGCCTGCCGGTCGTTGACAGCCAGGGCCGCCTCGCCGGCATCCTCTCGGTCGCCGATGTGGTGCGCCGCGCGCGCAAGGGCGGCGGCAAGCGCCGGGTCAAGCGGCGCGAGGCGCTGGCGACCATCAAGGCCATCTTACGGCCGCGCGGGGTGGAGGACGACGCCCACGAGCCGGAACTGTCGGACCCGGGCGGCGACCGGGCACCCTCGGACAGCGCGGACGGCGAAGCCTCGCAGCCGGCGGCTCACGAACGATGAAAAGTCTACTCCTCCTGCGACACGCCAAGTCGAGCTGGGACGACCCGCGCCTGGCCGACTTCGACCGCCCCTTGAACGACCGCGGGAGGCGCGCCGCGCCGCTCGTCGGCCGCCACATGCGCGAGCGGAAGATTCGGCCCGACCTCGTCGTCTGCTCGCCGGCCGAGCGGGCGCGCCGGACCATCGCGCTCGTCGCCGAGGCCGCCGGCCTCTCCGCGCCGGTGCGCTTCGACGAGCGCGTCTACGAGGCCACGGCCGCGGGCCTCCTCGAAGTCGTCTCGCAGGTCGAAGACGCAGCGGGCGAAGTCCTCCTCGTCGGCCACAACCCCGGCATGGAGGAGCTGCTCGAACTCCTCACCGGCGAGGCCCGCCGCATGCCGACCGCCGCGCTCGCCCGCGTCCGGCTCGACATAGACAACTGGTCGCAGCTCCGCCCCCGCGCCGGCCGCCTCGAATGGCACGTCAAGCCGAAAGAACTTTAGTTTCGAGTTGCGAGTTCCGGGTTTCGAGTTTGCTCAACGTGATTTGAAAGGCGCTGGCGTGCGTCGCCCGAACTCGAAACTCGCAACTCGAAACTCGAAACTTTTGTATGCTGAGTATTGACGGGTCGTTCGGCGAGGGTGGCGGGCAGATCATCCGCACGTCGCTGGCGCTGTCGCTGGTGACGGGGAAGGCTTTCCGCGTCTACAACGTGCGGGCGCGGCGGGCGAAGCCGGGCCTCCAGCCGCAGCACCTGACGGCCGTCACGTCGGCCGCGGCGGCGGGCGGCGCGCGCGTGGACGGCGCGCACGTCGGAACGAAGGAGTTCACGTTCGAGCCGGGCGAGGTCTCTCCGGGGCAGTATCGCTTCTCGGTCGGGACGGCCGGGAGCACGACGCTCGTCATGCAGGCCGTCCTCCCGCCGCTGATGGTCGCGCGGGGGCCGAGCCTGCTCACCTTCGAGGGCGGCACGCACAACCCGCACGCCCCGCCCTTCGAGTTCATCGAGAAGACGTTCCTGCCGCTGGTGAACCGGACGGGGCCGACCGTGACGGTCGAACTCGAACGCTACGGCTTCTACCCGCCGGGCGGCGGCCGCTTCAGCCTCTACGTCGAGCCGGCGGCCGAGCCGCGCCGCCTCGACCTCGTCGAGCGCGGCCTCGTCCTCGCCGAGCGCGCCCGCGCCCTCTGCGTCAACCTCCGGCCCGACATCGGCGAGCGCGAGCTGAAGGTCGTCGGCGAGCAGATGGGCCTGCCGCTCGACCAGCTCCAGCTCGACATCTCGGACAACGCCGTCAGCCCCGGCAACGTCCTCACCGTCGAGGTCGAGAGCGAGCACCTCACCGAGGTCTTCACCGGCATCGGCCGGCGCGGCGTCCCCGCCGAGCAGATCGCCGCGCGCACGGTCGAAGAGGCCAAGAGGTATCTGGAGATCGGCGCGCCCGTCGGCGAGCACCTCGCCGACCAACTCCTCATCCCGCTGGCGCTGGCCCGCGGCGGCTCCTACACCACCGGCCCCCTCTCGCTCCACACCACGACCAACATCGAGGTCGTCAAGAAATTCCTCCCCGTCGAGATCACGACCACGCAACTGACCGAGGAGGTCTGGAAGGTAGAGGTTCAGGTTTGAAGCCGCGGAGGGTGTTGGCTGACGGATATTAGCGACGACTTCCGGCCTCCGGAGTCCTAAACGTCGCCGCCTTCCGTCCCGCCGCGCGCGGCGGTTAGCTCGTCGGCCTTGAGGGCGACGAGGGCGGGGTCGAGGCTCGTCTTGAAGACGATGACGTTGGCGGGGACGCTGGTGAGCGGGTCGCGGCTGCCGCGGAGGTCGTCCCAGGCGGCGAGGATGAAGTTGGTGAGTCCGGCATGTGCGAAGTCTTTGAGGCGCTCGCGGAGGCGTTCGGGCGTCCAGAAGCCGAGGACTTCGAGGTGGACGCGCGCGCCCGAGGGGTGGCGCAGGGTGAAGTCGGGGATGAAGGCGCTGTCGCCGAGGTCTATCACCTCGCTGCTGCGCTCGAGCGCCCAACTGCCCCCGGCGCGCGCCCAGCCGGCCGAGAGTTTTTCGATGACGGGGTTTTCGTAACCGCCGACGCTCACGTAGTGGGAGCGCAGGCGGGTCTGCCCGCTCGCCAGCTCGAAGTAGGCGGGGCGCTCGCGCCGGCGGTGCTGAATCTCGGCGCGCATGCGCCAGCCGCGGCAGAGCAGGAGCGCCGGCAGGAAGACGGCCATCTGCACGCCGTACTTCTGCGACCGCTGGAAGATGGAGGCCGGGCCGTCGAGGCGTATCTTGTAGCCGGAGGCGGGGCGGCCCCGGACGGTGTGGATGAGTCGGTACTCCTTGATCGCGCCGAACAGCTCGCGGTAGCCCTCGGCCTCCTGCGGCTCGACCCACAGGCGCAGCTCGACGCAGCGGTACAGGAGCGCCTGCGCCTGCGCGAGGTTGTAGAGGTCGAGCAGCTCGGCCGGCGTGGGCGGGTCGAAGCCGGTGAGGCGCTGGTTCTCCGGGAGGTCTGCGTAGAGGCTTTCGAGCACGCGGCCCGGCTCGCAGGCCAGCTCGCGCGCGGCTTCGAGGACGACGCCCGCCCGAGCCTCGCCCGTCACGACCGGGTGCGCACCCGCCGCCTTGAGGAAGAGCGCGCGGCGCAGCTCCTCGGGCGCGGCGGGCGCGTCCGTGTCGAACTCGCAGCGGTCGGTCAGGAGCTTGATCAGCCCGCGCAGGATTTTGTAATCCGTCCCCGTCCCGACGTACTCCTGCAGAGACTCTTCGAGGGCCGCCCGCGTCGCCCCCTCGTGCTCCGAGAACAGCCCGATCAAGTCCTCCGCCGCCCGCACGTACTCCTCGTCGTCCGGGTCAACGTAGCGCGGCCTGATCCGGTCGCCGCGCTGCCAACTCATCGCTAAATCAGCGGTCAACATAACTAAGAGAAATGATGAATGCGGAATGATGAATGTGACCGGGCTGGTCGCATCACATTCATCATTCATCATTCCGCATTCATCATTTCTTCCCTTCCTCGTTACCATTCAATGAACGTCGGACTCTCCGCCGGGCGGCCGGTGTCGCGGAACTGCTCGCCGCCGCCGCGCCGGCGGCTGATGTGCTCCTCGGTCGTGTCCTGCGTGACGACCTCGTAAAGAATCGCCTCCTTGCCGGGGAGCTTGCGGAGGATGCGCCCCAGGCGCTGGACGTGCTCGCGGGTCGAGCCGGAGCCGGAGAGGACGACGGCGACCGAGGCGTCCGGGATGTTGACGCCCTCGTTCAAAACTTTCGACGTGGCGAGGGCCAGCACCTCGCCCGCGTTGAAGGCCGCGAGCCACGCGCGCCGCTCCTTGACGGGGGTCGCGTGCGTGATGGCCGGGATCAGGAACTTCTGCGAGATGCGGTAGACCATCTCGTTCTCGGCCGTGAAGATCAGAACCTTCTCGCGGCGGTGGCGCCGCAAAAGCTCCGCCAGCACGCGCAGCTTCGCGTCCGTCCCCAGCGCGATGCGCTTCGACTCGCGGTAGGCCATCATCGCCCGCCGGCCCTCGCTCGAGCGCGCGCTCGCCGCGACGAACATCTGCCACCCCACCAGGGTGCTCAGCCCGATGCCCTTCGCGCGCAGGAACGCGCGGAAGATTTCGCGCTCCCGCTCGTAAGCCTCGCGCTCCTCCCGGCTCAGCTCGACCCGCAGCCGCACGACCGAGTAGTCCGAAAGGTACTCGCCCGCCAGCTCGTGCGTCTCGCGCCGCAGGACGAAGGGGCCGATGAGGCTTTCGAGCAGGCTCTCGGCGCCGTCGGCCCTCTCGGGCGTGGCCGTCAGGCCGAGGCGGAAGGGCGCGATGGACATCTCGGCCGCGACGCGGTGGACGCCCGAAGGGAGGTGGTGGCACTCGTCGAAGATGAGGAGGCCGAACTGGTTGCCGAGCCGCTCCATGAAGCGGAAGGCCGAGGCGTAGGTCGTCACCGTCAGCGCGCCCGTCTCGAAGTAGCCGCCG
>DASZKF010000488.1:0-6405 GCA_035947355.1 Pyrinomonadaceae bacterium | reverse complement strand
GTTCGGGCGGCGCAAGTTGAGACATTCAACTGACGCCGAACAAACTCGAAACCCGAAACCCGAAACTCGAAACTCGATTTTGGAGTTTGTGACATGAGGCGGATGCTTCTCGTGTTAGTGCTCGTCTCGCTCGTCGGCGGGGGCGTGCGCGCGCAGACGGGCGGGGGCGAGGTGGTTGACCGGATGGTGGCCGTCATCAACGGCCGCGAGCTGATCACCTACACAGACCTTCTGTGGCAGCTCGCGCTCCAGCCCGACGCCCCGCTCGACGCGCCGCGGCGCGAGGACCTGCGGCGCGCCCTCAACCTGCTCATAGACCAGCGCCTCATCGCGCAGGAGGCCGAGAAGCTGCCGTCGGTGGCCCCGACCGCCGAAGAGATCAGCGCCGAGCTGGCCCGGCTCATCGGCTTCTTCCCCTCGCAGGCCGACTTCTACAACCGGCTCGGCCGCGTCGGACTCGGGCAGGACTCGGCGCAGCTGCGCGAGATCGTCGAGGACCGCGTCCGCATCCGCAAGTACCTCGACTTCCGCTTCCGCTCCTTCACCGTCGTCACGCCGCGCGAGGTCGAGGACTACTACCGCGACGTCTACGTGCCGCGCCGCCGCCGGCAGTCGCCCGGCCTCATCGTCCCCAAAGTCGAAGAGGTCTACAAAGAACTCGAGGCCGAGCTGATCGAGTCCAAGATAGACTCCGACACCGACGAGTTCCTCGAAGAGTCCCGCGACGCCGCCGAGATCACCATCCTCGACAAGAGCTTCGAAGGAGGCAGATGAGAAGCAGTAGTCAGTAGACAGTAGACAGTAGACAGTAGGTTCTTAAGCGGACGCGGACGCTGACACACGAACGGTTCATTGATGAAAGTTCTTCTACTGACTACTGACTACTGACTACTGACTACTGACTACTGTCTACCCGCTCTTATGTGGCGAAGAATCACCGAGCGACACCGGAGGCCGCGGCTGGGGCTGGCGCTGTCGGGCGGGGCGGCGCGCGGGGTGGCGCACGTCGGCGTGCTGAAGGCGTTCGAGGCCGAGGGCGTGCCCGTGGACTGCGTGGCGGGGACGAGCGCGGGCGCGCTCGTCGGCGGGGCGTACGCGGCGGGGATGAGCGTCGCCGAGCTGGAGGAGGTCGCGCGCAACCTGCGCTGGCGCGACCTCGGGCGGGTGACGCTCTCGCGCCTCGGCGTGCAGTCGAGCGCCCGCATGGAGGAGTACGTCCGCGCGCGCTTCCCCGTGACGAGGTTCGAGGAGTTGAGGATACCTTTCGCGGCCGTCGCTACCGACCTGCACACGGGCGCGGCCGTCGTCATGCGCGACGAGGGCGACGTGGCCTTCGCCGTCCGCGCCAGTTGCGCGCTGCCCGGCTGGTACGTGCCGGTCGTGGACACGCAGGGGCGGCAGCTCGTTGACGGCGGGCTGGTCGCGAACCTCCCGACGGGGGCCGCGCGCGCGCTCGGGGCCGAGGTGGTCGTCGCCGTGGACGTGAACTACGAGGGCGCGAAGTTCATGGGCTCGCCCACGTCGGTCATCGGCGTGCTGCTCCAATCCATCATCGTCGTGCAGCGCACGGCGGTCGTCCACCAGCGGCAGGCGGCCGACGTGGTCATCAGCCCCGAGGTCGGCCACATCCGCTGGGACGAGATGACGCGCGCCGGCGAGCTGCTCGCCGCCGGCGAGGAGGCCGCGCGCGCCGCCCTCCCGGCCATCCGCGAACTGCTCGAACCACACCCGCCCGAATCCCCCGCCTGGCTCCCCTTCCGCCGCCGCGACAGGAACGCGGCCAGATAAGTTCAAGTACGGAACGGAAGCCTGACCGTGAGGGAGGGCGTGTCGGTTACGCCATCGCCGAGTCACGTCTAACCTCAGACGCCCTCCCTCACGGTCGAGCTCCTGAGCGGGGTCTTTTAACTCGAAACTTAAAGGGGCTGGCTTGATTCAGAACGTGAAGCCGGCGCGGGGGGGCGGGCGGGTTGTATCGAAAGCGGGCGAGGGCGGGCGGCAGCCGCCGGCGTCGGAGGCCGGGGCCGGCCCCCTGATGTCTTTTAAACTCTTACCGCGCGGGGTTTAGGGTGGGGCGCGGCGGCGCGCGCGGGCGTCGGCATGGTCGTTGCTAAGTTAGCCGCAGAAGGGTTTCGACGGTCAGGGGGGAGAGGGATGATGAAAGCGGTCGTGAACAATTTTATGCAACTGCTCGCCATCATCATGATGATGATCACGCTGGCCGTCTCGACGGCCGCGGTCTCGATGATCTTCGGCTGAGCGGCGCGCGAGACTTCTGCTTCGGCCGCGGCGGGCCGAGAAAAAGTTGGCGATTAGGCATTTACTTTCGTCTCACGAGAGACAGGGGCACGACCCGTTTCGGGCGGGCGCGCGTCTGCGCCCGCGGCGGGAGAGGTGTTGCCGGCGGGCGCAACCTACGACATGCGAACAGAGGCCAAGAGCACTGACCACACGCGCCGCCCGCGGCGACCCCCCGTCAGGCGCGCGCTGCCGCGCTCCTGGCGGCCGCCGGTCATCGAGGTCGGTGAGGATCAAGGTCGTTGGCCCCGCCTCTCGCTCGCGCTCCGCGCCGCCGGCCTGAGTCTCGCCGTCATAGCCTTCGCCGCCGTCGCGGCCTTCACCTATTTCTACTGGCACTACTCGAACGTCGTAGACGAGCGCCTCGCCTCCGGGTATCTCACGAGCCGCGCCGGCATCTACGCCGCGCCGCGCGTGCTGCGCACGGGGCAGAAGCTTTCGCCCGAGCGTCTCGCCGCCATCCTGCGCCGCGCAGGCTACGTGGACGCGGGCGAGGCGGGCCGCGTCTGGAGCGGCCGCTTCCGGTTAGAAGGCGGCGGGGTCTTGATCGAGCCGAGCCCGACGAGCGCGGCCGGCTCCGCGCAAGGGTTCGCCAGCGTGCGCGTCGGCTTCGACGGCCGCGGCCACGTCAAGTCAATCACCGCCGACGGCACGCCGCTCGACTCTTACGCCCTCGAACCCGAAACGCTGACGAACGACGCGGGCGTGAAGACGGCCGGGCGCGACGCGCTCACCTACGCCGACATCCCGCCGGTGCTCGCGCGCGCCATCCTCTCCGTCGAAGACCGGCGCTTCTTCGAGCACGGCGGCCTCGACCTCTGGGGCGTCGCACGCGCCCTGAAGAGTTGGGGCGGCGCGGGCGAAGACGACGCGGTGCAGGGCGGCTCGACCATCACGCAGCAGCTCGTCAAGAACACTTACCTGACACCCGAGCGCACGCTGCGGCGCAAGCTGCGCGAGGCCGTGCTCGCCAGCGTCGTCGAGCGCCGCCTCCCGAAGCAGGACATCTTCGCGCTCTACTGCAATGAGATTTACCTCGGCCAGCGCGGCTCGGTCGCCGTGCGCGGCGTCCAGCAGGCCGCGCGCCTCTACTTCGGAAAGGAGCTTAAGGGGCTGACGCTGGCCGAGGCCGCGACCATCGCCGGCATGATCCGCAGCCCCGGCCGCTACGCGCCCGACCGCCACCCCGAGCAGGCCCGCTCGCGCCGCAACGCCGTCCTCGCCGCCATGCTGCGCGACCGCCACGTCACGCCCGAGGAGGCGCGCGCCGCCAGCGCCGAGCCCGTCCGCGTCGTCACGGCCTCGGCCGCGCAGGCCGACGCCGTCGCCCCGCACTTCATAGACTACGTCAACCGCGCGGTCGAGGCCCGCCGCGCGGCCGAGCCGGAAGGCGGCGAGCTGCGCGTCTACACGACGCTCGACCTGGAGCTTCAGCAGCTCGCCGAGCGGGCCGTCACCGAACAGCTCGCCCGGCTCGAAAAGGTTTTCAGGGGCGCGAAGCGGCCCGACGCGGCGCTCGTCGCGCTCGACCCGCGGACGGGACACGTCCTGGCGATGGTCGGGGGCCGTGACTACGCCGGCTCGCAGCTCAACCGCGCGACGGACGCGCGCCGCCAGCCCGGCTCGGTCTTCAAGCCCGTCGTCTACGCGGCCGCGCTCGAAGGCGGCGTCTCGCCGCTCACGCTCTCCCTGGACGCGCCGCGCGAGTTCGCATACGACCGCCGCGCGCGCTACCGGCCGGCCAACTACGGCGGCGGCTACTCGATGCACGAGGTGACCCTGCGCGCGGCGCTCGTCCGCTCGCTCAACGTCGTGACGGTCGAGACGGCGATGCGGGCCGGCCTGTCGCGCGTCTCGACGCTCGCCGAGAAACTCGGGCTGCCGAGGCCCGAACCCTACCCCTCGCTCGCGCTCGGCACGACCGAGGCCACCCCGCTCGAAGTCGCCACCGCCTACACGGCCTTCGCCGCGGGCGGCCGCGTCGCGCGGCCCACGCCGCTGCTGCGCGTTGACGACGGGACGGGCGGGTCGGGCGACATCGGCGAGGTTGAGTCGGCGCAGGTCCTGAAGCCCTCGACGAGTTACATGCTCACGGACATGCTCGGCGCGGTCATCGAGCGCGGCACGGCGCGGGCGGCGCGCGGCGCTTTGAAGGGCGTGGCGGCCGCCGGCAAGACCGGCACGGCGCGCGACGGCTGGTTCGCCGGCTACACGCCGAACCTGGTCTGCGTCGTGTGGGTCGGCTTCGACGACGGCACGGAGCTTGGGCTGACGGGCGCGGACTCGGCGCTGCCGGTCTGGACTGAGTTCGTCGGCCGCGCCATCGAGCTGCGGCCCGAACTCGGCGGAGAGTATTTCGAGCGCCCCGCCTCGATCACGACCGTCGAGGTGGATTCGGAGACGGGCCTGCGCGCCTCGGCCTCTTGCCCGCACCGCGAGCGCGTCGCCGTCACGCACGCGCTCGCGCCCATGTACGAATGCTTCATCCACAGCGCGCCGCTGCCGATGCCGACGATGGTCGCCTACGAAGAGACCGAACTCGCCGCGCCGCCGGCGACAGCGGCCATCGCCGTGCCGACCCTCCCGCCTACAACCGCGCGGCGCACGCCGCCGGCACCCGCCTCCGCGGGCTACGACTTCGCCAGCCTCGACGAACGCCCCGCCGCGCGCGCCACCCGCGTCGAGATCGGAAGAGACGGCCGCCGCAGGCTCACCAACGACCTGACCGTCGCCCCGGTTGACGACGACTGGCCGAGATAAAAAGAAGGGTGACGGGTGATAGGTGATGGGTGATGGGTAGAAGCGACTTGTCTTTACCCATCACCCATCACCCTTCTTTCAAAGATGACCTGAGCGACGGCGTGTTCGGAGGTGTGCGAGAGGGAGAGGTGCGCGTGCGTCGCGCCGAGCGCGTCGAAGAGTTCGCGGGCGCGCTCGTGGAGGAGGAGGAGGGGCGCGCCTGAGTCTTCCGAGCCGACCTCGGCGTGGTGCCAGGAGAGGCCGCCGCTCCAGCCCGTGCGCAGGGCCTTGAAGGCGGCCTCCTTGGCGGCGAAACGGGCGGCGTAGTGCTGCCCGGCGGCGCCGCCGCGCGAGTCGCAGTAGGCGCGCTCGCGCCCGGTGAAGACGCGCTCGCGGAAGCGCGGCGTGCGCGCGAGCACTTCACGCACGCGCGAGATTTCGATAACGTCTATGCCGATGGAGACGATCACGGAAGAACTCGGACTGGGGCGCGCCGGCTTCCTCTGGCGCGGGGGCGAGGCCGGCGTGCGCGCGCTCGTCTGCGGGCCGCTCGAAGCCGAGGGCTTCGCCAACGCCTTCTCGACGCGCGCCGGCGGCGTCAGCCCCTTCCCCTCCGGCTCGCTCAACCTCGCCGGCTTCGACGAGGACGCGCGCCAGAACATCCTGGAGAACCGCCGCCGCTTCTTCGGTGTGCTCGGCGGCCGGTGGGAGTTCAGCGGCTGCTGGCAGGTGCACGGCGCGGAGGTGCGCGTCGTCCGCGGGCGGCCGGACGCGCGCTCCGAAAGCGACCGCTGCGACGCGCTGGCGACCCGCGAGCCGGGCATACTCCTCGGCGTGAAGACCGCCGACTGCGTGCCCGTCCTCCTGGGCGACGCGCGCACGGGCGCGTGCGCGGCCGTCCACGCGGGCTGGCGCGGGACGCTGCAAGAGATCGTCGGGCGCGCGCTGTCAAAGATGCGCGAGGAGTTCGGCACCAGGGCCGAGGACGTGCGCGCGGCCCTCGGCCCGGCGGCCCTCGCCTGCTGCTACGAGGTCGGCTCTGAAGTCGTCGAAGCCTTCCGCGCCAAGTTCGCAGACGCCGACTCGCTCTTCACGCCGACGCGCGCCGGGCACGCGCGCGTAGACCTCCACCGCGCGAACCTCGAACAACTCGTCGCGGCCGGCGTCCCCGCCCGCCGTATCCACGCCGCCCCGCTCTGCACCATCTGCCGCCCCGACCTCTTCTTCTCCTACCGCCGCGACAAAAAACTCCACGGCCGCACGGGGCGACACCTCTCGGTTATCGGTAAGAAAGTTTCGAGTTACGAGTTTCGGGTTTCGAGTTCGGGCGGCGCAAGCTGATCAGTTCAACTCACGCAGAGCGAACTC
>DASZKF010000487.1:0-6741 GCA_035947355.1 Pyrinomonadaceae bacterium | reverse complement strand
GGTCAACACGCTGATCTACGCCCCCGACCGGGGCATCGTCCTCGACGAGCCGTCGGCGGTGGCGATCCACAAGTACACGGGCGAAGTCCTCTCGGTCGGCGGGGAGGCTTACAAGATGCTCGGGCGCGAGCCGAAGGACGTCGAGGTCTTCCGCCCCGTCCGCAACGGCACGATTGACAACTTCGACGCGACCGAGAAGATGCTCAAAGCCTTCATCAGCCGCGTGCTGGGCGGCAACCACCGGCGGAGCCACGTCTGCGTCGGCGTGCCCGGCTCCTCGACCTCGCTCGAACAGCGCTCGGTGCGCGACGCGGCGCGCGACGCGAAGGCCACGCGCGTAGACCTCGTTGACGAGGGGCTGTGCGCGGCGCTCGGCGCGGGGCTATCGAGCGACGACGAGCGCGCGCACCTCGTCGTGGACATCGGCGGCGGCACGACCAACGTCGCCATCATCGCCTCGGGCGCCGTCGTCTCCTCGGCGAGCCTGCCGGCGGCCGGCAACGCGATGGACGAGGCCGTGCGCGACTACGTCCGCGCCAAGTACGAGATGCAGCTCGGCGAGCGCACGTCCGAGCAGTTGAAGCTGGAGGCGAGCGCGGCGCTGCGCGAGCCCGAAGGCGAAGGGCACCGGATGGAGGTCGTCGGCAAGCAGGTGACGGACGGGCTGGCGAAGGCCGTCGAGATCACGGCCGGCGAGGTGCGCGAGGCTCTGGAGCCGGTGGTCTCCGAGATCATCGCCGGCGCGCGCCGGGCCATCGAGGAGTCGAAGCCCGACGTGACGGCCGACATCTACCAGACGGGGCTGATCCTGACGGGCGGCGGCGCGCTCCTCGGGGGCTTGGCCGAGCGGTTGCAGAAGGAGCTGCGGCTGCACGTGGCCGTGGCCGACGAGCCGCTGGCGGCCGTCGCCCTCGGCGCGGGCCGGCTCCTCGCCGACAAGGAGAAGCTCCAGCGCGCGGCCATCCGCGACGACGTGCCGGTCTGGCAGGCGCAGCAGGAGCTGGTCGTCAACTGGTAAGGGTTCACCGACGAGCGAAGGGGGAAGCGAAGAGGGCGCGGGTTCGATTAAGAATTAAGAATTAAAAATTAAGAATGAAGCGCGTCGTAATTCTTAATTTTTAATTCTTAATTCTTAATCGAACCCGCGCCCTCTGTGTTGAAACGAACTTGCGCGGTACTCAACCATTGATGTCTGACTCTCGCCCGCGCGACCCGCTCGCTACCGCTCGCGGCTCCGTTTGCGGTTCGCGGGCGGGGAGGAGCTTGTCGTCGGCGGGGGCGACCTCGGCGTTGACGGCGGCGGGCGGCCCGGCCTCGGGCGCGGGCGGGAGCAGGGCGAGGCCGAGGACGTAGAGCGTGAGGGTGAAGAAGGAGATGTAGCCGGTGGCGGGCGCGAACGGCTGCGCGTCGAGCGTGCCGAGCGTCGCGCCTTCGAGGACGACGCCGGCGAGCCGCTTGAGCCAACCGCCGTCGGGCGCGTAGAGCGAGGCCAGCAGCAGGTGCTTGAGGACGAAGGCCGTGCCGAACAGCGCCGCGAGGCTGCGGAGCAGCCGCCGCGCGTCGAACGGCGCGAACTGGCTCTGCCAGAGCGTCCAGAGGAAGAAGAACGAGAAGACCCAGCGCAGCAGGCCGCCCTCGGGCAGCACCGAGTTGAAGCTCTGCGCCGAGGCGAAGAAGAGCGCCCCGAGCGTCAGCGCGTGCGAGACGTTCGTCAGCACCGCGTGCTCGCCCGAGAGCCACCGCCCCACGACGACCGCGCCCCCGCGCGCGAACAGGGCCAGCAGCATCACCGCCAGGATCAGAGTCACGAGCGGCGGCGGGACGAACACGAACGCGCCCGTCGCGGCCGACACGCGCAGGCCGCCGAGCAGCGCCACCGCCAGGAAGACCGTCGGCAGCAGCACGAACTCGACGAGCGCGCGGTTCCTCTCGCGATTGTCCATCAGAAGAATTTTTGATTTTAGATTTTTGATTTGCGATTTGGAGTCGTCAGTTATCAGTAAAAGACAAGAACTGATGACTGATAACTGACGACTGATGACTAAATCAAAAATCGCAAATCAAAAATCTAAAATCCCTTATTTCCTCTCGCGGAAAACTTTCAGCGGGTTGAAGTCGTCGGGCGTGCGCGCGAGGCCCTGTTCGAGTTCGGCGCGCAGCTCGGCCGGCGTGTGGATTTTCAGCTCGGGGTCTTCGACGCTGAGCGAGGGCGCGAGTTCGGCGGCGCGGGCGGCCGCGTCGAGCCCGCGGCGGAAGAGCGCGTCGTCGTTGTAGACGCGCCCCCAGCCCTCACGGTAGAAGGAGTAGGCGACGTAGAACTGCGTGCGCGCGTCGCGCCCGGCCGGGTCGGCCCGCGCCCACTCGTCGCGGGCGGCCGCGTACTGCTCGCGCAGGAAGAGGGCGCGCCCCGCCTCGAAGCGCACGCGGTCAACCTCGTAGGTGCCGGCCGCCACGCTCGCCCGCGCCGCCACCTCCGAGACCGTCCGCGGCGCGGCCGCGTAGAGCCACACCACGAAGGCCGCCAGCAGGCACGTCCACACCACGCCGACGCTTTGGATGACTCTGTACCCCATTGCTATAATCCTCTTTCGCCCGGAAAGGATAAACCATTAATGATGAATGCGGAATGATGAATGACGAATAAGAAGCAGCCTGAAAGGTACCACTCAGCCTGAGTCGTATTCATCATTCCGCATTCATCATTCATCATTTCGTTATGAAGCCTTTCAAGATTCGTGACGTCGAGATCAGCCCGCCGCTCGTGCTCTCGCCGATGGCGGGGGTGACGGACGTGCCGTTCCGGGCGCTCATCAAGCGGCGCGGCGGCGTCGGGCTGACGGTCTCGGAGTTCATCTCGGTCGAGGGCCTGACGCGCAACAACCCGAAGTCGAAGCGGCAGATGCGCTTCCACGAGTACGAGCGGCCGTTCGCCGTCCAGGTCTTCGGCGGCCAGCCCGAGCGGATGCGGATGGCCGCCGAGATGGCCGAGGAGGTCGGGGCCGACATCCTCGACGTGAACTGCGGCTGCCCCGCGCCGAAGGTGGTCAAGCACGGCGGCGGGTCGGGTCTGCTGCGCGACCTGCCGCGACTCGAAACCATCCTCAAAGAGATCAAGCGGGCGATTACCATCCCGCTCACGATCAAAATCCGCGCGGGCTTCTACGACAGCAACCGCAACGCGGTCGAGGTGGCGCGCCTCGCCGAGGCGTGCGGCGTCGAGCACGTCGCGCTCCACGGCCGGACGAAGGAGCAGGCTTACAAGGGCTGGGCCGACTGGGATTTGGTCAGGCAGGTGAAGGAGGCCGTTAAGGTTCCCGTATCGGGGAGCGGCGACGTGGTGACGGTCGAGGACGCCTTCCGCCGCTGGCGCGAGACCGGCTGCGACGGCGTCCTCATCGGCCGCGGCGCGATGGCGAACCCGTGGATATTCCGTCAGATCGAAGACGCGCTCGCGGGGCGCGAGCCGTACCGGCCGACGCTCGATGACAAGCGCGCCGTGCTCCTCGAATACTTCGAGCTGCTGCGGGCCGACATGCCGGAGTTCGCCGCGGTCGGCCGCATGAAGCAGCTCGCCGGCCAGTTCACGAAGGGCCTGCCGGGCGGCGCGCGCTTCCGCCAGGTCATCTACCACTCGCACTCCGTGACGGAGGTGCTCGACCGCATCGGCGAGTATTTCGAGACCGTCGCGGCCGGCCGCTTCTACGTCGGCGAGGGCGAGCCGCCGCCCGAGGAGCGGGAAGCGCCCGCGCTCGACTCGTGCGAGGCCGCGTCGGTGTGACGGCGGAAAGAATCGTCCACGGAGGCACAGAGAAAGACTATTTAAAGACCCTTGCCGGAGACTTGAGCGAGAGGTATTAAGCTCAAGTCTCCGGCAAGGGTCTTTATATGGGATGACGGTTGAGTGTACCGTGTCTTCGTTTCAACACGGAGGGCAGGAAGGAGACACGGAGGGCACAGAGGAAACCATTTCTTCTCTGTGCCCTCTGTGCGTCCTCCGTGCCCTCCGTGTTGAGAACCGTTGCGCCGTACGCTCGACGGTAAATGGATATAATCGCTATGTAAAGGTGATATCCTACGGCCCGCCCGGGCAGGCGAATGCCCACCCCATCAGGAGAACGTGGTAGAAGCGCGCCGATGAGTCTCCACGAACAGACAGAGGACGGCGGGCGCGTCGTCCCCGCCGCACCCGCCGTCAAGCTCGCGCGCCGGCTGGGGCTGTTCGACGCGACGATGATCGTGATGGGCGGGATCGTCGGCTCGGGCATCTTCATGAACTCTTACGTCGTTGCCCGGCAGGTTCACACGCCCGCCCTGATCCTCGGGGCGTGGCTGCTCGGCGGCGCCATCGCGCTCGCCGGGGCGGCCATCTACGCCGAGCTGGCGGGCAGGTGCCCCGCGGTCGGGGGGCAGTACGCGTACCTGCGCGAGGCTTACCACCCTTCAGTCGCCTTCGTCTACGGCTGGGCCTTGCTGCTGGTGACGCAGACCGGCGGGATGGCCGCGGTGGCGATCACCTTCTCGCGCTACTTCCTGGAAGTGACGCGCGCCCCGCTGCCCGACTGGGGCGTCGCGGCCGTCGCGCTCGGCGTGCTGACTGCCGTCAACTGTCTCGGGGTGCGGGCCGGCAGCAGCGTGCAGAACGGCCTGATGATCCTGAAAATCCTGGCCCTCGCCGCGCTGGTTCTGTGCGGCCTCTTTTTAGTCTCCGCGCCGAGAGGGGCCGCCGGCGCGGTGCTCGACCGCCCGGTCTCGTTCGGCCTTTTGACGGCGATGGGCGCGGCGATGACGCCCGTGATGTTCGCTTACGGCGGGTGGCAGACTTCGGGTTTCGTCTCCGGCGAGTTGCGCGACCCGCGCCGCGACCTCGCGCGCGGGCTGGTGCTGGGCGTCAGCGGAGTCGTCCTGCTCTATCTCGCCGCCAACGTCGTCTACCTCTACGCGCTGGGCGCGGACGGGCTGGCCGCGACACAGACGCCGGCCTCTACGGTGATGCGCCTGGCCGTCGGCGAGCGCGGGGCGACCTTCATCGCGGTGGGGATAGCCATCTCGACGCTCGGCTTTTTGAGCCAGGGGATGCTGACCGCGCCGCGGGTTTATTTCGCGATGGCCGCAGACGGCCTGTTCTTCCGGAGTGTGGCCCGGCTCGACCCGCGCTCGCGCGTGCCCGTGTTGGCGATTGTGCTGCAAGGTCTGCTGGCGGTGGTCATCGCGCTCTCGGGCAGGTACGAGCAGATACTCAACTACGTGGTCTCAGTAGATTTCATCTGGTTCGGGCTGACGGCCGCCTCCGTCTTCGTCTTCCGGCGCGGGCCGCGCGGCGGCGCGCCGGCGGGCGGTTCGGCGGGCGAGCACTTTCGTGTCCCCGGCCACCCCTTCACGACGGCCCTGTTCGTCGCCGCCTGTGCGCTGATCGTGCTCAGCACGGTCTATAAATATCCGGAGAACAGCGGCCTCGGCCTCGTCATCGTAGGGGCCGGCGTCCCGGTCTACTTCCTCTGGCGGAGGCGGGCGTGAGCGGGCGGGCGCGGCGCGTGAAGGGTTCCCCGTACCAGCAGTGGGCGAAGACCCGCTCGCAGGCGCGCTATAACCTCGCGTCGAGCGGGTTGAAAAATTACCCGCTGGCGGAGCTGCCCGCGAAGCTCGAAGACCTGGAGTTGAGCGGGCCGGGCGGGTACGGCTACGAGCCTTTGCAGGCGGCCCTGGCCGCGAAGTGTCAGGTCGCGCCCGAGTGCGTCGTCGCCGCGACGGGCACCTCGATGGCTAACCACCTGGTGATGGCGGCCCTGCTCGAACCAGGCGACGAGGTGCTGGTCGAGCGGCCGGCCTACGAGCCGCTCGTCGCGGTGGCGCAGTACCTCGGCGCGAAGGTCAGGAGGTTCGCGCGGACGTTCGAGGCGGGCTTCTCGGTTGACCCCGAACTGCTGGGGCGCTCCGCGAGCGCCCGCACGCGCCTGATCGTCCTGACCAACCTCCACAACCCTTCGGGCGCGCTCGCAGACGAGGGCACCCTTCGGCGCGTCCGGGAGGTGGCGCGCGGCGTGGGCGCGCGAGTCCTCGTTGACGAGGTGTATCTGGAGGCCCTCTTCGACGAAGCGCCGCGGTCGGCTTTCCACCTCGGGGAGGAATTTATTGTGACCAGCAGCCTGACGAAGGTCTACGGCCTCGGCGGGTTGCGTTGCGGCTGGGTCTTAGCCCGGCCCGAGCTGGCGGAGAGGCTGTGGCACCTCAACGACCTGTTCGGGGTCATCCCGGCCCACCCGGCCGAGCGTTTGAGCTGCGTCGCGCTGGAGCACCTGGCACAGGTCGCGGCGCGCGCGCGGCGGCTCCTGGAGACCAACGGGCAGTTGCTCAACGCCTTCTTCGCCTCGCGCGACGACCTCGACTGGCTGCCGCACCGGTTCGGCACGGTCTCGTTCCCGCGTTTGAAGAAGGGGAGTGCCGACGAGCTGTGTGTGCTGCTCGCCGAGAAATACGAGACGTCGGTCGTGCCGGGGAGGTTCTTCGAGATGCCGCGCCATTTCCGCGTCGGCCTGGGCGGCGACGCCGGCACCTTCCGAGAGGGCCTGGACAGGCTGGGCCGGGCGCTTGACGAACTGGGCCGGCGAACTTAGAAGAGCGGGCACGGCCCGCCTCTAAACGGGTGTCGGTAAGCCCAAACGCAAACCGCTCTAAACGAGGGCCGGAAAGCTTAACTATAAAAGGCGGGGGGGGGGGGGGGGGGGGGGGGGGGGGGGGGGGGGG
>DASZKF010000486.1:0-13372 GCA_035947355.1 Pyrinomonadaceae bacterium | reverse complement strand
ACCCGGCCGCGGCCTTTTTCGCCTTGCGGGTTTTCGCCGTCCTGCGGCGCGGCGCGCGGCTCTCCGAGGGCTCGCCGTCCGCCCCGCCGTAGTGCCGGCGGCAGAGTTCGAGGAAGGTCTGGCAGGCGGGCGAGAGGTAGCCGCCGCTCAGTCGCGCGACGCCCATCTCCCAGTTGATGCGCGCGCCCTCGATCCACCAGCGCACGAGCCGGCCGCGCTCCACGTCCTCGCGCGCCGTCGAGAGCGGGACGATGCCGACGCCCATGTCGGCCGCCACCATGTTCTTGATCGCCGCCTGCCGGCTCAGCTCCATCACGACCTTCGGCCGCAGGCCCGCGTGCGCGAAGAACTCGTCTATCAGGCGGCGGGTGTTGCCGCCGCGCTCGCCGAGGATGAGCTTCTCCTGCGCGAGGGCGAAGGCGCTGATGACCCTCTGCCCGGCGAGCGGGTGGCGCGGGCTGGCGACGGCGACGAGCTGGTCGCGGCTCAAAAGCTCCGTCTCGACGTTGCGCGCCTCGACCGGCAGCGAGACGAAGGCCAGGTCTATCTCGCCCGCCAGAATCTTCTTCACCAGCTCCTCGCTCGTCCCCGACGTGACCGAGACCTCGGCCCGCGGGTAGACCTTCCGCAGCCGCTTCAGGATGACGGGCAGCGGGTCGGCGCTGACCATCCCCGAGGCGCTTCCGAGCCGCAGGCGGCCGTGCTCGGCCCCGGCCAGCGCGGCCAGCTCCGCGAGCGCCGCGTCGTGCTCGCGGAGGATGGCCTGCGCGCGCTCCAGCAGGCGGTCGCCGGCCTCGGTCAGGACGACGCGGCGCGGCGTGCGGACGAAGAGCGGGATGCCGACCTCCTGTTCGAGTTGGCGGATCTGCATGCTGATGGCGGCCTGCGTGACGTGGACGCGCTGCGCGGCGGCCGTGAACGTCCGCGTCTCCGCGATGGCAACGAAGGCCCTCAGTTGGCGTATCTCCATCGGTGCTCCAGAGGAAGTAGACAGTAGTCAGTAGTCAGTAGACAGTAGTAAGACATTCGGTAACGAACTGTCCGGGTGTCAGCGTCAGCATCCGCAGAGCGGGGCCTACTGGCTACTGACTACTGCTTTATCAGTGATGGTTATTGACGAAATAAAATCTTTTAGTTTTGATTATAAGCACGGCGTCGCTAGAATTGCACGTGTATTTTTCGCGCGGCGGCCGGGGCCGCCCGTCCCCGATGAGGTCAAGGCGAACAGCGGTCAAACTCCAGCCGGCCGGCCCGCCGACGTTGCGCGCGCCGTCGCTCGTCGTCGGCGTGGACGGCGGCGGCACGAAGACGCGCGCGGTCGTCGCCGCGGCGGGCGGCCGCGAAATCCTCGGCGAGGGCCGGGCCGGCCCTTCGAACCCTCTGCGCGTGGGCGTGAGCGAGGCGGCGGCGGCCGTGCGCGAGGCCGTCGAGCGCGCCTGCGCGGCCGCGGGCGTGCGGCGCTCGGAGCTGGCCGCGGCCGAGGTGGGCCTCGCCGGCGTCAAGCGCGAAGACCTGCGCGCGGCGATGCGCGCGGCCCTCTCCGACCTCGGCGTCGAGCCGCTCGAAGTCGTCACCGACGCAGAGATCGCGCTCTACGGCGTGGCCGGGGAGAGGGCGGGCCTCGTCATCATCGCCGGCTCCGGCTCGATCTGCCGCGGGCGCAACGCGCGCGGGCGGCAGGCTTGGGCCGGCGGCTGGGGGCCTGTGGCGGGCGACGAGGGCAGCGGCTCCTGGATGGCGCGGCGCGCCCTGCAAGCCGTGGCGAAGGCGACCGACGGGCGCGGCCCGCGCACCTCGCTCGTCGAGGCGGCCTGCGACTACTTCAACGTCGCCGCGGCCGAAGACCTCGCCACGGCGGTCTACGCGCCGAGCATCACGAACCAGCGCATCGCCGGCTTCGGGCGTGTCGTCATCGAGGCGGCGAAGCGCCGCGACGCGGTCTCGCGCGAGATCGTCGAGGCGGCCGGGCGCGAGCTGGCGCAGGCGGCCGGGGCCGTCGTCCGCAGGCTGCGGATGCAGCGCGAGCGCTTCGCCGTCGGCTACGTCGGCGGCGTCTTCGCGGCGGGCGAGCTGATCCTCGAACCGCTGCGCGAGGGCCTGGCCGGCGTCGCGCCGCGCGCCTACCTCGCGCCGCCCGCGCTCGCGCCGGCCGAGGCCGCGGCCCTCATGGCCGGCGAGCACCTGCGCCTCGCCCTCGCGGGCTGAAGAGGATAAAAATTCGGGCCGCAGATCAACGCGGATCAGACGCAGATCAGAAGAAAGAAGAGATTGAAGTAATCGCCGCTTTATCTGCTTTTCTGATTTGCGTTCTATCTGCGTTAATCTGCGGCCTGATTTTTTTAGCCCTCCGTCCGCTGGCCGGATCAGGAAACTAGAATTTAGAATCGCGGGGCAATGTCTGTCGAAGATTCCAGCCGCGTTCCCATCACGGAGCAGGAGAACCCGCGGACGCGCGGGCTGAGCGGGCTGCCGGCGGCCGACATCGTGCGCCTGATGAACGAGGAGGACGCGCGCGTGGCCGGGGCCGTGCGGCTCGTGCTGCCGGAAGTGGCGCGGGTGGTCGAGGGCGTGGTCGAGCGGCTGCGCGCGGGAGGCCGACTCTTTTACGTCGGGACGGGCACGTCGGGCCGCCTCGGCGTGCTCGACGCGGCCGAGTGCCCGCCGACCTTCGGCGTCCCGCCGGAGCTGGTGCAGGGTGTCATCGCGGGCGGCTACGAGGCCCTGTACCGCGCGACCGAGGCTTCCGAAGACGACCGCGAGGCCGGCGCGCGCGACCTCGCGGCGCGCGGCGTGGGCGGGCGGGACGCGGTCGTCGGCGTCGCCGCCTCGGGGCGGACGCCGTACACGGTCGGGGCGGTCGAGCGCGCGCGCTCGCTCGGGGCGTTCACGGCGGCCGTGACCTGCGTGCCCGGCTCGCCGCTGACGCGCGCGGCTGAGGTGGCAGTCGTTCCGGTCGTCGGGCCGGAGGTCGTAGCCGGCTCGACGCGTTTGAAGGCCGGGACGGCGCAGAAGATGGTCTTGAACATGATCTCGACGGCTTCGCTGGTGCGGCTCGGCTACGTGAAGGGCAACCGGATGACGAACCTCCGCCCGAGCAATGAGAAGCTGCGCGGCCGCTCGGCGCGCATCCTCGCCGCCGAGACGGGGCGGTCGGAGGCCGAGGCGCGCCGGGCGCTCGAACTCGCCGGCGGCGACCTGCGCGTGGCGCTCGTCATGTCGGCGACGGGCGCGGGCCGCGAGCGCGCCGCGCGCGCCCTCGAAGCCGCTCGCGGCGTCGTCGCCGAGGCGGTCGAGGCGTTGGCGAGGGAAGAGGAGTGAAGATTGCGGATTACGGATTGCGGATTGCGGAGTAGGGCAAGGTGAATGATTGAATCACCCACTCGACTGCCTCTGATTCCGCAATCCGCAATCGAAAGGTGTTCACGCCTTGATTGTCCTGGAAACCGAACGGCTGATTCTGCGCCGCCTGTCGGAGGCGGACGCGGAGTTCATCCGCGGGCTGGTCAACGAGCCTTCGTGGCTGCGCTTCATCGGCGACAGGGGCGTGCGGACGGTCGAGGACGCGCGCCGGTACATCGCGGACGGGCCGGTCGCGAGCTACGGGCGGCACGGCTTCGGGCTGTACCTGACGGAGTTGAAGGCGGGCGGCGACCCGGCCGGCATCTGCGGCCTGATTAAGAGGGAGTCGCTGGAAGACGTTGACCTCGGCTTCGCCTTCCTCCCGAGGTTCTGGGGGCGCGGCTACGCGTCCGAGGCGGCCGCGGCCGTACTTGAGTACGGGAAGAGCGCCTTCGGCCTGAGGCGCGTCGTCGCCGTCACCGCGCCCGACAACCAAGCCTCGATCAGAGTGCTCGAAAAGCTCGGCTTCACTTTCGAGAGGATGGTCAAACTCTCCGCGGACGACGAGGAGATCAAGCTGTACGCGCTCGACCTCTGACGCGCGGCTTAACCGACGGCATTCACCCTTCCGAACGGACGGCCATGCTACACCCTTCCTTAGACGGCGCGCGGGCCTGCGTCTTCGACGCGGGCGGGACGCTCGTCCACCCGGACTGGCCGCGGCTCGTCCGGCTAGCCGCCGAGACGTGCGGGCGCGCCTTCGAGGCGGCCGAGCTTGAGCGCGCCTTCAAGGAGATGCTGCGCGAGGTCGGCGAAGAGATGCAGCGCGAAGGTTACGTGATGCCGGAAGACCAGAAGCGGCCGCACTGGACTTTCCGCCGCACCTACCGCTCGCTCGGCCTCGACGACGGAGCCTGCGAACGGGTCGTCGAGCGCCTGGCCGCGGCCCACGCCGAGCGGCACGTCTGGTGCGGGCTCGACCCCGACGCGCCGCGCGTCGTCGCGGAGTTGAGGCGGCGCGGCCTGCGGCTCGCCGTCATCTCGAACACGGAGGACGGGCGGCTGCGCGACTCGCTCGACGCGGCCGGCATCGCCGGCGACTTCGACCTGCTCGTGGACTCGCACCACGTCGGGGCGCGCAAGCCCGACCCGGCCATCTTCCGCTACGCGCTCGGGCGGCTCGGCGTCGAGGCGCGCGAGGCGGCCTTCGTCGGCGACTCCTACGCGCACGACGCGCTCGCGGCCCGCGCCGCCGGCCTCCGCGCCGTCCTCCTCGACCCGCTCGGCCTCCACCCCGAGAGCGTCTGCCCCCGCATCCGCAGCCTGCGCGAGTTGATTAATGGGGAGGAAAAGAATTAGTTTCGAGTTTCAAGTTGCGAGTTTCAAGTTTGTCTGTCTGAAGTCGGATGGCGAAGCTCAAGGTTGAGCCGCGAACTTGAAACTTGAAACTCGGAACTTGAAACTTAAAAAGCGATGCGCGCGCTCGACCTCTTCATCATCTTCGGCTACCTGATCGGGATCACGCTGTTCGGCGTGTGGTTCTCGCGGCGGCAGAGGACGACGCGCGACTACTTCCTGGGCGGTCGGGCGGTGCCGTGGTGGGCGATCGCGGCCTCCATCGTCGCCACCGAGACCTCGACCATCACCTTCATCAGCGTGCCGGGGACGGCCTTCGCGCGCGGCGGCAACTTCCAATTCCTCCAGCTCGTCCTCGGCTACATGCTGGGGCGCGTCGTCATCTCGCTCCTCTTCATCCCGTCCTACTTCCGCGGCGAGCTGCTGACGGTCTACCAGTTGCTCGCACGTCGGTTCGGGGGCCGGATCAAGATGCTCGCGGCCGCGCTCTTCGTCGTCATGCGCAACATCGCCGACGGCATCCGGCTGCTGCTGACGGCCTTCGTGCTGGGCGCCGTCTACACGGCCTTCCGGCCGGGCGCGGACGCCGAGACGCTGGTCGTCGCCTCGGTCGTGCTGCTCGGCGCGGTGATGATCGTCTTCACCTACTTCGGCGGGATGGAGGCCGTCATCTGGGTCGAGGTGGTGCAGTTGGGGATTTACCTGGCGGGCGCGCTCGCGGCGGCTCTCGTGCTCGCCTCGGCCGTCGCGGGCGGGTTCGGCGGGGCCGTCGCGCTCGGCGAACAGTTCGACAAGTTCAGCCTGATTGACCTCGGCTTCCGGGAGACGGGCTACGCCTTCAGGCTGCCGTTCTCGGAGAGCGCGTGGACGTTCTCGCTGCCCGTTGACCTGACCAAGACCTACACGCTCTGGGCCGGGGTCGTCGGCGGCTGCTTCCTGACGATGAGCACGCACGGGACTGACCAGTACCTCGTGCAGCGCTACCTCTGCACCGACCGGCCCCGGCGCGCGGCCGCCGCGCTCCTGTCGAGCGGCGCGGTCGTCTTCGCGCAGTTCGTCGGCTTCCTCTTCATCGGCGTGCTGCTCTTCGCCTTCTACGGCCCCTACCGCGACCCGGCCTACGCGACGCTCTCGGCCGGCGCGGCGACGCTGCCCATCGAGGGCGCGTTCCAGGCCGTCAACACCGACCGCGTCTTCCCCGACTTCATCACGAGGCACATGCCTTCGGGGCTTTCGGGCCTGGTCGTCGCGGCCATCTTCGCGGCGGCCCTCTCGTCATCCCTCAACTCTATCGCGGCGACGGCCGTCAACGACCTCTACAAGCCGTTCCGGCCGCGGCGCGACGACCGGCACTACCTGAAGGTCTCGCACTGGCTGACGCTCCTCTGGGGCGTCGTGCAAATCCTCGTCGCGGTCTTCGCGATGCGGCGCAACCGCTCGGCGCTCGACCAGGCCCTCTCGGTCGCCTCGCTCATCAACGGCCCCGTGCTCGGCGTCTTCCTCGTCGGCACGTTCCTGCGGCGCGTCTCGGAGCCGCCGGCGCTCGTCGGGATGGTCGCCAGCATCCTCGTCATGATCTACGTCCGCTTCTGGACGCCGATAGCCTGGACGTGGTACGTCCTCATCGGCAGCGCCGTGACCTTCCTCGTCGCCTGGCTCGCCGGCCTCGCCTTCGCCCCCGCGCCCCTCGAACGCCGCGACGAACTCGCGCCCGGCGCCGCCGACTGAGTTAAGATGTCGAGAGTCAAACCCACCATGAACAATCAACCCTTGAAGGAGGTTCATGCGTGATGGCAGAAGAAGAAAGAAACCGGCGCTTCGAGAACGCCCTGGCAACCCTGTCCGAACTGGCCTCCAATCAGGAGGGCCGGCTTACGGCGCTGGAGAGACTCGCCGCCAGTCAGGACGGCAGGATGGCGATTTTGGAGAAACTGGCCGCCGACCATCATCGCCTGCTCGCCAGTCACGAGCGGCGCATCGTGGGCCTCAGCGAGGCGTTTAAGACCGTCGCCGAACTGTCCCAGAGGCATCAGGGAGGGGTCGAAGAGTTGAGGGCTGCGCAGGCCGAGGCGGAGCAGAAAATCGCCGCCCTGGCCGACGCACAAATAAGGACGGAGGAGGCCGTCGCAGAGGCGGCGCGTAAGGTCGCCGCGCTCGCCGAGTCGCACGAGCGGCTCGCCGCATCGCAGAAGCGTCTCGCCGAATCACAGGAGCACTCTGACCGGCGGCTCGACGCGCTGATTGATATCGTGCGGGATTTGGCCGACAGGAGGAAGCCGGAGGGCGGGACGCCTGATTCCGGTTGAAGGAATGGGGAAGGGATGAAGTTAAGACATACTCCCGCTGCGTGCCGGGCGGCGCTAATGCTCGCCGTCGCGGCGGCCTTTGTCTTCGCGCCGTCCTCCGTCCCGCGAGGGCAGGTCACTTCACGGCCGCCGACGGTGACGCTCAAGGCGGAGGCGGGCGGGGCCGCGCGGCCGTACTCGCGGCGGGCGTCGGCGGAGGCGATTAGTTGGGCCGACTCGGAACTGAAGCGGATGTCGCTCGAAGAGAAGGTCGGGCAGCTCATCTCGGTCGGCGTCAACGCGCGCTTCCTCCACCGCGAGAGCGAGGAGTACAGGGAGCTGCGCCGCCAGGTCGAGCGCAACCACGTCGGCGGCATCATCCTCTTCCGCGGCCCCGTCTACGAGTCCGTACACCTCGTCAACCGCATGCAGCAGCACGCGCGCCTCCCGCTCCTCGTCTCGGCCGACCTTGAGGCCGGCGCCGGGATGCGCTTCGAGGACGCACCGAACTTCCCCTGGAACATGGCCGTCGGCGCGACCGGCGAGCCGGAGTTCGCGCGCCGCCAGGGCGAGATGACGGCGCGCGAGGCCCGCGCCCTCGGCGTCCAGCACGTCTTCGCGCCCGTCGTTGACGTGAACAACAACGCCGCCAACCCCGTCATCAACGTCCGCTCCTACGGCGAAGACCCGCAGGAGGTCGCGCGCTTCGCCGCCGCCTTCACACAGGGCGCGCAGGGCGCGGGCGTCATCGCCACCGCCAAGCACTTCCCCGGCCACGGCGACACGAGCGTGGATTCGCACCGCGGCCTGCCCGTCATCCGCGCCGGGCGCGAGCGGCTCGAACGCATCGAACTCGTCCCGTTCCGCGCCGCCATCGCGGCCGGCGTCGGCTCGGTCATGTCGGCGCACATCGGCCTGCCGGAGATAGACCCGACGCAGGTCAAGCCGCTGCCGCGCGGCGAGGCGCTGCGCGCCGCCTACGTCGAGGAGGGCGGCGAGATCGTTGACGAGAGCACCTACGTGCCGGGCACGCTCTCGCCGGCCGTCGTCGGCGGGCTGCTCCGCGGCGAGCTCGGCTTCGACGGCATCGTCGTCACCGACGCGATGGACATGAGCGGGCTGACCGTCTACTTCCGCCAGGACGAGGCGGCCGTGCGCGCCGTGCTCGCGGGCGCAGACATGATCCTCAAGCCGGCCGACCCGGACGCGGCGGCGCGGGGCCTGCGCGAGGCGGTGCGCGCGGGCCGCCTCGCGGAGAAGCGCGTCGAGGAGTCGGCGCGCAGAATCCTCGCCGCCAAGTACGACCTCGGGCTGGTCAAACAGCGCCTCACCCCGCTCGAGGAGATAGACCGTCTCGTCTCCGGCCCCGAGGCCCTGCGGCTCGCCGACGAGGTCGCGGCGCGCGCCCTGACGCTGGTGCGCGACGACGCGCGCATGCTGCAACGCGCGGACGGCGCGGGCCTGCCGCCCGGCGCGCGCCTCTTCAACCTCGCCGTGACGAACGGCGAGGATCGCTTGGTTATTGCCAACCCGTTCGTCTCGGAGATGGCGCGACTCGGCCGCCGCGTCGAGACCGTTGTGCTCGACGCACGCTCGACCGAGGCCGAGGTGCAGGAGGCGCTCGCGCGCGCGGCGAAGGCCGACGTAGTCGTCGCCTCGCTCTACGTGCGCGTGCGCTCGGGCGCGACCAACAGCGGGGTCGTGCCCGAGGCGGGCGCGCGCGCCCTCGCTGGTCTGCTCGGGCGCGGCACACCCGTCGTCGGCCTAAGCTTCGGCAGCCCCTACCTGCTGCAAAAATTCCCCGCGCTCAAAACCTACCTCGCGGCCTACGGCGACATGCCGAGCCTGCAGCGCGCCGCCGCCCGCGCCCTCGCCGGCCGCGCCGACATCACCGGCCGCCTCCCCATCTCGCTCCCCGACCTCTACCCGCGCGGCACCGGCATACAGCTCAAAGCGGCTGCTGCGGCGACGGACTCATCATCGGAGCCAGCTACGCCCCGGCCGGGGCGGTTGAAACTAGCCCAGCGCTTCAGCGCTGGGTCAGGGTGAGAATCAGGGGCATAGTCCCGTAGGGACGGCTGAAACGTCGGAGGTTCGCCATGCCTCACTCGTACTCCAGCATCCTGATGCACTGTGTGTGGGGCACAAAGGAACGGCACAAATCTCTCGACGCCGGCGTGCGCGAACGTCTCTGGGCGTTCATCGGCGGGATCGCCCGGCAGAACGGGATGAAGGCGCTCGCCGTCGGCGGAATCGAAGACCACGTCCACGTCTTACTCTCGCTGCCGGCGACCATGGCCGTGTCGAAAGCCGTCCAGCTTTTGAAGGGCGGGTCATCGAAGTGGTTACACGACACCTACCCGGCGCTGAGTCGGTTCGCGTGGCAGGAGGGCTACGGGGCCTTCAGCGTCAGCGTCTCGCACGTCGCCGGCACAGTCGAGTATATCCGCGGTCAGGAGGAGCATCACCGGAAGAGGTCATTCGAGGAGGAGTATTTAACATTCCTGCGGAAGCACGGATTGAGTTCGATGATAAGTATGTCTTCGGTTAAATTTCAGTCATCCCTAGGGGACTCATACTGATTTTTTACTCGCCTTAACCCAGCAATAAATTGCTGGGCTATTTTCGGCTGCCCCTGACGGGGTAGGCGGGTCGGGGCGGTTGATTAGAAGCCCCTGATTTTCTTACACATGACTAAGTCTCACGGAACAATATCCCCGCCCCGCCACTTTAGCTCCGCGAACGGCCGTGGCAGGCGGATGCTCTTGCCGGTTTTCCTGTCCCTGATCTGTTGCGCGCAGGCAGCGGCGGCGGGGCTGCCCGTGGTCGCCCCGGAGAAGGCGGGGATGTCGGCGGGCCGGCTGGCGCTGATTGACGAGGTGGTCGGGGAGGCGGTCGGGCGCGCGGAGTTGCCGGGGGCGGTGGTGCTGGTGGCGCGGCGGGGCGGGGTGGTGTGGCGGAAGGCTTACGGGTCGCGGGCGCTCGTGCCGGCGCGCGAGGAGATGACGGCCGACACGGTCTTCGACGTGGCGAGTCTGACGAAGGTGGTGGCGACGGCGACGAGCGCGATGATCCTCGTCGAGCGCGGGAAGCTGCGCCTCGCCGACCCGGTCTCGCGCTACATCCCGGAGCTGAAGGGCGGGGGCAGGGAACTCGTCACGGTCGAGCACCTGCTCACGCACCGCTCCGGCTACGCGCCCGACTTCGACCTCGGCGAGGAGTGGGAGGGCCGCGAAGAGATGCTGAAGCGGCTCTACGCTGAGCCGCTGCGCCACGCGCCGGGCGCGCGCTTCGTCTACAGCGACATCGGGATGATCGCGCTCGGCGAGGTCATCCACCGCGTCGCGGGCCGGCCGCTCGACGAGTTCGCGCGCGAGAACATCTTCGGCCCGCTCGGCATGCGCGACACGGGCTTCCGGAGGATCGGCGGGGGCGCCCCAGCCGCGGGCCGCGACGACCTGCTCGCGCGCGTCGCGCCGACCGAGAGACTGCGCGGCGTGAAAAGTTACCTGGGCGGGACGGGCGCGGCGGGGCCGGAGGGCGGGCGCATCCTGCGCGGCGAGGTGCACGACCCGACGGCGCACCGGATGGGCGGCGTCGCCGGCCACGCCGGCCTGTTCTCGACCGCTGACGACCTCGCCGTCTTCTGCCAGATGATCCTCCAGGGGGGCGAGTACAAAGGCGCGCGCGTCCTCAGCCCGCTCGGCGTCGAGGAGATGACGCGGCCGCGGCAGGTCTCGGAGGACGGCTCGGCGCGCGGCCTCGGCTGGGACATCAACACCAGCTTCTCGACGAACCGCGGCGACCTCTTCCCCGTCGGCTCCTTCGGCCACACCGGCTTCACGGGCACCTCGGTCTGGCTCGACCCCGCGACCGAGACCTTCGTCGTCTTCCTCTCGAACCGCGTCCACCCCGAAGGCCGGGGCGACGTGACGCCGCTGCGGGCGCGGGTGGCGAACATCGTCGCCGGCGCGGTCAACGACGGCCTCGCCGCCGCGGCCGCGGCCCGCCTCCGGCAGGAGAGGTTCTTGCAGGACATGCTGGCCGGCCTGGCGCGCTTCAGCGCCTCGGTCGAGGGGGCGCGCGCGGCCGAGGCGGGCGGCGCGCTCGCGCCCGCCGACGCCGAAGTCCTCAACGGCATAGACGTGCTCGCGCGCGACGGCTTCAAACAGCTACAGGGTTTGCGCGTCGGCCTCATCACCAACCACACGGGGCGCGACCTCCGGGGGCGCGCCACGATAGACGTTCTGCGCGAGGCGCCGGGCGTCAAACTCACCGCGCTCTTCTCGCCCGAGCACGGCATCCGCGGCGCGCTCGACGACAAGTTCTCCGACACGGTAGACGAGAAGACCGGGCTGCCGGTCTATTCGCTCTACGGCGAGACGCGGCGGCCGAAGGCCGAGCACCTGAAGAGCCTCGACGCGCTGGTCTTCGACATCCAGGACATCGGCACGCGCTTCTACACCTACGTCTCTACGATGGGTTACGCGATGGAGGAGGCGGCGAAGGCGGGCCTCCCGCTCTTCGTGCTCGACCGCCCGAACCCCATCGGCGGCGTCGAGGTCGAAGGCCCCGTGGCCGACGCCGACAAGCTCTCGTTCACCTCCTACCACACCCTCCCCGTCCGCCACGGGATGACGGCCGGCGAGCTGGCCCGCCTCTTCAACGAGCAGCGCCGGATCGGCTGCGACCTGCGCGTGGTGAAGATGGAGAACTGGCGGCGCGCGATGTGGCTCGACGCGACGGGGCAGGCGTGGGTCAACCCCTCGCCGAACATGCGGAGCCTGACGCAGGCCACACTCTACCCCGGCGTCGGGCTTCTGGAGACGACGAACCTCTCGGTCGGGCGCGGGACGGACACGCCCTTCGAGCTGGTCGGCGCGCCGTGGCTCGACGGCCGGAAGCTGGCGGCCTACCTCAACGCGCGCGGACTCGCCGGCGTGCGCTTCGTCCCCGTCCGGTTCACCCCGCGGGCCTCGGTCTTCCGCGGCGAGGAGTGCGGCGGCGTCAACCTCGTCGTCACCGAGCGGGCGCGCTTCCGGCCCGTCGAGACCGGCGTCGAGGTGGCGGTGGCGCTCCGGCGCCTCTACCCGGCCGAGTGGAAGGTGGACGACTACCTGCGCCTCGTCGCCAACGCCGACACGCACGCGCGCGTCAAGCGCGCCGACCCGCCCGAAGAGATCGCCCGCTCCTGGGCCGGGCGGCTACAAGAGTTCAACCGCGCGCGCTCCAGGGTTTTGCTGTACAGGTGAGAAAGGATGAGGAGATAACACATGCGCAACGCCCACCGAGCCCTGATGCTTTTCGCCGTCATCACCCTGCTCCCGCTCCGCGCCTTCGCGTGGCACGACATGGGACACATGCTCGTCGCGCAGGTCGCCTACCTGCGTCTGACGCCCGCGGCCAAAGAGCGCGTTGACAAGCTGCTCGTAACGCCCGAGAGCCGGCGGCCGCTGATACACCTATGCGCCGGGTTTTACAGGGCCGCGACCTGCGAGAAGACTTACGACCCCGTCACCATCGCCGTCTGGATGGACGACTTCCGCGGCGACTCGCTCAACGGCGAGTACGACAACTGGCACTACATCAACTACAGCCCCTTCTTCGACGGCATCCCCGCCCGCACCAACGTCGGCCCCGAGCCGGTCAACGTCCTCAACCGCATCAACTGGGCCGTCAACACGCTGCGCCGCGGGACGGGCCGCGACCGCACCGACGCCGAGACGCTCGGCTTCCTCTACCACCTCGTCGGCGACGTGCACCAGCCCATGCACGCCACCACGCGCTACACGGCGGCCCTCCCCGACGGCGACTCGGGCGGAAACCTCTTCCGCCTCAAGGCGGCCGAGGGCTCGCCGGCCACGAGCCTCCACTTCTTCTGGGACGCGGCCGCCGGGGCCTTCGGCTACGAGGAGCCGCGCCGCCCGCTCGACGCCGCCGCGCGTGCCCGCCTGCGCGCCCTCGCCGAGGAACTCCTCAAGGCAGAGGGCGCGGACTCCCTGCGCGAGGCCGCCGACCTGGAGCCGCTCCACTGGGTCATGGAGAGTAACAAGCTCGCCCGCGAAGTCGCCTACGCCGACATCCGCGAGGGCGAGACGCCTTCGCGGGCCTACACCGAGCGGGCGCAGAGGGTCGTGCGCCAACGCATCACGCTGGGCGGGCTCCGCCTGGCCGGCCTCCTCAACATGCTGTTCCCGCCGCAGCCGCCGGACGGCCCCGCCCCCCGCTAGGGCGCTTCCGGGTGCGGCCGCGGACATAAAGGCTTTGCTTATTGGACGGGCGTCCGATAGAATGGACGCCAAGAAGTGCTGCTTGAGGGTTTCTGCGCCCGCCGTTCTTCGCAAACGCAAAAAGGTTACTCATCGCCGAGCGCCGCGCAGCGCCGACGGCCG
>DASZKF010000485.1:0-3320 GCA_035947355.1 Pyrinomonadaceae bacterium | reverse complement strand
GACGACGGTGTTGCCGGCGGCGAGCGCGGGCGCGAGCTTCCAGGCGGCCATCAGCAGCGGGAAGTTCCAGGGGATGATCTGGCCGCAGACGCCGACGGGCTCGCGCAGGGTGTAGTTGAACATCTGGCCGGGGACGGGGATGGTCTCGCCCTCGATTTTGGTCGCCCACCCGGCGAAGTACTCGAAGTTCTCGACGACGCCCGGCAGGTCTATGTAGGTTGACTCCTTGATCGGCTTGCCGTTGTCGGCCGTCTCCAACGCGGCCAGTTCCTTCGCGCGCGTCTCGATGAGCTGCGCCAGCTTGTAGAGGAGGCGGCCGCGGTCGCGCGCCGAGACCCTCGACCACTTGCCCTCGAAGGCTCTGCGGGCGGCGGCGACGGCGCGGTCTATGTCTTCCCGGTCGGCCTCGGCGACCTCGGCGAGCGTCGCGCCGGTCGCCGGGTTCGGCGTCTCGAAGGTCTTGCCGGAGGCGGCGTCTACCCACTGCCCGTCAATGAAGAGCTGGTACTTGCGCGGAGTTTCCGAAGCAGGCTGGGCTGATGACATAAGGGTTCTCTCCAATCTCGTCAGAAAGTTTGAATGCTGGAATGCGGATACTCTAACATGAAGTAGACAGTAGACAGTAGGAGAGAAGCCGCCGGAGGCGGCGGCAGAATATAGCCCAGGGCGTGAGCCCTGGGACGAGGCCACATACAACAGGTGAAGCCCCGGAGGGGCGGCAGAGTCTCGGCAAGCGTCAGCAATCGCTTGAAACTCTTCCGCCCCTCCGGGGCTTTAATGTTCTTTCTCGTACCCCGTCCCCAGGGCTTACGCCCTGGGCTATATTCTGCCGCCCCTGACGGGGCTTTTCTACTGTCTACTGTCTACCGGTTCCGCCTCCGGCTCCTCCTTCGCCTCGTCGGCGGCGTAGTCGAGGTCAGCGTCGCCGGTAACTTCGTCCCAGTCGTAGCCGAGGTGGAGCGAGAGGCGGCGCAGCTTCGACTCCCAGTCCTGCCGGCGCGCGCGGTACTCGCGGTAGCCGGCCTCTCGGTCGCGGCGCGTGGCGATGCCCTCGGCCGAGAGGCGCGAGAGCGTCTCGTCGAAGCGCCGCCGCCAGCGCCGCTCGTCCTCGGCCGCCTCGTCGGGCAGGTCGAAGCGCCGCCGCCGGCGGCGTTCGAGGTCGAGCGACGCAACCAGCTCGCCGAGGACGTAGCGCGCGCTGGCTTCGAGCGTGCGCACCTCGGGGTGTTTGCTCTCCTCCGAGTGGCGCTCCTCGTCGAGCGAGGTGCGGATGACGGCGCAGGCTTCCAAGAGCAGGAAGAGCATGCGGGGCAGGCTCTTGTAGACCTCGACGGGGTGGAAGTAGTGGATGACCGGGTGCTCGACGTGCGATTCGAGCACGCCCTGGATGTCGCGCGTCGCCGTGCGCAGCGCGGAGCGCAGGCCGTAGAAGCGGCCGTCCACGAAGTGGTGCGCGATGTAGCCGGCCGCGTCCGCGCCCTCGCCCGCCTGGTGGTAGAGCGTGAGCGCGACGGTGCGCTTGTTGCCGAGCGCGTTGTAGACGGAGAGCAGGTAGGCGATGGCGAGCGAGATGAGGGCGATGCCGGCGGCCGACTCGACGAGGGCCGAGAGCCGCATCAGCGTCGAGGCCGGGACGATCTCGCCGTAGCCGACGGTCGTCAGCGTGATGCCGCTGAAGTAGAGCGCGTCCACGAAGTCAATCGCGCCCTTGTGCTCGTGGACGTGGAACTGCTCGGGCATGCGCGGGCCGTAGACGAGCGCGAAGCCCGTGACGAGCAGCGCGATGTAGGTGACGAGCAGGAGCGGCAGGAGCAGCGGCCCGACCGCGTTGAGGAGACGGTGGCGGCGCGGCCGCGGCAGCCGGAAGGCGAAGAAGCGCGCGAGCCGCCAGGCGTTGCGGTTGAGCCGCTCGCCGACGGGGCCGTAGCGCGCCTGCGTGTTGAGCACCGTCGCGTACACGTCGTAGGCGGTCAGCAGCAGCAGGGCCACGCCGGCGGCGGTGGAAAGGATCGTCCTCATCAATCAGTAGTCAGTAGCCGGTAGCCAGTAGTCAGTAGAGAGACCTTCGGGGGCGAAACGTCCGGGCTTCGGCGTCAACGCCGGTTCAAGGGGCTACTGGCTACTGACTGCTGTCTACCGTCTACTCGTTTTCACGCCGCCTCGGCGATCAGCTGGCGGAGCACGAAGGGGAGGATGCCGCCGTGGCGGTAATACTCGATTTCGATGGGCGTGTCTATGCGCAGCGTGACGGGCACCTCGGCGGTCTCGCCGCCCTGCCGGCGGACGCGCAGCGTCAGGTCCTGGCGCGGGCGCACGTCGGCGCCTTCGAGGCCGACGAGGTCGAAGACCTCCGTGCCGTCGAGGCCGAGCGTCTGGGCGTTCGTCCCCTCCTTGAACTGGCACGGCAGCACGCCCATCCCGACGAGGTTCGAGCGGTGGATGCGCTCGAAGCTCTCGGCGATGACGGCGCGCACGCCCAGAAGCTTCGTCCCCTTCGCCGCCCAGTCGCGCGAAGAGCCCGTCCCGTACTCCTGCCCAGCGATGACGACGAGCGGGAGGCCGGCCGCCTGGTAGTTGATCGAGGCGTCGTAGATGCTCATCCGCTCGCCGACCGGCTGGAGGGTGGTGACGCCGCCCTCGGTGCCCGGCACCATCAGGTTCTTGATGCGGACGTTGGCGAACGTGCCGCGCACCATCACCTGGTGGTTGCCGCGGCGCGACCCGTAGGAGTTGAAGTCCTGCACCTCGACGTCGCGCAGCAGAAGGTAGCGGCCGGCCGGCGACTGGGCCTTGATCGCGCCGGCCGGCGAGATGTGGTCGGTCGTCACCGAGTCGCCGAAGATGGCGAGCGGCCGCGCGCCGCGTATGTCGCAGAAAGTCCCCGGCTCCATCGAGAACCGCTCGAAGTAGGGCGGCTCCTGGATGTAGGTGGACTGCTCCTCCCAGGCGTAGACCTCGCCGGCGACGCTCGGGATTTCGTTCCAGAGCGGGTTGGCCTCGGCGAAGTCTCGATAGAGGCGGCGGTAGGTCTCGGGGTCGGTCGCCGCGCCCAAAACCTCGCCGACCTCTTCGAGCGTCGGCCAGATGTCGCGCAGGTAAACGTCCTCGCCGTCGCGGCCTCGGCCCAGCGGCTCCTTCGTCACGTCTATGCTGACCGTGCCGGCGAGCGCGAAGGCGACGACGAGCGGCGGCGACATCAGGAAGTTGGCGCGCACCGACTGGTGGACGCGCGCCTCGAAGTTGCGGTTGCCGGAGAGGACCGAGGCGGTGACGAGGTCGTGCTCGTTGATGACCGACTCGATGCGCGGGTCGAGCGGCCC
>DASZKF010000484.1:0-4302 GCA_035947355.1 Pyrinomonadaceae bacterium | reverse complement strand
CTCGCGGCGGGCCGCTCCTGTTTTCATCGGATGTCCGTTTCATTCGACGCGGTTTTAGGAAGTTCCGATTAATGAAAAAAGTCGGATTCATCAGTCTGGGTTGCCCGAAGAACCTCGTGGACAGCGAGGTGATGATGGGGCGGTTGAAGGCCGAAGGGTATGAGATCACGAGCGACGCGGCCGAGGCCGAGACGGTCGTCGTCAACACGTGCGGGTTCATAGACGCGGCGAAGAAGGAGTCGGTCGAGGCCATCCTCGAAGCGGCGCGTCTGAAGGCGGCCGGCAACTGCCGCCGGCTCGTCGTCGCCGGCTGCCTCGTCGAGCGCTACCGCGACGAGCTGCGCGCGGAGATTCCCGAGGTGGACGCCTTCATCGGCACCAGCCAGATTAACGACATCACGACCGTCGCCGACGAGCGCGTCAACACGCGCTCGCTGCCAGTCCTCCCGCTCGGCAACCAGACGGCCACCTACCTCTACGACGAGTCCACGCCGCGCGTGCTCGCCACGCCCGGCCACTACGCCTACGTCAAGATCGCCGAGGGCTGTGACCGCCCCTGCGCCTTCTGCTTCATCCCGCAGATGCGCGGCCACTTCCGCAGCCGCCGCTTCGGCTCCGTCCTGGCCGAGGCCCGGCAGTTGGCCGGGCGGGGCGTCAAAGAGATCATCCTCGTCGCGCAGGACTCCTCGCGCTACGGCGAAGACCTCGGCGAGCGCGACGCCCTCGCGCACCTCATGCGCGAGCTGTGCCGCGTCGAGGGCGTCGAGTGGGTGCGGGTCATGTACACTTACCCGACGCACATCAGTGACGCCTTCCTCGACGTGCTCGCGGAAGAGCCGAAGGCCGTCAAGTACCTCGACATGCCTTTGCAGCACGCCTCGCGCGGCGTCCTCAAGCTGATGCGGCGCGGCGGCGACCGCGCCTCGCTCGAACGCCTCATCGGGCGTGTGCGGGCGCGCGTCCCCGGCGTCGCCGTCCGCACGACCTTCATCACCGGCTTCCCCGGCGAGACCGAGGAGGACTTCGAGGAGTTGCGCTCCTTCGTCCGCTCGGTCGAGTTCGACCGCGTCGGCGTCTTCACCTACTCGGACGAGGAGGGGACGCCCGCCTTCGGACTGCCCGGCAAGGTGGACGCGAGGACGGCGCGCCGCCGCCGCGCGCAGTTGATGAGGGATCAGGCGCGCGTCTCGAAGAAGAAGAACCGGGAGAAGATCGGCCGGACCGCCCGCGTGCTCTTCGAGGGCCCGGCCGCCGAGACCGACCTGCTCTGGCAGGGCCGCATGGAGACGCAGGCACCCGACATAGACGGCTGCGTCCTCATCAACGACGCGCCCGAAGGCTGCCGCCCCGCGCCCGGCGACTTCGTCAACGTCCGCATCACCCAGGCCCAGCAGTACGACCTCGTCGGCGAAATCATTTAAGTTTCGAGTTTCGAGTTTCGAGTTTCGAGTTCGGGCGGCGTGGATTGCGCCTTTCAACTCACGCGGCACAAACTTGAAACTCGAAACTCGAAACTATCAAGTTATGGCGCGCCCCAAAGAGACCAGCGACTCGCTGAGCCACCCGGTAGTCGAGGCGCCGCACATCGCGGTGCCGCCGAGCCGGCGCACGGCGGGCGACTACCTGGCGCTCGGCGTGGCGACGTGCGGGGTGGGCTTCATCCCGGTCGCGCCGGGGACGTGGGGCTCCGCCGTCGGCGTCGGCGTCTTCGCGGCGGTCGTGTGGGCCTTCGAGCGGGCCCTCCGGTGGGCGCTTTCGACCGATCTGCTCGTGTTAGAGCAGGCCGTGTGGGCCGCGTTCACCGCCGCGCTCCTGCTGGTCATCGTCGGGGTCGCGCTGGCCGGGACGTGGGCGGCGACGCGGTGCGAAAGTCTGCTGCGGAAGAAAGACCCGGGCGCGGTGGTCGTGGACGAGGTGGCGGGGCAACTCATCACGTTCCTCTTCGTGCCGCGGGGCGTGGGGCCGTGGACCCTCGTCATGGGGTTCCTCGCCTTCCGCCTCTTCGACATCTGGAAGCCGTACCCGATCAACCGGCTCGAAGCGCTGCCGGCCGGCCTCGGCGTGATGGCCGACGACGTGCTGGCCGGCGCTTACGCCGCGACGCTCATGTCGCTCGTGACGGCCGGCTACCTGCTGCTCAACTGAAACGGAGGCGAGATGGACGAGACCAAAGACCCGAAAGCGACCGAAGCGGGCGGCACGCCGGAGCGCGACGCCGAGGCCACCAGCAGCGAGACCCTCAGCGACATCGAGGAGAGCGAGCAGGTCAAGGGCGGCGGCTCGACCGGCAGCCAGCTCGAAGGCTCCTCGCCGCGCCCCACCACCGAGGGCGGCGGCCGCGCCGACGGCAGCGACACCGGCGGCCCGATGTGAACTGAAGAGTAGACAGTAGACAGTAGCCAGTAGGCTCCGCACTACTGACGTTGACGCTGACACGCGAACGGTTCGCGAGCGATTGTATTTCTACTGACTACTGTCTACTGACTACTGTCTACTGCTTTTATGCCCGAGATAAAAATTTTCGTGTCGGACGATGTCAACGAGAGCGGCCTCGAACCCCTGCGGGCGGCGGGCCTCGCCGTGGAGAAGCGGACGGGGCTGAAGGGCGGCGAGTTGGCCGAGCGGCTGCGCGACGCCGACGGCCTCGTCGTGCGCAGCGAGACGAAGGTCACGGCGCAGTTGATGGAGCAGGCCCCGCGGCTGCGCGTCATCGGGCGCGCGGGCGTCGGCGTTGACAACATAGACGTGGCGGCGGCGACGCAGCGCGGCGTCGTCGTGATGAACGCGCCCGACGGCAACACGATGACCACGGCCGAGCACACGATGGCGCTCCTGCTCGCGCTCGCCCGCCGCGTCCCGCAGGGCGACGCGAGCCTCAAGGCCGGGCGCTGGGAGCGCAAGCGGTTCGTCGGCGTCGAGCTGCGCGGCAAGACGCTCGGCGTCATCGGCCTCGGCCGCATCGGCCGGGTGGTGGCGAGCCGCGCCCGCGGCTTCGAGATGAAGGTCGTCGCCTTCGACCCCTTCGTCGCCCCCGAGCAGGCGCGCGACGAGGAGATCGAGCTCGTGCCGCTCGAAGAAGTCCTCGGCCGCGCCGACTTCCTGACCGTCCACGCGCCGCTCACGCCGGAGACGCGCGGCCTCGTCGGCGCGCGCGAGTTCGCGCTGATGAAGCAGGGCGTGCGCGTCATCAACTGCGCGCGCGGCGGGCTCATAGACGAGCGGGCGCTCTACGAGGCGATCAGGGAGGGGCGCGTCGCGGGCGCGGCCCTCGACGTCTTCGAGCAGGAGCCGCCGCCCGCCGACCACCCTCTGCTCACGCTCGAAGAGGTCATCGCGACGCCGCACCTCGGGGCCTCGACGCGCGAGGCGCAGGAGGGCGTGGCGCTGACGGTCGCCGAGCAGATGCGCGACTTCTTTCTGACGGGCGCGGTGCGCGGCGCCGTCAACCTGCCGGCCGTCGGCGCGCAGGAGCTGCGCGCGCTGATGCCTTACGCCCGCCTCGCCGAACGGCTCGGCCGCTTCCAGGCACAGTTGATAGACGACCCCGTCCGTGAGGTCGAGATCGAATACGCGGGCGAGGCCGCCGGCCTCGACGCCGCGCCGATCACGCGCTCGTTCCTCGCCGGGCTTCTGAAGAACGTGAGCGCGCGCGTCAACGTCGTCAACGCCCTGCTCATCGCGGCCGAGCGCGGCATCGCCGTGACGGACTCCTTCCGCCACGGCGTGACGGCCGTGGATGCCATCTCGCCCGTGCGCACGCACGTCCGCACGGTCTCGGGCGAGCACACGGCGTCGGGCGCGCTCTTCGGCCAGCAGTCGGAGGGGCGCATCACCGAGATCGAGGGCTTCCGCATCGAGGCGACGCCCGCCGGCCACATGCTCGTCACGCGCAGCCGCGACGTGCCCGGCGTCATCGGCCGCGTCGGCACCTGCCTCGGCGAGCACGGCGTCAACATCAGCCGCTTCCACCTCGGCCGGCGCGAGCGCGGCGGCGAGGCGATGGCCGTCATCGAGACCGACGCCCCGCTCCCCGACGCCGCCCTCGAAGCCCTCCGCTCCTTCCCCGAAGTCTTCTCCGCCCGGCAGATCGAACTCAACGAACAGTAGACAGTCAGAAGCCCGACCGTGAGGGAGGGCGTCTCAAGTCCCCTTAGACGATTATCTAGAGCGGTTTTCGATTCAGTGTAAGACATAGCCGCAGTGTTTGAACCAAGCGCGGGCGTCCGACTCGCTCACCGTCGCGACGGCTCGCCTGATGGCCGCTTCCAGCGCCTCGCGCGTGCGCGCCTTCGCCGCCCGCAG
>DASZKF010000483.1:0-3222 GCA_035947355.1 Pyrinomonadaceae bacterium | reverse complement strand
CCGAACGCCGAACGAGGTCTTTTACAAACGTCGGCCTGTTGCACTTCATAGTTGAATCCAAATACGTCTTTAACCGTGCCCCTGTGTCTCTGTGGTGAATCTTGTCTTTAACTCGAAACTCGAAACCCGCAACTCGAAACTGCTTTACGCCCCGTAGAGCCGGAGGCGGAACTCGTCGTTGAAGAGGTGGAGGTCGGCCTTGCGGCCGGAGAAGAGGCGCGCGTGGCGCAGGAGCGCGGGCAGGCCGCCCGCGGGGAGCGAGAGCCCGTAGGCCGGGCTTGAGAAGATGGCCGCGGTCTGCGGGTTGAGCCGCTGCGGCACGCCGTAGCGGATGGCGCGGGCCGTGGCCGCGGCGAAGCCGTTGGCGCGGCGCGGGTTCGTCAATTCAACCGAGCGGTCGAAGACGTTGAGCCGGGTCGAGAGGCCGGCGAGCGCGAGGTCGCGGTGGACGAGGGCGTTGGCGACGGCCTCGGCGACCGCCGCGCGGTGGTAGTTGGCGCGCGCCGCGACCGGCGCCTCCCCGCCGCCTTCGCGGCCGGGGAACTGGCGCGGCCGCTTCTCCCAGAGGTCGCAGTAGCGCTCGACGAAGCGCATCAGAGACTCGTAGAGCGTGTGCAGGTTGCCGGAGAGCTCGACCGCCTCGACCTTCGGCGACTGCGTCGTGTCGCCGGCGTAGCGCGTGGCCGTGACCGAGGCCCGCGGCAGGAGCTGCGCCACGCGCTCGTCGCGCCCGAAGAGCAGCAGCGCCGCCACCGTCGGCGCGACCCGCTCCGACATCAGCCCCTCGGCCGCGGGCGCGGCCAGAAGCAGGTCGCGCTCCAGGACTTCGGCCGTCGGGTAGCCGGCCGCGGCCCGCGCCCCGTCGAAGGCGTCGCCCTCGAACTCGCGGACGAAGCTCCAGAGGTGCGCCTCGTCTATGTCCTCGACCTCGGCCCCGACGGCCGCGACGTTCTCGTAGGCCGAGGGCCTCGACTCGTCGAGGAGCGCCGACAGCTCCTCGCGCGTCGCCTCGCGCTTCTCCGCGCCGAAGCGGAGGAAGTAGCGGCCGTCGCGCGTGCGGTAAGGCCGCCGCTTGGCCTCGACTTCGAGGACGACGATGCGCGTGCCGTTGTCGAAGGCGACCACGTCTATGAAGGGGAAGACGCGCGGCAGGATGTCCTCGCGGCAGATGCGGACGAGCTCGTCGCGGACGGCCTCCGGGTCGTCGAGGCCCTCGACGCGGAGGTTGTCGTTGACGCCGAAGACGACGAGGCCGCCGCCCGTGTTGGCGAGCGCGACGATACTTTGCGCGATGCGTTCGGGGTTCGAGAGCTTGACCTTGAGTTCGAGGTAGGTGTCCTCGCCGCCGCGCACGAGCGACATCAGCTCCGAGCGGGAGGTCTGCGGGGCGGGCGTCGTCAGGTACTCCTGGAAAGAGCGTTCCGAAGAGGGTTCGTGACGCTGGTTGCGGAATTTTTTGCGAGCCATTTGTGTCGGGGCGGGGCTTGCAACCACCCGCCCGGGCGCGCCGGAAAGTGACGCGCCGCTGGGATAAGGAAGTAGACAGTAGTCAGTAGTCAGTAGGTTGTGTCGCGGGCGTTGACGCGGATAAGTCCGAGATTCGTTAACGAAGGTCTTCCTACTGGCTACTGGCTACTGACTACTGTCTACTCCTACATCACTTGCGTGTCCGCCTCGCCGCCGCGGCCGGTGACGGCTTCGAGGATGTCCAGCTCGCGCCGGGCGAGCGCGCGGCCCTGGAGCGCGAGCAGGAGGACGTAGGTGACGACCGAAAGGATTGCGAACGCGGCGAGTATAGCATACTTGAGGGCGAGGCTCTCGGCGAGGTGCGCCGCGGCGACGGCCGTCGCCGGCACGGCCATCAGCAGGACGAAGAACGGCACGATCAGGAGCCCGGCCACGCCCGAGCGGTTCATCCGCTTTCCGAACTCGACGCGCTTCGGGAACTGTAGCGAGAGCCAGTTGCCGAAGGCGTTGAAGAGCGCCGCGAAGGTGACGAACGAGAGCGCGGCGAACAGGGCCGCCTCCCACGAGAGGTCTCGGAAGACGAGGCCGCCGGCGAAAACGCCCGCCGCCACCAGCGCCGCCGTCACGAAGGTCAGCGCGAGGTTCTTGCCGAGCAGGAAGGTTCGGCGCGCGACCGGCGAGAGCACCATCGCCCGCATCCCGGCGCCGTCGTAGCCGAAGAGGTTAGTGGTGAGCGGCGACATCAGCGTGAAGATGTAGAGCACGGTGAAGACCGTGCCCGCGCCCTCGGCGTAGGGCGAGGCCAGGCGCAGTCCCGCGCCGCGGCCGCCGCCCGCGAAAGTCATCCGCAGCACGACCGTCAGCCCGACCGCCATCAGGACGACGACCCTCAACTGCGCGTTGCGCGCCGCGTAGCGCAGCTCCTTCTCGACGATGGCCGAAAGCTCCGGCGACAGGAGCGGCAGGCGCCAGCCCGCGTAAGCCTCCCGCGGCCCGGCCTCCGGCTTCGCCGCGGCGGCGCGCCTCCCCCGCCCGCCGCCCGCGCCCAGAGCCGTGCGGCGCGCGACGCGGTAGGCCATGAGGACGCAGGCCAGCGCGTAAGCGGCGAGCAGCGCGAGCGACGCGGCGTAGGCCGCCTCGCCGCCGGGCCTTAAGCCTTCGGTCAGCGCGAGGGCGGCCGCGCCGGGCGGCGTCCAGCGCGCGCGCTCGAAGTGGTGCGCGTAGCGCTCCATGAACGGCAGCAGTTGGCCCATGAGCGCGCCCGCCAGCCCGAGCGCCGCGCCCAGGAGGGCCAGCACCGTCTCGCCGCGCGTCCGCCGATGCCGGATCATCGCGCCGACGCCCACCGACAAGAGTTTCGCCGCGCCCATCCCGAACGCGGCCGCCACGACCGCGACCGACAGCCCCGCCCAGACCCTCCCGTTCGCCAGCCCCGCGCCCAAACCGAGCGCGAAGACCGAAGGGACGGCGAAGACGGCCGTCAGGCTCGTCAGGTCGCTCAGGAGGTCGAAGGCGAAGAGCTTGCCGAGCGAGACCGGGTAGAGCAGCATCCGGCCCGGCTCGAAGCTCGCGCCGCCGCCGAGCGCCAGAGGCATCAGCGCCCACATCAGGAAGGCCGTCGTGAAGATGAAGAAGAGGAAGACGTAGCCGCTCAGCTCCGCGCGCTCGCGCACGACGCCCTCGGGCGACGCGAAGGCGTAGCTGGCCGCCCCCAGCCCCGCGGCCACAAGCAGCGACAGCGCCAGCCCCGCCAGC
>DASZKF010000482.1:0-14338 GCA_035947355.1 Pyrinomonadaceae bacterium | reverse complement strand
ACTTCAAGCGCCGTGGCGCGACAAGCCCGGCCCCGCGGCGGCCGGGGGCTTGATGGACAGCGCCGTTGGCCCGGCATATAATCCGGCCCCGGCCGGCCGAGCTTTACAGGCCGATAGCCGTCGAACGTTCCGCGACTTCGTTTCGGCACAGAGGGCACAGAGGTTCCACAGGGGGCACAGAGAAGACGTTAGCTTTCTCCGTGTTCTCTGTGTCTCCTCTGTGCCCTCTGTGTGAGACCGGCCTCCCGTTATGCTCAACGGCAGCCCGTCATGGTAATCTCCGGCATGCACTTCATCCCTTCGCTTCTGCTCGCCTTCGCTCTGGCTTTCGCGCCGCTGCCCGCGCAGGACACGGTCACTGGCGCGTTCGAAGGCACGGTCAGGGACAACCGCACGGGCGCGCCCATCGCCGGCGCGGCCGTCGAGTTCATCAACCAGGAGACCGGCCTCAGCGTCGTCAAGCTCTCCGACTCGCAGGGCCGCTTCTTCCAGGGCCTTCTGCCGCCCGGCACCTACACCATCCGCGCGACGGCCGCCGGCTACGAACCCGGCGAGACCGTGCAGCGCCTCCTCGCCACGCGCACGGGCGAGGTCGTCCCCGTGCCCATCAACCTCGACCCCGCGACCCCCGCCGGGACTGCCACGCCGACGCCGACCGCGACGCCGGCCGCCCCCGGCGTCCCCGCCCCGGCCGCGCCGCCGCGCACCGCCGCCGAGACCGACGTGCGCGGCGGCATCGTCACTAAGGACGCGCGGCGCGGCGCGGCCTTCACCGAGGCGGAGGTGACGGGCCTGCCGCTCGGCTCGACGACGCTGACGCGCACCTTCGACGAGCTGGCGCTGTTCTTAAACGACGTGGCGCTGCCGCCGCAGACCCTGGGCGGCGGCTCCGGCCCCGGCGTCGGCGCGGGCGTCGGCACCTCGGGCCAGTTCTCGGTCAACGGCCTGCGCTCGCGCGCCAACAACTTCACGGTGGACGGTTCGGACAACAACGACGAGGACATCGGCGTGCGCCGCCAGGGCTTCTTCGCGCTCGTCCCGCAGCCGGTCGAATCCGTCAGCGAGTTCCAGATCGTCACGCTGCTCGCGCCGGCGCAGTTCGGGCGCAACCTCGGCGGGCAGGTCAACGCCATCTCGCGCTCGGGCGGGCGCGCGGCGCACGGGACGCTCTACGGCATCTTCAACGCGAGCCAACTGAACGCGCGCAACCCCTTCGACTCCGCGCGCGGCGCCGAGGCCGCGCCGCTCCTCGCCGACGGCCGACCCGTCATCGTCGCGCCGGACGTCCGCTTCAACTTCGACACGCTCAACTTCGAGCCCGTCGGCGGCTCGCCCGTCACGGTGCGCCGCGGCGGCGAGGGCGAAGACTCGTTCACGCTCGGCGAGGGCGGCTTCGTGCTCGGCGGGCCGCTCAGGCGCGACCGCCTCTTCTACTTCGTCTCGGCCGAGGGGCAGTTGCTGAACGCGTCGCAGGAGGCGAGCTTCGTCGTCCCGACCGTGGCCGAGCGCGGCGCGTTCGGGACGGGCGCGACCGGCATCTTCCTCGACCCCTTGCGCGGCACGCCGACCTTCTCGCTGCCGACGACCGAGGGCGGCGACGCCCTCTTCAGCCTCTTCCCCTTCCCGAACGACCCCCGCGGGATTTACGGCGAGAACACCTTCACGCAGACCCTGCCGGCCGGCGCGCGCGGCGCGATCTTCTCCGCCAAGCTCGACTACAACTTCCGCCTCGCCGGCCGCCCGCAGTCGGCCGCCGGCCGCTACAACTTCACGGACGACTGGCGCGACCTGCCCGTGACGGGCGGCGCGCTCTTCTCGACCTTGCGGCCGCGCGTGCGCACGCAGAACTTCTCCTTCTTCCTCAACAGCGAGGTGAGCGGCCGGCAGTCCGGGACGCTGGCCTTCAACCAGGTGCGCCTCTCCTACGGCCGCACGCGGCTGAACTTCGACGAGGTGCGCGACCGGACTTTCCAGCTGCAGAGCGGCCTCTTCCCCGACACGCCTTTCCTTTTGAACGCCCCGCTGCTCGGAAACTTCACGCTGCCCGACATCGGCCCCGGCGGCGTGGGCTTCGTGCCGAACGCGGGGCCGGTCATCTACCAGGCTTCGGGCCGCACGGTCGAGGACATCCTCGGGCCGGTCGGGCAGGTGAGAATCGCGGGCTTCAGCCCCATCGGCGTGGACGTGTTCAACTTCCCGCAGAAGCGCGTCAACAACACCTACCAGTTCGCCGATCAGTTCACGCTGCGCGCCTCCGACCACTCGATCATCTTCGGGACGGACAACCGCCGCACGGAGCTGAACAGCGTCCTGCCGCGCAACTTCCGCCCGCTCATAACCTTCTACGGCGCGGCCGGCGTGACGGCCGAGGGCGAGCTGACCAGGGACTTCGTCACGCCCGTAGACCTCGCCGCGGCCTCGGCCGCCACCGGCTTCTTCCAGAAGCTCACGACGGGGAGCGACGCGGGCATCAACCTCCGCTTCTACCAGCTCAACTTCTACGCCCAGGACGAGTGGCGGGTGCGGCCCAACCTCTCGCTCTCCTACGGCCTGCGCTACGAGTTCAACACGCCGGCGCGCGAGGTGAACCGGCGCATCGAGGAGACCTTCGACGACCCGTCGCTCGGCCTCGTGCCGGGCCTGGAGATTCTCCTCGCCGGCCGCGCGCGCATCTTCGACCCCGACCTCAACAACCTCAGCCCGCGCCTCGGCGTCGCCTACGCGCCGGGCTGGCTCGGGGGGCGGCCGGGCGCGACGCTCATCCGCGCCGGCTACGGCCACTACAACGACGTGGTGCTCGGCGCGGTCGTCAGCCAGTCGCGCAACGTCTTCCCGACCTTCCTGACCGTGAACACGGCCGGCGGCCTCGGCAACCTCCTCTTCCCCGCCGTGCCGCTCAGCCTCCTGAACCCCTCGAACCCGGCCCTCGGCCTCGTCGCGCCCGGCACGCTCAACCTGCTCGACCCCTCGACGCCGCTCGCCGAGCACGTCGCGCTCATCAACCTCCTGGCGAGCGCGGCCGGCGTGCTGCCCGGCGCGAGCGGCGTCGAGGTCACGCTCCCGGCCCGGCGTTTGAAGTCGCCGGGCGCGCACCACTACTCGGTCAGCTTTGAGCGGCAGTTCGGCAACGACCTCGTCGTCTCGGCCGCCTACGTCGGCACGAAGGGTCACAACCTGATCCGACCGACGACGCCGAACCTCGGAACCAACGCCGTCGCCCTGCTCGACGACTTCCGCGTAGACCTCGAAGGCAACCAGCCGTTCGAGCCGAAGTTCTTCGGCATCGCCGTCGCGCCCGGCACGCGCCTCGAAGGCGAGACCTTCGCGGGCGGCCGCCCCATCCCGGGCGTCGGCGGCGCGAACATCTACGACACGACCGCCTCCTCGCGCTACGACGCGCTGCAGCTGCAACTGCGCGGGCGCTTCGGGCGGGGGCTGCACGTGCGCGCCGGCTACACCTTCTCGAAGGCCGTGGACGACGTGTCGGACGTCTTCGACCTGGCGGGCGCGCCCGCCCTGCCGCAGAACAGCCTGACGTTCGTGGGCGAGCGCGGCCGCGCCAACTACGACGCGCCGCACCGCTTCGCCTACCACGCCGTCTACGACCTGCCGGCCTTCGGCGGCCGCGCCCTGCGCCTCCTCTTCTCGGACGTGCAGTTCGCCACCGCCGGCCAGTTCCAGTCGGGGCAGCCCTTCACCGTCAACACCTACCTGGACGTGAACATGGACGGCAACCTGACCGACCGCCTCGACACGACCGAAGGCATCATCGTCACGGGCGACCGCGCCCGTCCGCTCCGGCTCACGACCGAGGACTTCGCCTCGCTGCGCGCGCCGACGGGCCGCGACGGGCGCGTCGGCCGCAACACGTTCCGCGCCGGCAGCGTCCTCGACCTGAACCTGGCCGTGACCAAGACCTTCCGCCTCGACGACGGCCAGAGCATCGTCCTGCGCACCGAGGTCTTCAACTTCATCAACCGCGCCAACTACGGCGTCCCCGTCCGCTTCCTCGAATCGGCCGGCTTCGGCCAGGCGACGAGCACCGTCACGCCCGGCCGCCGCGTGCAGTTCCAGTTGAAGTATTCTTTCTGAGGGTGGTTAAGATTAGGCCCCGTCCGGGGCGGAATGTTTGTAGTCAGCAGACACACATAGAACAAGCTCCGGGGGAGCTAAACGTCCTGTTGTTCGGGGCAGAATACCCGCTTTAGTTTCTACCTCGAAGGATGATTCCGGAGGGGCGAATCTGGCGGGAAAACTGTTGAGTCCTCAGGCAGGCAGGCGCATCATAAACACGGGGCGGCGAGTAGGGGCGAAGCATTCGGCTTTTGTCTCTATTACGTAGTTATGCCGAAGTGTTCGGCTTGCCACGCGCCGTGACGTAGTTTGACCGAACCATTCGGCAAAATATGTAGTTAGGCGTCGCACGTGAATGCTATTCATTGTATTATTTGTAATGACTTGTTCTGTAAAGGTGAATACGATGTCAGAATCAAAACAGCAGCCAAAAGTATTTCTTAGCTATACAGCTAGTGATAAAGATGCAGCAGTTAAAATTGCTGAAGCGTTAAAGAAGAGAGAAGTGAATGTCCTTTTAGATGTGTGGGATTTCATGCCAGGAAAGTCTTTTCTTGAAGAAATGTCTAAGAGCATTTCTGCATCGGATTATTTGATCCTCCTGTTATCTCCAAACTCAAACAAGTCAGATTGGCTAAATTACGACTCATCACTTCCATTTAATAAACACTTCAAAAGTCGTGGTGTGACCTTAATCCCTGTTCTTATAGCTGATACAGAAATTCCCCAAGCATTACAGTCTTATCAGTTCTTGGACTGTAGGGGTGATTTACAAAAAGAGGTTGAGCGCCTAGCTGAACATATAAGTGTTGCCCCTGAAATAGATTTTTCTCGTCTCGATTGGAAGCAATTCGAAGATTTAGTCGCAGACTTACTTGCGAAGCTAGATTTTAAAAATATCCAGAAACATGTAAAGCTGAATGATTTTACGTTTGATCTAAAAGCCGATTATTTAGATTCCGACCCATTCGGGATTCCTATAAAAGAAACATGGTTTGCTGAATGCAAGTTTTATCGTCAGTCCAGGGCTGATTTGAATACTATAAAGCAGTTTTTGAATTCACTTACTAATATTGCTCCGCATAGCCACGGACTTCTTGTAATCAACAGTCAACTAACATCAGTTGCAAATGACTTTTTAGAGCGCTTGAAAACAGAATTACAGAAGAATATTAGGGTCATTGATGAGCCAGAACTGAAAAGGCTCCTCATCATGCATAACGATTTAGTTGATAAATATTTTAATGAAGGCGAGGCGCAAGTTGATGACTCGCGCAAGTGATCTCATCGCCAAGTTAGATGCCTGCCCCATAGGCAGTTCCGGCTGGAAGGAATTTGAGGATGTTTGCATTGAGATACTGACGCATTTATTTGTCCCGCCGCTTTCCACGCCCAAAATCCAGCCCCGAACTCTTTCTGGAGTCCAACGTCGAGATGCGGTATTCCCTAATCGAAATATTTCTGATACGTCAAATAATTGGGGACGCCTCTATAAAGAGCTTGATGCCCGCATGGTGCTTTTTGAATTCAAGAATTATGATTCATCAGAAATAGGTAAAGAGGAGGTAGATCAAGCGCGAAGTTATATGCGAGAACATACAGGACGTTTAGCTATAATCGTATGTAACAAAGAACCTCATGCTTCAGCATACAGAGAACGCCTCACGATTTTTAACGCTAAAGGTAAAGAGGTTATTTTGTTTGTAACAATAGACCATCTCAAAGAAATGCTGCATATGAAAGAGCGCGGTGAAGATCCCTCGGATTTGATCTATGATTTATTGGAATGGATGTATCTGCAACAAGAGTAACTTAAATCATGCCTGTAAATAGAGCCGGGCGGTATGGAATGTATTAGCTCCCGAGCGCGCCTAACAACTCATTCAACCGGACGCGGAATCAGCTCGCCTCTCATAGAAAGCTTGGATGCTATTCGCAGTTGTCTCCCGCGCCGGTTAATTCGGGCGTTATGCTGCTTTCTTTATTCGAGGCTCGCCTCCGGAAGCACTCGGCCGCTTCACTTTATTGCCCGCGCCGCGTCGACGCGCGCGACGACGAGCGGGCGCGCGTCCATCTCGCGGCGGTAGAAGACGCGGGGGCGCTGCACGTCGTCCGTGCCGTCGGGCGCGAAGGTCAGGGGGAGGCTGAGGCCGCGCGCCTGCTGCATCCGCCCGGTCTGCATCTGGGGGACGCGCTCGGTCGCGTAGTCGAACCACTCGCGGACGACGATCTCGCCGTCGCGCGAGGCGGGCGCGTCGGCCTCGCCGCGGCGCAGCCCCTCCTCGACCAGCGCGTAGGTCAGGAAGCCGTGCCCCAGCTCGGCCGCTTCGAGCGCCGCCTGGTAGCTCTGGGCCGCCGTCAGCACGTACATCCCCTTCTCGTAGGCGAGCTGCGCCAGCCCCTTCGAGTTCATCGGCCCGCGACGCTTCTCCGCCGCGTCGAGCGCCTGTCCGGAGTTGCACGCGTCCACGACGAAGACGAGTTGGCCGGCGGCGAGCGGTTCGAGCGCGGCCTCCAGCTCCTGGTCGGAGATGCCGCGGTCGAGGTCGTGCGGGATGAGGTAGAAGCGCTGCCCCTCGGCCGCCCCGTGGCCGGCGAAGAAGATGACGACCACGTCCTCGGGCTCGGCCGGCCGGAGCCTCGCGAGCGCGGCCGGCGCGCCCGCCGGGAGGCTGGCCTCGGTCCCCGCGAGCCGCTTTAAGGCCGCGAGGAGGTTCGCCTTCGTCGCCTCGCGGTCGAGCAGCAGGACGGTCTCGGACTTCTCCTGCGGGGCGACCCGCGCCCGCTGGCGGCGCACCTCCTCGGCGAAGTCGCGCGCGTCGGCGACGGCGTAGAGGAGGTCGTAGCTCGGGTCGGCGTAGGAGTTGACGCCGGCGGCGAGGACGTAGGTCGTGCCCGCGCGCCGGAGGCTTTCGGCCCCGCGCACGTCGAGCGAGGCGTCGGGGCTTTTGACGTTGTCGCGGTTGAAGGCGTAGGCCGTCAGACGGTTCTCGCCGGCGACGAGCGGGAGCGTCGCCTCGAAGGCCGCGCGCCCGCCGGCCGCGGCCAGCTCGCCGCGCCAGACCTTGACGAGCGAGCCGTTGCGGAACAGCCGCAGGTCGCGCGCGCCGGCCGGGGCGTCCGTCACCTCGACCCTCACGAGGACGGTGCGCTCGCCGACCACCCCGCCGGCCGCCGGAGTTTGTCCGCCCGCGAGCGCCACGCGGACGACGGGCTGGCGGCGGTCTATCAGCGCGATGTCCTGCCGCGCGCGCGGCCGGCGGCCGGCGAGGACTTCGGAGAGCAGGTCGGGGTAGAAGAACTCGTTGAAGAACGCCTCGACCGGCGCGACGTTCAGCGTGTCGGCGGCGAACCGCCAGAGTATCTGATCCCAGGCCGCGGGCGAGCCGTCGAAGAGCCCGTCCGGGGTGACGACGAGCCAGTCGGCCGAGCCGGCCAGAGAGACGAGCGTCGCCTGAAGCTCGCCCGAAGAGGCTTCCCAGAGCCGCGTGCTCCCGTCGTCGCCGCCCGAGGCGACGAAGCGGCCGTCAGTGCTGAAGGCGACGCCGTTGACGCTGTCGGTGTGAGCGGCCATGCGGGCCGCCTCGCGCCCGGCGGCCACGTCCCAGACCTTGACCGTCGCGTCGGCCGCGCCCGAGGCGACGAGCCGCCCGTCGGGGCTGAAGGCGACGGCGCGCGCGCCGCCCCCGTGGCGGCCGAGCACGCGCGGCTCGCCCGCGGCCCCGCTCATGTCCCAGAGCTTGACCGAGCCGTCCTTGCTGCCCGCCGCTAGCCACTTCCCTTCGGGGCTGAAGGCGAGGGCGTAGACCTCGCTGTCCTGGCCGCCGAGGCCGCGCGTCTCGCGCCCGCTTTCAACGTCCCATAACTTGATCGTCTTGTCGGCCCCGCCCGAGGCGAGCCAGCGACCGTCGGGGCTGAGCGCGACGGCGTTGACCTCGGCCGCGTGACCCTTGAGCGTGCGCAGCTCGCGCCCGGCCTCGGCGTCCCAGACCTTGACGGTCGCGTCGGCCGCGCCCGTGAAGAGCACTCGGCCGTCGCGGCTGAAGGCGACGCCGTTGACGCTCCCCGCGTGGCCTTCGAGCGTGCGCGCCGCCGCGCCCGTCCTCACGTCCCACAGGCGGGCCGCGCCGCTCAGGCTCCCCGCGGCGAGCCAGCGACCGTCGGGGCTGAAGGCGAGGCACGTCACCCAGCCCTTGTGCCCCGCGAGCGTGCGCACCTTGCGTCCCGTAGAGATTTCCCAGACCCTTACGGCGCGGTCTCTGCCGGCCGTCGCGAACCAGCGGTTGTCGGGGCTGAAGGCGGTCGCGTAGACGCCGCCGGTCGAGCTTGCGAACAGCCGCTCGTGCGCGACCCCGCCGGTCTCGCGGACGAGCACGGTCTTGTCGCCGTTGCTCGTCGCCAGCAGTCCCGCGCCGCGGCTGAAGGCGGCCGTCTCGGACGGGGGCTCGGCCGCGCCCGCCGGGCCTCGTTCGGACCGCAGCTCGCGCCCGGCCTCCGCGTCCCAGACCTTCACGGTCTTGTCGCTGTCCGCCGAGAACAGTGTGCCGTCTGCGCCGAAGGCGACGGCCACGGCCTTCTGCGCGTGGCCCGAGAGGGCGCGGGCCTCAACGCCCCTCTCCACGTCCCAGACCCTCACGGTCTTGTCGAAGCCGGCCGAGGCCAGCCGCCTGCCGCCGGTGCCGAAGGCTAGCGACCTGACCAGGCCCGCGTGGCCGGCGAGCGTATGCAGGGCGCGCCCCGTAGAGACTTCCCAAAGCCTGACCAGGTTGTCCTTGCCTCCCGAAGCGAGGAGCCGCCCGTCGGGGCTGAAGGCGAGCGCCGTCACCTGCTGGCCGTGCGCCCCGGCGAGGGCGCGTGCCTCGCGGCCCGTCGCCGCGTCCCAGACTTTAACCACGCCTTCGGCGTCGCCCGACGCCACCCGGCGGCCGTCCTCGCTGAAGGCGACGCTCGTCACCGTCCCGCCGGCCTCGATGCTGCGCGCCTCGCGCCCGGCGGCAACGTCCCAGAGCTTAACGCTGCCGTCCGCCCCGCCCGAGGCCAGGAGCCGGCCGTCGCCGCTGAAGGCGACCGCCTTGACGTAGAGCTTGTGGCCCGCGAGGCTCCGCAGCTCGCGCCCCGTGGCCGCCTCCCACAGGCGCACCGTGTTGTCGGCGCTGCCCGAAGCGAGGAGCCGCCCGTCGGGGCTGAAGGCGAGCGCGTCTACGCGGTAGGCGTGCCCAGTTTGCAGGACGAGTTCGGGCCGCGCCCCCGTCCTGACGACCGCGTCGGCCGACGCGGACTGGCGCGTCGCGCCGGAGGATAAGAGCGCGATGAGCGTGAGGCCGAGCGCGAAGGCGCGCGGGCAAGCAGGCGCGCGCCGCGTCGGCCTCGATTCGGTTTTCCCTTCCGGTCTACGCATGGTCAATTTCTTACGGGGACGTGCTTCTTTCTTCAGGGCCGGCGGCGCGGGGCTTCCTCGGCGAGCAGCGCGTCGAGCTTCGCGGCCTTCTCCGGCGAACGCCTCCGCAGCTCACGCTGCTCGGCCAGCGCCGCGGCGCGCTCGCCGGCCAGCACGTAGGAGACCGCCAGGTTGTACCGCGCCTTGACGAAGTCGGGCCTCTCGGCCAGAACCCTCTTGTAAGCCCCGATGGCCTCGGCGTGCCGGCCGAGCTGCGAGTACGCGGCCGCCGCCAGGTATGTGAAATCCACTTCCGGGCCTTCGGCCGCTTCCAGCCCTGCGAGCGCGCGCGTGAACAGCTCCGGCGAGGGCCGCTTGAGACCTTTGCGGGCGATGCCCAGGTAGTAGAGCGTCTCGCCGTCGTCGGGCTTGAGCTGCAAAGCCTTCTCGCAGGCGGCGGCCGCGGCCGCGAACTTGCCGAGGTCGTTTAAGGCGCGGCACATGTTCGTGTGGGCCATCTGGTTCGACGGGTCGAGCTCGACGGCGTGCTGCGCGGCCCCGAGCGACTCCCAGTGCTTGTCCGTCATGCTGTAGTACCAGCTCAGGTTGACGTAGCCGACGGCCAGGTCGGGCTTGACGCGGACGGCCTCCTGTGCGGCGGCGACGGCCTCGTCGTAGCGGTCGAGGTTGTAGTAGGCGCTCGAAAGGCTGACGAAGGCGTCGGGGAGGTCGGGGCGCAGGCGCGCCGCCTCGCGGTACTCGGCCGCGGCCTCGGCGAAGCGCCGCATCTGGTAGAGGGCGTTGCCGGCCCCGTAGCGCGCGCCGGCGTCGCTGGCGTCGTGGCGGGCGGCGCGGCGGTAGGAGGCCAGTCCCTCCTCGAAGCGGCCGAGCGCGACCTGCGCGTTGCCGACGAAGGTGTAGACGCCCTCGGCCGCGGGGCGGATTCTGAGCACCTGTAGGTAGAGTTCGAGCGCCTCCTGGAAGCGCCCGGCCTGCTCCAGCTCGACGCCGCGCCGCAGGAGCGCCTCGGCCTGATCCTGCGCGCGCGCAGCCGCCGGCGCGGACGCGAGCAAAAACAGGAATAGGGCGGCGGCTCCGAACTTCGTCTTCATAAAAACCCCCTAAAGGTAACGCGAGAAAGACGGCCGCGGAAGGTCACGAAAGTTAAGGCGGTTTTCGGGTGAGACTACGAGCGTGAGAAATCCTGTAGGGGCAGGGCTTGTCCGCGGCCCGCTCAACTATGGAAGCAATTCAAACAGGGGTGGACAGGATAAGAAAATGATGAATGCGGAATGCGGAATGATGAATGGGAGACAAGTTATCAGTCATCAGTCGTCAGTTATCAGTAAGACATTCCTTCTACTGATGACTGACGACTGATGACTGATAACTAATTCATCATTCCGCATTCCGCATTCATCATTTCTTTTATGCGGCGCAGACTTTGCCGAGGGCCGCGGCCCACTTCCCCTCGACCGGCGCGCCGTACATCTCGCGCTCCTTCTCCCTGCGGATGGCGCAGGCCATCCGGAACGCCCGCAGCTCGCCGTACTTCCTGATCGAGACCGAGGTGCGCCCGCGCCGCTCGCGGCCCGCGTTCCAGGTCACCTCGTAGACCTCGTTCTCGTAGACGGTGCCGTCCTTGCCTTTGTACTTCTTCACGGCCCGGCGCACGCCCGCCACGCCGAGCGTGTTGCGGGGGTTGCTTCCGACGACGACCCAGTCCGTGCGCGGCTTGCCCAGCTCGCGCTCCATCTCGTCGCGGCACTCGACGGCCTTCAGGAGCGCCGCCTCCCTGCCGCCGTGCAGGTTGTCGTTGATGAACTTCGCCCGCTCCCGCTTGTCGAACCTGACCCTCACGTACCAGCCGTGCATCTTCTTGGCAGGGCTGTCGATGCGGCTGATGCCCTTGTGCCCAGACTTCGCCATAGAACTCCCGCCCAGAGCCTCCTCGTCATAAATTCGTATCCGTACCTGAAACTTAAAGTCCCGCGCCCGATTTGTCAAAGCCCCGCGCCGTTTTTCGGCGGCGGCGGGCGAACGCCCGTCAGGTGGAAAGAGTTGTGAGGCCGCGGCCGGCGGCGGGTAGGCGCGGCTCCCGCCCGACACCGTGATGAGGAAGATGATGACCAGCACGCCGACGCAGAAGAGGAAGGCCGGGACGCCGGCGACGGCGAGCCACAGCGCCGCCCCTTCGGGGCTGTGGCTCCGCCGCCGCTGCGGAGGGCCGTGCAGGTACGTGCCGCAAAGCCGGCAGTAGGAGCTGGTGCTTCGGTCGGCCGCCCCGCAGCCCGCGCAGAACATGGACGCTAGATTACATCAGACGGCCGCCGGCGTAGGGCGGATCAGGTCACCGCTTAGCGGTCAGGGTCAAAAGGGATTGACATGCTCGTGCAATAGGAGTATACACACCCTGCAATAGGTTCTTTCCGCTCGGAGATTGCGCCCGTATTAGGTCTTCTCACCTCGCGAGAGCCTCATTCTCTGATCCCCCTGCGCGCTGGGCCTCACGAGCTTAACGCATTCGGCCGGTCACACAAGGGAAGTTCGTCCGGTTCCCTTCTTCGCCGCGTGGCTAACCGGCGCCAAGCGTCACCCTCGCACGCGCCCGGCCTTTCCCGATTAAGCCTCCGCCTCGGCGGCGTTCACTCGACAGAGAGTTTAGCCATGTCGGAAAGCTGCCAGACCCTCAGAAACAGGCGAGCTACCACGCGTCTCACGCCCCCGTCTTCTTATTGATAGGAGTCTCACTTCCTTATTGATAGGAGTCTTGATCTACCCAAGCTGTTCAAACTTCCGCCGGCCTTGAGTCTCACTCTTGCCGGCTCGACGCCATGCAACTTCTGCGGGAGGGGTGTCGTCCCGCAGCAGCCTCGCTAACTCCAGCCCGTTTCGCGCGCGCGAACGGGAGAACGTTTCGCCTCACCGCGCTGATGCCGACGGCCCCGAGCTGCGGTATCGAGCGATCTCGCACGAGAGCGGCTGTCGGCGTCGCCCACGTGACCTTGAATCTGACTGCGCAGGGGATCAGGAACAAGGGGCCACCGTGTGAGGCACGGGTCTGAGGGCCATGATCTGAGGAGGTTTGTCATGACAAACTCGGAAGAAGAAAAGAATCAGATGCCAGCCAGTGAAATGGGCGGCGAGGGAGCCGCCGAAGAGATGCCGGGAGGCGCGTCGGCGTCGCAAGGCACGGGGAAAGAGGTGAAAGGACGCGGGAAGGGATCGAAACCCGGGAAAGGTCAGGCTCCGGCGGGCGGCGGGATGCCCGCCGGCGGGATGAAAGGTGAAGACGTGCCGGGTTACGCGGGCGGGCCGGGGACGGGTACTGAGCCGGCCGAGGCGGGCGGCCCTGCTCCTTACGCTGCCGAGCAAGGAATGCCTAGCGGCAAGATGGAGGATAAGGAAGAGGACGAAGGTGACAGGATGCCCGGCGGCGGCATGGGTGACGGCGGAGGCGCGGGCGGAGGCGGAGATGAGGGCGGCGGCGACACCGACGCTGCTCTTAAAGCGCCGCCGCCGCGGCGCACTTGCAACACGATGGAGGTGCACCACCGCCTGCTTATCGAATCACGCGCCTACGCCGAAGCCCGAGCGGCCATCGAGAACCGGGCGTGGGAGGCCGCCACCGGACGGGCGGTCGCGAGGGCCGGCGTTGTGCGCATTCCCGTGGTCGTCCACGTGGTGTGGAACGCCGCCGAGGAGAACGTTTCCGACGCCCAAATCCGGAGCCAGATCGACGTCCTCAACCGCGACTTCCGCATGCGTAACACGGACATCGGGACGGTGCCCGCGCCCTTCCAGCCGTTGCGCGCGGATGCTGAAGTTGAATTCTTCCTTGCGACGACAGACCCGGCGGGCGCCACGACCACCGGCATCACCAGGCGGAACACGACCGTGACCGCATTTTCGAGCGATGATGCCATCAAGTTCAACTCACGGGGCGGGACCGACGCGTGGCCCGCTAACCGGTACTTGAATCTCTGGGTCGGGCCCCTCTCCGGGGGTCTCCTCGGCTACGCACAGTTCCCCGGCGGCCCCGCGAACACCGACGGCGTGGTGATCGCTTTCCACGCGTTCGGCACCACGGGGACGGCCAGGCCGCCGTTCCACCTCGGCAGGACGGCGACGCACGAGGTCGGCCACTGGCTCAATTGTTTCCACATCTGGGGCGACGACGGCACCGGTTGCAGCGGATCGGACTTCGTCGACGACACCCCGAATCAAGCCGGCCCCAACACGGGAACTCCGACCTTCCCCCGCGTCACGTGCAGCAACGGCCCGAACGGCGACATGTTCATGAACTATATGGATTATGTCGATGACTCCGCGATGGTCATGTTCAGCCGCGGCCAAGTCACGAGGATGCGCGCTTGCCTGGACGGGCCGAGGTCGTCATTCCTCACCGCGGCCGCAGGGGCACTGAGGCGGGTGGCGGGCCCGGTGGTCTCCTGGGGCCCGGACCGCCTAGACCTCTTCGTCGTCGGCACCGACCGCGCCCTCTACCACAAGTGGTGGGGCGGCTCCTCCTGGGGCCCCTCGCTGACCGGCTACGAGCGGCAGGGCGGCGTCATCCTCTCGCCCCCGGAGGTCGCCTCCTGGGGCCCGAACCGCCTCGACGTCTTCGTCGTCGGCACCGACCGGGCCCTCTACCACAAGTGGTGGAACGGGTCGTCGTGGGGGCCGTCTTTGACCGGCTACGAGCGGCAGGGCGGCGTCATCGTCTCCCGGCCGCGGGCCGTCTCGTGGGGCCCGGACCGCCTCGACCTGTTCGTCGTCGGGACCGACTCGGCCCTCTACCACAAGTGGTGGAGCGGGTCGTCGTGGGGCCCCTCCCTGACCGGGTACGAGCGGCAGGGCGGCGTCATCGTCGGCGACCCGGAGGCC
>DASZKF010000481.1:0-17523 GCA_035947355.1 Pyrinomonadaceae bacterium | reverse complement strand
CCTCGGCGCCGGTGAGGCGGAAGCCGTCGCCGGCCGCGTCGACGAGGACGGGCGAGTCGGGGGCGCACTGGCACGTGGCCTCGTCCCACCCCTCGCCGAGGGCGAGGCACTTCGCCATCAGCCACTCGCGGTCGGCGCACGTCGCGGGCGTCGGGGTGGGGGTCGGCGTTGGAGTCGGCGTGACGCAATTACACTTATGTGTATCGACAACAATTACATCGTTGGCGTCTACCCACTCCACGACATACCCGTCCGTTATGCAGCGACACTTACAATCATGTACATTGTCATGAAAGGCCGAACATCTTACTCCGGTAGACCAACCGGGCAGGTCCTTGCACGTAGTCCAACTGATCTCTACCTGACAGGAGTCAACCAGAGGTTGACCCTGTTTCGCTATACATTTCCTTACCCGTTTGCAATCGTTTTCAATTTGGGATTGACTAATCACGCAAATAACAAGTATGCAGCCGATAGCAGCAATCATTTTTCGCATTTACGTCTCCTTAATCCACTCAGTTGCTGCTCTTAGTGGCGTTTAATTGCTCAGACGTTTTTCGAGTTCTGTCGCCCCGCGCTTGTTGTGTAACTCGCGCGCATATTTCCGGTAGGCATCAACGCCAACTACGTGCATCGTGTCGGCAACTTTATATTCGGCTGGCAGGGTGGGTGTGTCTTGTAACAATGGCACAATGGAGTCTATTGACTTACCACTCTCTAAGTATTTTTTCTTCAACCATGCTTTATATGTAGCCGCGCCTTCTCTAATCAATGCTAATAAAGTCGAGCCTTTGAGATCGGGTCCTAGAGCGGAAGCGTCATCGAATTCAACGTAATCGATTTCGGCCTCAATGTCTTTAGCCACAGCACCATCGTGCTGTACCGGCTCGCCGCGTACAATTACTTGTTCCCCGCCGGGTGACAAAAATTTGTGTCTATTTAACTCTTGGAAATCAGGATGAACGTACGCATCACTCGTCAAGTGGCCACTGTCTGAGATTTCTGCCCCGTTCCTAATGAAAGATATTGAGTAAGCTACAGAAAGAGCCCTAACTGGCTTGTTCGTATTGTTTTTTACGACACACTTTAACATTCGGAATTCCCCAGGGGGGGGCTGACGAACGACCTGACACTGTAGTTCAATAGGAATGATGCCGTTTTCAGGAGAGAGTTGTTTAGTCGTGACCGGTATTTGTGAATCTATACTTTCTGTTGTGCTAAGGCTCTTTTTAGTTTGTAACTTAGCTGTTGCAATGACGGTAGCAATCAGTAGCACGCCAAAGCCTATGCCAGCGGTAATTTTTAAACGCATAAACACCTCAGGCTTTCATACCTCTGAAACAGTTGTACAGGAAATGAGGTTGACGGAATCTATGAGAGGATTTCGCCAACGGACTATGAGTCTCGCTACTGCCCGCGTTCGTCGCGCGGAACATACACCGACGCCGTTTCTCGGTCAATAATTATTTCAGACACCTTGATCCTGAAACATTGAACTTACGACCCTGTGCCGAAATCCCAGCGCCGCTTCTCCCGCTGCTACCGTCAGAATCTATGCCCTATGGAATAAGAATCTGGTGGCCGGCGCGGTCGAACTCGGTCTGCGAGGAAGTTATAACCCTTCGCCCGTCTGGTGCATGGGCGAAGGGGTGAGAATGTCCGCCTCCAGCAACCCCACTTACAGCCGAGGCAGTGTGAAGCTGAACTTAGAGCCGCGGCCGGGTTCGGATTCGAGGGCGACCTGGCCGCCGTGCTGCTCGACGACCTGGCGGACGAAGGCGAGGCCGAGGCCGGTGGACTCTTCCTCTTTCACCCGGCCGTCGCGCGCCACCCGGTAGAACTTCTCCCAGACGCGGGGCTGGTCTTCGGGAGGGATGCCGTAGCCGCGATCCTCGACCGTCAGGCGCACGGCGTCGGCTTCGAGCGCCGTCGAGAGCGTCACGGTGGTGCGCTCGGGGCTGTACTTGATGGCGTTGTCGACGAGGTTCGAGACGGCCTGCGTGATGAGGGCGCGGTCGGCCGCGACGGGCGGGAGCCGCTGGCCGTCGCGCCCTTCGAGCCGGATGCGCTTGCGCCGGGCCGCGGCGTGGAAGTTCGCCACCGCCTCGCGCATCACGTCATCAAGCATGAGCGGGGCCATCGAGACCTCCTGCCGGTCTTTCTGTTCGAGGCGGGCGACCGAGAGGAAGGTGCTGATCATGCGCGAGAGCCGCTGCGACTCGGCGTGGATGATCGAGAGGAACTCGCGCGACTCGGCGGGCACGCCCTCGTCGGCCATCAGCAGCTCGGCGAAGCCGTTGATGCTCGTGATCGGCGTGCGCAGCTCGTGCGACATCAGCGACAGCATGTCGCTCTTCAGCTTCTCGTACTCCTTGACGCGGGTCACGTCGCGCGCCGTCACCGAGAGGCAGAGCGGCGACTCGCCCTCCTCCCTGCCGCCGACGAGCGCGATGCGCAGCGCGAAGGTCTGGCCGCGGTCGGGGAAGGTCAGCTCGCGCTCGTAAGCCTGCCCGGTCTGGAGGACGCGGCGGACGGCGATGGCCGGCTCGTCGAAGACGCCGGTGCGGAAGCGCGCGAGCAGGCCGAAGAGGTCGAGCGCGCGGCACTCGGCGGCGCTCAGGCGCGCGGCCTCGAGCATCGCCGGGTTGACGCAGGCCAGCGTCCCGTCGAGGTAGGCGACGGCGTGCGCGTCCGTCGCGCCTTCGAGGACGCGCGCCGCGAACGCCTGCTCGGCGAGCAGCCCGCTGATGACGCCGAAGGATTCGAGGCGCTGGCGCGCGGCCCCGGCCGAGAGGAAGGCGGCGCGGTCGCGCGGCGCTCCGAGCGCGCGCGCCGCCTCGCGCTGGAGGTCGCGCGCGAACTGCGCGGCGACGCCGCGGAGCAGCGCGGCGTCTCCCTCTTCGAACCCGCCCCGCAGGCGCAGCAGCAGCGCGCCGACCGCGAGGCCGTCGTGCGCGAGCGGCAGCGCGACCGTCGCGCGCGCGCCCTCCGGCCCGCCCAACGTCTGCGCCTCGCCCGCCGCCACCGCGCGCTCGCACAGGCGCACGCCCTCGCGCCAGACGCTGTTGGGGTCGGCGTCGCCCGCGGCGTTGTGGCCCGGCGGCCGCAGCCGCGCCGCCTGCGCGAGCACGCCGGCCCCGTCCAGACGGAAGATGACGGCCTCGTCGAGCGCGAGCACCGTGTCGAGCAGTTTCAGCCCGCCCGCCAGTCGCGCCGAGGCCCCGCGCCCTTCGAGCGCGGAGGGCCGCGCAGAGACGAGCCGGACGTTGCGCGCCAGCGCCGCGTCGAGCGCCCAGAGCCTGCGCGCCTGCGCCGCCGCGAGGGCGCCCAGGGCCGCCAGCGCCATCGGCGCGAACAGCGTGTCTACGTGCGCGAGCCGCGAGGCCGCGAGGCTCGCCGCGCACAGCGCCGCGAGCGCGGCCGAGACCCAGAGGGCCGCGCGGCGGCCGCCCCCGCGTTCGACGGCGAAGCCCGCGCCCGCCCCCGCGGCCGCGATCAGCAGCCACGCCACCCACCCCTGCGGCGGCACGCACGCGGCCCGCCCCTCGCCGAGCAGGAAGGCCGCCCCGAGCGAGTCGAGCAGGCCCGCGGCCCACAGCGCCGCGACCGAGAGGCCGACGCCGAGCGACACCGCCAGCGAGACAGAGAGAGATTTAACGGAAGACGAAACCGGGATTTTCAAGGCTGTCCGAAGAGGGGCAAGTCCGAAAGGCAGGTTCTACTAGCGAGACGCGCCGGCCCGCACGCCCGACGCCTGAAAAATCATACAACGAAAGCCGCGGGCCCCACAAGAAACAGTTGCGGGTTACGGGTTTCGAGTTCCGAGTTTGTTCGGCGCGAGTCGGATGGCGCAGCGTGCGCCGCCCGAACTCGAAACTCGAAACCCGCAACTCGAAACTTATTCGACGGCGAGCGCGTGGCGCAGCGTGCCGGAGCCGAAGTCCTCGAACCAGGCGACGTGCTCGGCCACCATGTCGAATTCGACGACGTAGCGGCCCGGCTCCTCGGGCGCGCGCAGTCTGATTTCGACGCTGGCCGCGTCGCCGGGCGCGAGGTCGCGCGGCAGGTCGGCGCGGCCGAAGTCCCACGCGACCTCCTCCTCGTCGGCGCGCAGGAGGTGTGCGCCGAGGTGCACCTCGCCGCGCCCCCCCGGCCCCTCGCCGCGCGCGGGCCACGCGACCAGCCCGCGGTTCTCGGCGCGCAGCGTAAAGCTCAGCTCCTCGCCGGGCCGGCAGGCGCGCGGCCCCGCGGCGAGCGCGAGCGCGGCGACGTAGTGGTGGCTCACGTCCGGCGCGCGCCGGGCCGCGGGCGACTTGCGGCAGACGACGACGGCGCGCTCGGCCTTGACCTCGACCACCTCGGTCTCCTCGAACCCGGTCTGTCGGAGCAGCGCCTTGAGCGACTCGACGCCGGGCAGGAACCAGTTGAAGACCTGCTCCTTCGCGCCCGCCGGGTTCTCGACGTAGGCGAGCGGGTGCAGGCGCATCTGCGTCTCGCCGAGCGGGTGGAGGAAGGACTCCGGCGTGCGCTCGGGCGGCATCACGGCCGTCTCGACGACGAGGAGTTCCCGCGTCACCCCGTAGAGGTTTTCGAGCGCGAGGACGAGGTGCTTGAGGTGGTAGATGAGGCCGAGCGCGAGCGTGATGTCGAACTCGCCGACCGAGGCGCGCGTCAGCTCGTAGACGTTCATCCGCCGGTACTCGATGTCGAGGCCGAGCACCTTGCGCACGAAGACGGCCTGGCGGACGTGCTGGCGCTGCCCGTCTACGCCGAGGACGCGCCGCGCGCCGAGCCGCCGGGCCTCGATGGCGTAGAAGCCGGCGTTGCAGCCCACGTCGAGCACCGACTTGCCGCGCAAGTCCGCGGGCAGGCACTTCCGGATGGTCTCCCAGGGCCCGGCCGGGTGGTCAACCGGCTCGCCCATCACGCTCTCGGTCTTCGTGTAGAGCCCGCCGCCGAGGTCTATGCGGTGGAACCACGGCTGCAAACGCTCCAGCTCGGACAGGATTTCTTCTCGCGTCATCATTGCGGATAAAAAGTTTCGGGTTGCGGGTTTCGAGTTTCGAGTTCGGAAGGCGCGGGTTGAATCTTTCGACTAACGCAGAACGAACTCGAAACTCGAAACCCGCAACCCGAAACTTATTCTTCCACCTCGAACCGAATCAGCAGCGGCGCGGAGCCTTGCTGCTCGAACCAGCAGACGTGCTGGTCCACGAGGTCTATCTTCATCTCGTAGACGCCCGGCCGCCGCGGCGCGTCGTATTCGACCTTGAGGTTGACGGTCTCGCCGGGCGCGACGGCGCGGGGCAGCATCGGCTCGCCGTGGAACTCGGAGACGAGCGCGCCCGCCTCGTCGAAGACGCGGACGGCGGGCATGACGACGCCGGCGCGCACCGTCTGGCCGGTCAGCCAGAGCGTGTCGCCCTCGTTCGTGACGGCGAGCGGGAGGGCGAGCGCCGCGCCCGGCGCGACCCTTTCGGGCGCGGGCTCGCGCAGACGGATGCGCGCCCGCAGAAGGCTCGGCCTGCGGCTGTCGGGGACGGCGCGCGCCGGACCTGACTCGCAGACCTTCTTGCAGGTCAGGTAGTGGTAGCCGGTGGCGAGCGTCGCGAGCGGCAGGCGGTCGCCCTCTAACAGCTCGCGCTCGAAGAGGCCGTTGACCGAGACGTAGTCGCCGACGACGGCGAAGCCGTGCTCGTCGAGGAGCGCGCGCAGGTACGACGGGTCGAAGGGCGACTCCAGCGTTCCGAACTCGCCCATCACGGCGCGCAGCTCCTGCTCGCTCTCCGAGCCTTCGGGCGGGCGCTCGCCTTCGAGGACGAAGAGCAGGCCGCCGACGGGCAGCATCGCGGCGAGGTGGCGCAGGACGGCGCGCTCGTCGTCGAAGTGGTGCAGCGAGTCGTAGCAGACGGCGGCGTCGAACTGCTCCGGGAGCGGCGCGAGCTCGATGTCGTGCACCTCGAAGGTGCAGCGCAGCGGCGTCTCGTGGTCAACGCCGTAGGGGACGCGCGCGACGCGCTCGCGCGACATCTCGACGAGGTCGGGGCTGATGTCTATGCCGCGCACCTCGTAGCCGAGGCGGGCGAAGTATTCCGAGAGCCAGCCCGAGCCGCAGCCCACGTCGAGGATGCGGCTGCCGGCCGGCAGCGCCAGGGCGACGGCCATGTTGGCGAAGTCGCAGAAGTGCCGGCGCGCGTCCTCGTCCAAGCCCTCGCCCTTGTACTTCGGGAGCTTGTGCGCGAGGTTGTAGAAGGGCTTCGTCCGCAAGTGGTGGCGGCGCTCCTCCGAGAGGCGGCCCAGGTACTCGACGGCCGCGCGCTTGTAATCAACCCCTTCGATCTTCGGCGACCGGCCGGGCGAAGGTGCTGGCGCGACGGGCGCGGCCCCGCCCGCCGCGGACTCCGACGACGACCGTGACGGGCCTTCGGCCTCTTCGGGCGTGAACCTCTCCGCGGCGTTGTCGCCGTCTGCCCGCGGGACGCGGCCGTTACCGCCGGCGCGCTCGGGTTCGACGGGGAAGGCTTCGCCCTCGAAGGCGCGCCGCGGGGCGAGCGCGGCGACCTCGGCCGCGACGCGGCGCATGACCGCTTCGTCCTCCGCGCGGAGGCCGAGCGCGGCCATCTCGGCGGCGACGCCGGCGACGAACCGGCGGCGCGGCCGGCGCGCGACCGTCTCGCCGATGAAGTCGAGGTAGGCGGCGGCGCTGCGCTCGACCGAGTGCTCGGCGAGCACGTAGCGGCGGGCGTTCGCGCCGATGCGCGCGCGCAGGGGCGCGTCCGCCATGAGCCTTTCGAGGTAGGCGACGTGGAGCGCGTCGGTGTGCGCGCCGAGCTCGACCTTGACGACGCAGTCCGAGGGCAGCTCGGCGTACCAGCCCACGTCGGCGACCAGCGCGCAGACGCCCGCGGCCATGATGCGGCAGAGGCTCGCCGAGGTCTCGCCGACGGTGCGCTCGCGCACGTTGAGCGCGATGTCGGTCTCGCGGATGTGCCGCTCGAACTCTTCGAGGGAGACGTGGCCCGTGACGCGGGCGAGGTCTTCCATCCCGTAGCGGCGGACGAGCTCGCGCACGTCGAAGAAGGGGTTCGGCTCGCCGACGAGCGTGTAGCGGAAAGAGAACCTGTCCTTGAGCGCCGAGAGCGCGCGCAGGGCGTGCTCGATGCCCTTGCCGGGCGTAATCAGCCCGAAGTTGGCGATACGAATCTCGCCTGTGTCCTTCTCGGCCCGCGGCCCTTCGGCCGCCGGCTTGACCGGCATCTGTATGTGCCGGACGGGGACGCCGGGCGCGACGCTCTCGAAACGGGCGCGCGCCCACCCGGAGTGGACGACGATGCCTTCGGCCTCGCGCGCGAGGCGGCAGTTGAGGGGGAAGTCGAGCGGGCGTTCGAGGATGGCGGGCGCGCCGCCGCGGGCGAGCGCCTCGGCGGCCTCGGCCCGCGCCGTCTCGCCGTGGCAGGCCGCGACCTCTTCTAGGTATATGCGCCGGTCGCCGCGCTCGCGCGCGAGGCCGAGGAAGAAGTCTTGCAGCGCGAAGTCGTGGAAGACGACGACGCCGGGGTGCGCGCGCATCGCCCCGAGGATGCCGGCGTGGTAGCGGTGGTCGTTGCCCATGTGGTAGACGACCGCGTCGTAATCCGCGAGCCGGCCGAGGGCCGCGGGGTCGCGCCGGTAGTCGCGCGCGGGGAAGCGGGCGAGCGCGCCGCGGCTCGCCGGGGTGAAGCCGTCCACGAAGAGCGTGATCTCCGCGCCCGCCGCCAGGTGCGGCAGAAGCTCCTCGCTGTAGTCGGCGATGCCCGACCGCTGCGGGCTCAGTGGGCTGAAGTAGGCGAGACGCATGAGAGAAGTAGACAGTAGACAGTAGTCAGTAGACAGTAGAAAGACAGTCTCCAGTGGCTCGTCCGCGTGTCGGCGTCGGCGGCCGCGGCGCGCAGCGCTACTGACAGTGTCTACTGTCTACTGTCTACTGCTTTATTGCACCACCGTGATTTTCGTCCTCGCCGTCGGCGAGCCCTTGTCGCTGAACCAGGAGACCTGTTCCTGCACGAGGTCAACTTCGAGGGTGTAGTCGCCGGGCTCTTTGGGGGCGGTGACGAGGAGGGGGACTTCGGTCTGCTCGCCGGGGCCGAGGTCTTTGCCGATGCCGTAGCGGCCGTCCATGTCGGTGACGAGCTTGCCCCCGGCTTCGAGCCAGCGGTTGGCGGCGGCGAGGTAGAACTTGTTGTCGGGGCGGTTGTTGATCTCGCCACCGCGTGCCCACCACTGGACGCCGCTGGCGTTCCTGACGCGCACCTGCACAGACTCCTTCTGCCCGGCGCGCAGCTTCGCGGGCGGGTCGAGCAGCGTGATCTCGGCCCGGAAGCCGTTGTCCGGCAGGGGCGCGGCCTCCTTCGACGCGGCGGCCGGCCGCCCGGCGTTGACGTTCTGCGTCGGGCGCTCGCCGCCGCACCCCGCCGCCACAGACGCGACGGCCAGCAACAAGATGATTCTCGTTCTCATACTCTAAAAGCTTCCTCCCGTAAGAATGTTTCGACCCGGGCGCCGGGCGGAAGGCGTCTCGCCCCCCCGGCCCACTCCTTCAAGGCTCGACGCGCACGGGCAGCCGCAGCGGGCGCGAGCCCTTGTCGCGGAAGAAGGTGATGCCCTCGTGCACGAGGTCTATTTCGAGGACGTAGTCGCCGGGCCGCCGGGGCGCGGTCACGCCCAGTGTCAGCTCGACGCTCGCGCCGGGCGCGAGGTCGAAGGGCAGCGCGGCGCGCGCGTCCATGTCGTTGACGAGGCCGCCTGCGGGGTCGAGCCAGCGGTCGCCGAGGTTGACCTGATACCAGTTGATCTCGTTGCCGCGCGCCGGCCAGGTCGCGCCGCCGCGGTTCTCGACGCGGAACCTGAGCGCACGTTTCTCGCCGGCACGCATCGCCGCCGGGGCGTCGAGGGACTCGACGCGGGCGCGGTAGTCCTCGTCGCGGAAGGCGCCGCCCTTCCATGACCCCCCCTCGGCGAGACGCCGCAGCCCCTCGGCCTCGCCCGGCAGAGAGACTTCGAGCAACATCATACCGACCCGCCGCCGCTCCGAAAAGAAAGGGACTTCGACGGGCGTGAAGCGCTCGACGCCGAGGCCGCGCCCGCGGACGGCGGCGAGCGCCGAAGGCAAGTCCTCGGGCAGGCAGAGCGAGAGCGCGCGGCCGCCCGCGGCCCGCTCGACCGCCTCGGCGTAGCGCCGCCAGGCCCTGCCGGTCGTGAAGTATTCCTGGTATCGCACGCCGAGCACCGGCGTCTCGGGCGAGAGCAGCGCCTCGACGCCGTTCGACTTCATCCCGCTCTCGACCCACACGCCCACGCCCGCCAGCCGCTCGCGCTCGGCCGCCGGTAGGTACGAGACGAGCGAGCGGTCGCGCAAAAATTCCTTGGCGTCCGCCGCCCACCCGTCGAAGTCGTCGAGCGCCGTCCGCCGCATCGCCCACTCGTAGCGCCCCGCGAGGCGGCAGGCGAGTAGGACTTGCGCGGCGAGCAGCGCGGCGAAGAGCACGCCGGCCGCCGGCGCCAACGGCGACCGCCTCCCCGCCGGCCCGCGCGCTAGAAGGGTGGAGGCGACGGCGACCACGGCCGCGCCCGAAAGCAGTTCGAGGTGGAGGCCGTAACGGCTGTAGCCCATCCCGGCCGCGCTCCACAGCAGGCAGCCCAGGAGGCTGATGAGGCAGAGCGTCCACGCCGTCGAGCCGCGCCGCGCGACGAAGAGGCCGGCGAGCGAGGCGGCGAAGCCGAGCCCCAGCCTCCCGGAGTAGACCGCCAGCTCCGAGTGCCGCCCCGGCTCGAAGAAGACGAGCACGGGCCAGAGCAGCGTCTCCCAGGCGCCCCTCGGCCCCCAGCGCCCGTCCCACCCGCCGCCCGTCGGCCAGTAGGGCGAGCGGAAGAGGGTGTTGGCGAGCGGGAAGAACGGATTGCCGGTCTGCGCGCAGAGGTAGACGGCGAAGGGCAGCAGCGGCGCGGCGAAGGCGGCGAGCGCGAGCGCCGTCGTCTTTATCAATTCACGCGCGGCCATGCGCCCCGGCCCGAAGAGTGCCTGGTGCGCGCAGACGAGCGCCACGGGCACGGCCGCGACGAGGTTCGTGAGTTTAAAAGCCACGGCCGCCCCGAGCAGCAGCGCCGCGCGGACGAAGACCGCCCGCGGCCGCCCGGCCCCGCCCGCCCGCAGCGCCAGGAGCGTCGCTTCGAGCAGGAGCGGCAGCGCCAGGAGGTCGGCCATGTAGGTGTTGACCTCGAAGAGCAGGTGCTCGGCCAGCACGACCGCGAGGACGCAGAGCGCGCGGAGCCAGGCGCGCGCGACTGAGGGGCGGAGTATTCGGTCCGTGAGCTGCGCGGCCCAGACGAGCGCGAGGAGGTTGACGACCGTCCCGAGGCGGTAGCCGAGGAGGTAGCGGAAGAGGCCGGTCAGGGTGTCGGGCGCGGGGTTATAGGGCGCGGGCGTCGGGAAGAAGTCGCCCGCGGCGAAGAGCGGCCCGCGGAGGGATCGCTCGGCGTGGAGCAGGCGGTAGTTGAGCACGTCGAACGAGAAGTCGGGGAAGGGCGCGCGCAGGGCGTAGACGAAGAGGAGCGGCAGGGCGACGACGAGCCAGAAGCTCCGGCCGGGAGGCTCCGGCGCGAGCGGCTTCGTCTTCACGTAGATGTACGTGGCGGCCAGCGCGGCCGCGGCCGCGAGCGCCCAGGCCACGGCGTTGTTCTCGACGACCCAGAAGTATTGCCGCGCGAAGACGAGCGCGTAGAGCAGGACGAGCGCGTCGCCGAACTCGGCCCGCGCCGCCGCGGGCGCGTGGGCAGGCGCGGCGCTCATCGCCCGGCCCGCAAGACCCCCGCGTCGCGGGAAGCGACGGCCTCGTCCTCACCTCCGCGCGGGGCGCGGCCCTCGGCGCGCAGCTCGTCGGCGAGGACGAGCATCTGGTACTCGAACTCCTGCGAGCGGCGCGCGATGGAGTGGAGGATGAGGCCGGCGGTGATCGAGAGCAGCCCGCAGAGCACGAGGCCGACGGCGAGGACGGCCGCGAGCAGGCGCGGCGCGGCCTCGGTGCCGGGCAGGCCGAAGGCGGCGACGAGTCCGGGCGCGAGCGCGGCGAGCGCGAGCAGCAGCCCCGCGCCGCCGAAGAAGGTCAGCGGCTTGTAGTCGCGGAAGAGCGCGAGAATCGTGTTGAGGATGACGAGGCCGTCGCGCACGAAGCGGATCTTCGAGTGGCTCCCCTCGGGGCGGTGCGTGAGGCCGACCGGCACCTCGACGATGCGGCGGCCGCGCGCGACCGCCTTGATCGTCAGCTCGGTCTCGATCTCGAAGCCGCCGCCGAAGAGCGGCACGCCCTTGACGAACCGGCGGCTGAAGGCGCGGTAGCCGGAGAGGATGTCGGTCAGGCGCACGCGGAAGACCGAGTTGAGGACGGCGAGCACGAGGCGGTTGCCCCAGCGGTTGAGCTGCCGGAACTCGCTACGGGACTCGGCGTGCAGGCGCGAGCCGACGGCCATGTCGGCGCGCCCCTCCCGGACGGGCGCGAGCAGGCGGTGGACGGCCTCGGCCGGGTAGGTGCCGTCGCCGTCCACCATCACGTAAAGGTCCGCGTCCACCTCGCGGAACATCGTCTGCACGACGAAGCCCTTGCCCTGCCGGCGCTCGCGGCGGACGACGGCCCCGGCGCGCTCGGCCTCCTCGGCGGTGCGGTCGGTCGAGTTGTTGTCGTAGACGTAGACGACGGCGCGCGGCAGCTCGGCGCGGAACTGCTCGACGACGCGCCCGACCGTGACCTCTTCGTTGTGGCAGGGGATCAGGACCGCGACGCGCGACCCGCCCGCCCCGTCAGTCGCCATTCTTGACATTGAAACGCGCGGCCCCCACAATGCTCCACCTCCGCCGCAGTAAGACAAGTAGACAGTAGACAGTAGACAGCAGATAGTAGGCCCCGCATTGAGAACGCTGAAGCTGTCACCCGAAGGATTCACCCGCGAAAGGTTTTCTACTGACTACTGCCTACTGACTACTGTCTACTGCTTTTAAACGTCCCGGCGGAAGACTCAAGAACCTAACACTTCGGGCGTTAAAATGCCAACCGCGCCTGCCGCCGTGAAGGAGACAGAGAGGGAGGAGGCCGTGGCGGCGCGCGCGCGGCGCCCGGCGCGCCCGGCCCTCTGGCGGCGGGCGCTCCCGCGCGAGCTGCTGGTCTTCCTCGCCTTCTGCCTGATGACGGCGGTGCTGACCTGGCCGTACGTGACGCGGCTGCGCGACGCCGTCGCGGACCCCGGCGACCCGTACCTCGTGGCGTGGATTCTCTGGTGGGACTACCACGCGACCTTCACCGACCCGCTCAACCTCTTCCACGCGAACGTCTTCTACCCGTACCGCTACACGCTCGCCTTCAGCGAGCACTGCTACGGCATCGCGCTCCCTTTCTTCCCGCTCTTCGCGCTCGGCTTCCGCCCGCTGTCCGTGCACGCCTTCGCGATGTTCATAGGCTTCGCGGCGTGCGGCTACGGGGCGTTCCGGCTCGGGCGGACGCTCACCGGCTCGGCGGGCGCGGGGTGGGTGGCCGGCATCGTCTTCGCCTTCGTCCCGTACCGCTTCCACCTCGTCTCGCACCTGCCGTACCTCTTCTCGCCGTGGATACCCTTGCTCTTCGAGGCGCTCGTGCTCTTCGTCCGCAGGCGCAGCCGCCGGCGAGCGGCGTGGCTCGGCGTCGCCTTCTTCATGTCGGGGCTGACGACCGTCACGTGGTTCGCGCTCTCGCTCGTCCCGGCGGCCCTCGCGGCGGCCGTGATGCTCACGCGCCGCCGTCTCTGGCGCGACCGCGACTTCTGGCGGCGCGGCGCGGCGGCGCTCGGCGCGGCCTCGCTCGCCCTTTTGCCCTTCATGCTCCCCTACTACATCGCGTCGCAGATGTACGGCTTCGAGCGCAGCATCGAGGAGATCAAGTTCCAGTCGGCGTGGCCGATCCACTGGCTCTCGGCCGAGGGGAACAACAAGTTCTGGAGCGGGTTCGGCCAGAACTTGCCGGAGGGCACGAGGTTCAAGCTGTTCCCCGGCCTGCTGCCGATACTCTTCTCTCTGGCGGCCGTGGTGTTCGTCGAGCCGCCGCGGAGGCTGGCTCCGCTCCGCGCGGAGACGGCCCGCCGCCGGAGGCTCATCCGCTGGCTCGACGCGGCGATGCTCGCCGCGCTCGTCACCTCAATCTTCGCCATCGGCTACGAGGGGACGAGAGCCTTCGGCGGATTCTTCGGCCGCACCTCGGAGCGCGCGCTGGCGGTTCTGTCGGTCGCGGCCGTCGCGCGCCTCTGCCTCTCGTACCCGGCGCTGCTGCGGCGCGGCGAGAACGACAACCTGATCGAGACCCTGCGGTCGCCGCGGCGCACGGAAGCCTTCTGGCTCGGCCTCGTCTGGTTCGGCGTCGGCTTCTGCTACTCGCTCGGCTGGAACTTCTTCTTCTACCGGATTCTTTACCAACTGCTCCCCATCTTTAAGAGCATGCGCGTGCCGACGCGCGGCGCGATGATCGCGTACCTGGGGCTGGCCGTGCTCGCGGCGCTCGGCGTCGGCCGCCTCGCCGAGCTGCTCGCGCGCAGGCGCCCTGGCTTGCGGCCCGCGGCCGTCTACGCCGCGGCCTGCGTGCTGCTCCTCGCCGAGCTGAACGCGGCCCCGCTCCGCTTCATGCGCGGCGAGGTCTTCCCCGACGCCGTCACCCTGCGGCTGAAGGAGACGCCGATGCGCGGCGGCATCGTCGTGCTCCCGGCCAACGGCGACTTCAACCACCGCTACATGCTGCGCGCGGCCGACCACGCCAAGCCGCTCGTCGTCGGAACGTCGGGATTCAACCCGCCCTACGAGGGCGAAATCGAGCGGCTGACGCGCGAGGGGCCGCGCGAGGCGCAGTTCCTCGACCTGCTCGAAAAGATTCCGGCCTCCTACCTCGTCATACACCACCCGGCCGTCCCGCCGGAGCAGCGCGCCGTCTACGAGAACTTCCTCTCGCGCGCCGTCGCCGCGGGCCGCCTGCGCTTCGTCAACCGCTTCGACGGCCGCGACGACCTCTACGCCGTCGTCAGGACCGAGCCGGGGGCGCGCTCCGAAGCGCCGCTCCCGTTCGAGGGCGCCGGGCGCGACTGGGCGACGCTGCTCGACGCCGACCCCGTCAACCTGCTCGGCACGAACCAGCCGTGGAGCCTACGCCTCTACCGCCTCCACTTCGTCGCGACCGGAAAGATGCCCCGCTACGCCGAGTTCCTCTCGGACGCGCGCGAGCTGGGCCGGGGCTTCCGGCCCGGCTTCGACGAGGAGCCCGTGCTGGAGAGAGGCTTCCGCGAGTTCGTCTCCGCCTGGGCGCGGCGGCCCGCCTTCAGCGACTCGCTCGGCCGCCTGAGCGACGAGCAGTACGTCGCCCGCCTGTTCGAGAACGCCGGTGTGGAGGCCGCGCCGTCCGAGAGGGCGGCGCTCGTCGAAGAACTGGCGGCGGGCCGCGCGGACCGCGCCGACGTGCTGCTGCGCGTCGCCGAAGACCCCCGCTTCACCGAGCGCGAGAAGAACCGCGCGCTCGTCCTCCTGCACTTCTTCGGCTACCTGCGGCGCAACCCCGACGACCCGCCCGACGGCAACCTCGACGGGATGCTCCACTGGGTCGGCCACCTGGAGCTTACCAAAGACCCGACCCGCCTCCCGCTCGCCTTCATGAGTTCGCTCGAGTACAAGGCGCTGAAGGGCGAGCGGTGAGGATTTTCGATTTGCGATTGAAGACCAGTAGACAGTAGACAGTAGACAGTAGACAGTAGAAAAACCTTCGCTTGCGAATCGTCAGGGTGTCGGCGTCAGCAATCACAAGGCGGGGCGCTACTGACTACTGACTACTGACTACTGTCTACTGCTTTCAAATCGCAAATCAAAAATTTCTATGGTGCTGATGCTGCTGTTTCTCGGCGGGGGCGCGCTGCTCGGGGCGGGCCTCGTGCGGCGCGCGCTGCGGGGGGCGGCGGGCGCGGCCGAGCAGGCGGCGTGGGGGCTGGTCTTCGGGTGGATGCTGGCGGCCGTCGCCGTCTACGCGCTGGCGAGGGCGCAGGGCCGGCTCGCGTTCGCGACGGTGGCGTGGACGACCACGGGCCTCTGGGCGGTGGCGGCGCTCGCCTGGCTGCCGGCGTTGCGGGGGTTGCGGACGCTGCGTCGTGCAGGACTGTGGCGGCGCGAGTACGCGGGACTCGTCGCCGTGCTCGCCGCCTTCGCGCCCGTCTACTGGCGACTCTTCTCCGCGCACATGCTCGCCGAAGGGCCTGACGGCGTCTACTCGGGCGGGAACAGTTGGTTCGACATGGCGTTCCACGCGGCGCTCGCCTCTTCGTTCGCGCACGGCCGGAACTTCCCGCCCGCCTACACGCCGCTGCCGCCCGAGCCGCTCCTCTACCCCTTCCTGCCAGACTTCCTGACGGCCGCGCTAATGGCGGCCGGCGTCCAGATGCGCACGGCGCTTTTGGCGACGGCGGTGCCGCTCGCCCTCGCGTGCACGGCCGCCTTCTACACGCTGGCGTGGCGCGTCGCGCGCTCGCGGGCCGCGGCGGTCGCGGCCGTCTGCCTCTTCCTGCTCAACGGCGGCCTCGGGTTCGTCGAACTCTTCCGCGACTGGCGGCAGAGCGGCCAGGGCTTCCTCCCCTTCTGGAACTCGCTCGGCGAGAACTACGCGAACATCTGGGCGCGCGGCATACACTGGACGAACCTCGTCGCCGACACGTTGTTGCCGCAGCGCGCGAGCCTCTTCGGCCTGCCCGCCGCGCTCGTCGTCTTCACGCTGTTCGCCGTCGTCTGGCGCCGCGGCTCCGGAGGGGAAGGGGGGCGAACGTCGGAAGGGCAAGGGCCGGAGGCGACCGACCGGCGGATCATGCTCGCCGCGGGCGTCCTCGCGGGACTCCTCCCGCTCTTCCACACGCACAGTTACTTCGCCGTCGGCTTCGTGAGCGTCTTCCTCTTCCTCGCGCGGCCGCGGCGGCACTGGCTCTACTTCTGGACGCCGGCCGTGCTGCTCGCCGCGCCGCACCTCCTGGCGCTGGCGCGTCACGCCGCGGGCGCGGGGTTCGTGCACCTCCGGCCAGGCTGGATGTGGGGCGGGGAAGAGAGCTTCGCGCTCTACCTCCTGCGCAACTTCGGGCTGCCGCTGCTGCTCTCGGTCCCGGCGTGGCTCGCGGCCCCGCGCGCGTGGCGCGTCTTCTACCTGCCGTTCGCGGCCCTCTTCGCCTTCAGCCTCGTCGTGATGGTCTCGCCCAACGTCTTCGACAACATCAAGCTCATGCACCCTTGGCACGCGCTCACGTCCGTGCTCGTCGGCGCGTGGCTCGCGCGGCTGGCGGCGGGGCGCTGGTGGCGGCGGGCGGCGGCCGCACTCCTCCTCTTCTTCTGCGTCGCCACGGGCGTCGCGGCGCTGCGGCGCGAGAGCCTCGCCCGCTCGCGCCTGTTCAGCGCCGAGGAGGTCTCGGCCGCCCGCTACGTCCGCGAGCACACCGCGCCGCGCGCGCTGTTCCTGACCGCGCCGGTCTTCAACCAGCCGGTGCTCTGCCTGGCGGGCCGCCCCGTCGTGCGGGGCGCGACCTCCTGGCTGTGGAGCCACGGCTACGAGTTCCGCTCGCGCGAGGCCGACGTGCGGAGGATTTACGCCGGCGCCCCCGAAGCCTTCGAGCTGCTCGCGCACTACGGCGTCGCCTACGTCTACCTCGGCGACGCCGAGCGGCGCGAACTCCGCGCCGACGAATCCTTCTTCGAACAAAACTTCCCCGTCCTCTACCGCGGCCCCGGCCTCGCCGTCTACGACACGCGCCGCGCCGGCCGGGCTGACGCCGAGCGGCCGCGAGCGCCCGCGCCGCGCGAGCTGGCGCCGCGCCTCGGACGAGACCCCTACGTGCTCCTCGCAGACTTCCCGCGCACGAGCTTCTTCGTCTACCGCCTGTTCAAAGCCTCCTCCGGGCGCATGCCGCGCCGCGAAGAGTTCATGTCGGGGATGCGGAGGCTCGGGGGCGGCCTCTCCGTCGGGGCCGAAGGCTGGGAGCGGCGTCTGGAGGAGAACCGCCGCGCGCTCGTCGAGGACTGGGCCGCGCGCGCGGAGTTCGCGGGCGCACACGCCGCGCGCGCCGACGCCGACTACGTAGACGCGCTGCTCGCGAACGCCGGCCTTGCGCCCGACGGGCGGCGCGGGCGGCTGATAGCCGACCTCGCCTCCGGCCGCTTGACGCGGGCCGCGGCGCTCTTCGAGGTGTCGGAGGACGAAGAGTTCTACGCGCGCGAGTACGACACGGCCTACGTGCTCGTGCACTTCTTCGGCTACCTCGGCCGCAACCCCGACGACCCGCCCGACCGAGACCTCGGCGGCCTCCACTTCTGGCGCGACCACCTCGCGCACACCCGCGACTACCGCAGCCTCAGCCGCGCCTTCATGGAAGCGGTTGAGTACAAAGAAAGGATGGCGCGGAAGTAAGAGCCGCCTCCGGCGGCGGCAGAACCCAGCCCACGGCGTGAGCCGTAGGGAACGCGCG
>DASZKF010000480.1:0-1743 GCA_035947355.1 Pyrinomonadaceae bacterium | reverse complement strand
CCGGCGCTTCGCTCGTTGCTTCGTCCCGGCTCCGGGCCTCGACTCAGAGAACCGTCAGCGTCACGTCTTCAAAACCCACCCCCAGCGAAATGCCGAAGGCGGACGCCGAGTTCACGCACTCCCCGCCGCACAGAGGACATGCGAGGCGATGGCGAGGTGGCGGCACGAAATGCCTGGCAAAAGTGAATGTCAAGGTCGGTCTGCGGGACGCGTCAAAAGTCGCACGGCCGGGGGCCGTCGAACCCGAAACCCTTGACCCGCCTTACCGGCAAAGGTCTTCCGGGCCGGGGATGTCGGCGGCCTCGATGGTGGTGAGGATTTCCTTGCTGACTTCGGGGAGCGAGACGATGCGGTTGGCCTGCTTGCTGATGGCGGCCTCGAAGAGGTTACGGGCGGTGCGGGCGTTGCCGAAGGTCTCGTCGCGCGCGGCCGTCATGATCTCGAAGACGCCCGAGAGTGTCTTCTCGGCCTCGGGCGTCATGCGGAAGTCGGCCTTGCGGCAGAAGACCTGGAAGATTTTGACCAGCTCGGCCGCCGAGTAGTCCTCGAAGTGGAGGTGGCGGTTGAAGCGCGAGCGCAGCCCCGGATTCGAGTCCAGGAACTCCTGCATCTTGCCCGTGTAGCCGGCGACGATGACGACGAGGTCTTCGCGCCGATCCTCCATCAGCTTCAGGAGCGTCTCGACGGCCTCCCGCCCGAAGTCGTTCTCGCCGCCCGAGGCGAGCGTGTAAGCCTCGTCTATGAAGAGTACGCCGCCGGCGGCGCGCCCCACCGCCTCGCGCGTCTTCGGCGCGGTCTGCCCGACGTAGCCGGCGACGAGGCCGGCGCGGTCAACCTCGACGAGGTGGCCGCGGCGCAGCACGCCGAGTGTGCGGTAGACCTGCGCGAGCAGGCGCGCGACGGTCGTCTTGCCCGTGCCGGGGTTGCCGTAGAAGACGAGGTGGCGCGAGACGGGCAGGAGCTTCAGGCCCTGCTCCTCGCGCATCTTCTGCACCTTTAGAAAATTAATCAGCTCGCGCACGTCGCGCTTGACGCGCTCCAGCCCGACGAGCGCGTCGAGTTCCGCCAGAAGCTCTTCGAGCGGGCGCGGCGGCCCGAGCTCCTCCTCGAGCGGGGGCTCGGGCGCGGCCGGCGCTTCGATAGGCGTCGCCGGCGCGGGCGCGCCCTGCGGGTAGAGCGTGTGCTTGAACTCGACGAGGGCCAGCTCCTCGGCGGGCGAGATGCGGCCGTCGGACTTGATGACGAGGTTGGCGAACTCGAAGAGGGCGTGGCGCGCGCGGTCGGCGTGGCGCGTGCCGTGGCGCTGGTCGTAGGTCTCCAGGTAGGAGACGGTGACGGGCGTGCGGTCGAGCCGGCGCAGCAGGTGCGGCGGCAGGTCGCGGCGGTCCGCGAGGGGGAACGAGTCGGGCCGGGGTTTCAGGCCGAAGAGCTTGCAGACCTGCTCGTAGTAGCGCTGCTTCTCGGAGTCCGACGCCTCGCGCAGGTTGATGAAGTGCTGCGCCGTCAGCGTCAACTGGTTGTCGAGCACCGAGCGCGCGTCGGGCGGGTTCTCGCCGCGCCACACGGCGCGCAAACTCTGTCCGAGCGGCGCGGCCAGCTCGCCCAGCGTCCTCCTCAAGCCCTCGACCAGCTTCCTGTTGCCTTCGTCCAAAAGCACCCTCGCAAACCCCCTTCGGCGGCGCGCGATTATAGCACCCGGCAAAAAAGTTTCGAGTTTCGAGTTTCGAGTTAAGACAATTTCTT
>DASZKF010000479.1:0-2596 GCA_035947355.1 Pyrinomonadaceae bacterium | reverse complement strand
GCCAGTAAGTCCTTGACGGCACTGCGCGCGCCGTTCGAGTAGCGATGATAGCGCAACGCCACCAGCTCCCTCAACACGGAGGGCGCGCGGCGCAGGAGGCCGGCGGGCAGGCTGGCGCGCGCTCGGCGACCCGGATCAGCTCGTCGTAAGAGTTGGCCCGGCGCGCGGCCACGGCCACGCCTTCGAGGCCGCGCCTGGGCGCTCTGCGCCTCTCCGGCGGCGCGCCGACCTGCTGGCGCGGGTGCTGCCGGTACTTTATGAGCGGCTCGGCGATGAAGTCTATCTCGGAGACGGCGGCCACCATCAGCGCGATCCACCCGTCGTGGATGAGGGCGAGGTCTTCGGGGATGTCGAGGACGAGGTCTCTGAAGCCGGCGCGGAAGGCCATCGTCGCGCCCGTCACCGACCAGCCCGGCAGCAGCACGTCGAGCGCGCGGCCGCGCCGCACCAGCCGCCGCTCGCGCGGCCCGAACCCGATGCTCTCCCACAGCCGGCGGCCCGCCGGCCGCAGCCGCTCGTCCACCAGCTCGGCGTCCGTGAAGACGAGGCCGACCGAGGGGCGCGCGGCGAAGCGGGCCTCGAGCTTTTCGAGCTTCTCGGGGTGCCAGACGTCGTCCTGGTCGGAGAGCGCGATGAGGTCGCCCGAGCAGAGCGAGATGGCGCGCCCGAAGTTGCGCGTCGAGCCGAGGTTCCGCTCGTTGACCGAGAGCCGCACGGGGAACGGCGCGCGGGCGGCGAACTCCCCGACCAGCTCGCGCGTCTCGTCCGCCGAGCGGTCGTCGCACACCACCAGCTCGTCGGGCGGGCGCGTCTGCGCGGCGACCGACGCGAGCTGCTCGGCGACGAACCGCGCGCCGTTGTACGTGCACATCGCGACTGAGAAGCGGGCGGGCATAAGGGAGTAGTCAGTAGACAGTAGTCAGTAGACAGTAGGAAGACAGTCGCTATCGAACCGTTCGGGTGACAGCGCCAGCGGCCGCGGCGCGGAGCGCCTACTGGCTACTGGCTACTGCCTTGAGGTCTTCCTCGACCATCTCGTCTACGAGCTGGTCGAAGGTGTAGCGCGGCTCCCAGCCGAGGGCGGCGCGGGCCTTCGAGGCGTCGCCGATGAGCAGGTCGACCTCGGCCGGGCGGTAGAAGCGCTCGTCTATGCGGACGAAGTCCTGGTAGTCGAGGCCGGCCCTGGCGAAGGCGCGCTCGCAGAACTCGCGCACGGTGTGCGTCTCGCCCGTGGCGACGACGTAGTCGTCCGGCTCCGCCTGCTGCAGCATCAGGCGCATGGCGCGCACGTAGTCCTTGGCGTGGCCCCAGTCGCGCCGCGCCTCCAGGTTGCCGAGCCGCAGCTCGTCGGCCTTCCCCGCCTTGATCTTCGCCACCGTCGAGCTGATCTTCCGCGTCACGAACTCGTGGCCGCGCCGCGGGCTCTCGTGGTTGAAGAGCACCCCCGAGGCGCAGAACATGCCGTAGGCTTCGCGGTAGTTCCGCGTCAGCTCGAAGCCGGCGACCTTGCTGATGCCGTAGGGCGAGCGCGGGTGGAAGCGGGTCGCCTCGGTCTGCGGCACGTCCTGCACCTTGCCGAACATCTCGGAGGAGCCGGCGAAGTAGAAGCGGCACTCGGGCTGCAGCTCGCGCAGGGCGGCGAGGACGTAGTGCGTGCCGTTGATGTTCGTGTTCATCGTCGAGAAGCCGTCGGCGAAGCTCTCGGCGACGAACGACTGCGCGGCCAGGTGGTAGCACTCGTCGAAGCGGTGCCGGCTGAAGATGTGGAAGAGGCTGGCGTAGGACTCGAGGCTCGCCGGGTGGAGCCGGACGCGGTCGAGGAGGTGGAGGATGCGGCCGAAGCGGCGCTCGGGGTCCTCGAGCGCGACGCGGCGCACGACGCCGTGCACCTCGTAGCCGAGTTCGATCAGGTGCTCGGCCAGGTAGCTGCCGTCCTGGCCCGTGATGCCTGTGATGAGAGCTCTTTTCATGGCTGGAAGTCGGGGTACGTCCGGTCCCTCCTGTTGATGGTGAGCGAGCCGACGTCGGGCCACTTGATGCGGAAGGCCGGGTCGTCCCAGCGCACGCCGCGGGCGCTCTTGGGCGCGTAAGGACGTGTCACGAGGTAGTAGACCTCCGAGTCGTCTTCGAGCGCCAGGTAGCCGTGCGCGAACTCGGCCGGCAGGTAGAGCATGAGGCGGTTGGCGGCCGAGAGCTCGACGCCGAACCAGCGGCGGAAGGTCGGCGAGTCGGGCCGCAGGTCCACGCCCACGTCGAAGATCGCCCCGCGCGTGCAGCGCACGAGCTTGGCCTGCCCGTGCCGCGCGGCCTGGTAGTGCAGCCCGCGGAGCGTGCCGCGCCGCCTGTTGTGCGAGAGGTTGCCCTCGACGAACCGGCCGTCAACGCCGAGTTCGGCGAACTCCTTTTCGGACCACGCCCGCGCGAAGAACCCGCGCCTGTCGCCGAACCGCTCCGGCTTGATGACGAAGGCCCCTTTGAGTGGTGTCTCCTTGGCTTTCATGTCGCGCGCGCGGGCCGCCGTCGCCCCGCGCCAGTCAGAATCAGTCTCATCAAACTTGGTCTCAGCCCGTCCCCGGCCTGCGCCGCAGGCCGGCGG
>DASZKF010000478.1:0-4349 GCA_035947355.1 Pyrinomonadaceae bacterium | reverse complement strand
ATGGCCCGCCTCTAAACGTAAGGTACAAGCAAACGCAAACCGCTCAAGTGCCGACCGGAAGACGCTGGTGACGGCATGGACGGGCGTGAAGCTCAGCGGATGCGCGTCATCTGCCGCCAGAAGAAGCGGCCGAGGCGGGAGAAGGCGTTGCGGTCGCGGGGTTCGGGCTGGGCGGGGTTGACGCCGAGGGCGGCGGCGAGCTGGGGGTTGGGCGGGGCGATGTCCTCGTCGCCGCGGCGCTCGGAGAGCCAGCGGTTGAAGAGGCGCGTGACGACGCGGCGCTGCTGGAGCTCGGCCTCGGCGACGAAGGCGGCGCGGAGGTCTTCGAGCTGCGCGACCTCGAAGCGGTTGGCCTCGTAGTAGGCGCGCAGCGCGCGGAAGAACCTCTCGTCGCCGAGGAGCCGGCGCAGCGCGACGAACATGAGCGCGCCCTTGCTCGTGACGACGGCCGCGTACTGGAACGAGTTGCGATACTCGCGCGCGGGACGCTCGGCCGGCATGTCCTCGCCGCCGAAGGTGCGGTAAATCTGGTAGACGCCGCGCAGCTGCTCCTCCTCCGCGGCGAGCGCGCGCTCCTCGCCGTGCGCGTCGCGCACATAGAGCAGCGCCGACCAGTGCGCCAGCGCCTCGTCCAGCACGGGCTCGCGCTCAGGGTCGTTGCCGACGGCCGCGCCCCACCACTGGTGCGCGACCCCCTGCGCGACGGCGAACTCCAGGCTCTCTTCGACCGAGGCCCGCTGCTCGCGCACAAGCTCCGGCAGGTTGCGCATGGCCGGCGAGTCGAAGTCCACGTAGAAGGCGCTGGCCGTCACGGCGAGGCCCGAGAACTCCGTGCTGCCGAGCCCGGCGACGAGCGGGACTTCGGCGACGCTGAACGCCGCGAAGGGCGCGGGGCCGAAGCGCGCCGCGAAGACGCGCGCCGCCTCGGCCGCAACATTGAGCACGCGCAGCCCCGTCTTCTCGTGCTCGGCCGTGTAGACCGAGCGGACGCGCACGCCGCCCGCCTCGCGCTCGGCCGCGCGCAGGCTGCGGCCCGCGACGAGGGCGAACGAGCGCAGGCCGCGCGCGCGGAAGGCGCGGCGGTGTGCGCCCATCTGAATGGCGAAGGTCTCCTCGCCGGAGGTGTAGACGCCCAGCTCGCGCGGGGCGACAACTTCGACCTCGTAGTCGGCCGCGTCGGCGAAGACGGTGTCGCCGACGCTCGGCTCGACCCGGCGTCGCCAGTCGCCGCCGTCGCGCGCGGCGAGGACGGGGTGGAAGGAGCCGAGCAGCATCACGCCGCGCGCGAAGAAGTTGGTGTCGCGCGCGCGCCTGACTTCGCGCGTGTCGCGCAGGGCCGCGCCGACCTGCTGGATGACGTGCGCCGGCAGGCTCGTCTCGTCGGCGTCTATCTCGGGCACGGTGCCCTTGAAGGCGAGCGTGAGTTCGGCCGAGCCCCCGGGTGGGACGGCCTCGCGCAACTGCACGCGCAGGCCGACGCCCGCGTCTTCGAGCGCGGCCTGGAGCGGCCCGCCCGCGACCGAGACCCCCGTGACTTCGAGGCTCGGCTCGTCGGCCGCGGGCGGGCCGGCCTCGCGCGCTTCGCCGCCGGCCCGGAGGTTCGGGTAGAGGTGGAAGTAGAGGACTGAGGCCGGGCGGCCGTCGCGGTTGACCCAGCGCAGCGTCTGCGTGCCCGCGTAGCTGCGCGCGTCGAAGTCGAGGCGGAGGTGGATGCGGTAGAGCGAGCGCCCGGCGTCTTGAGACGGCGACGGCGGCTGCTGCGTCGCGCCCGCGGGCACAAGCCACGCGAAGGAAAGGAGCGCGGCGAGAGAGAAATGATGAATGCGGAATGATGAATGATGAATGTGCGGCAGCTTGGTTTTATTCCTCATTCCTCATTCCTCATTCCTCATTTCTTTTAGCGGCGCGGCGCGCCGTCTCGGTGACGACGACGCTGCGGATGAGGTCGCCGCGGGCGATGCGGTCAACCACGTCCATCCCTTCGACGACGCGGCCGAAGACGGTGTAGCCGCCGTCGAGGTGCGGCTGCGGCGAGTGCGTGACGAACCACTGCGAGCCGCCCGTGTCCTTGCCCGAGAGCGCCATCCCGACCGCGCCGCGCTCGTACGGCACGGTGTTGATCTCGCAGCGTATCTGGTAGCCGGGGCCGCCGTTGCCGTCGCCGCGCGGATCGCCGCCCTGGACGACGAAGTTCGGGACGACGCGGTGGAACGAGACGTTGTTGAAGTAGTTGCGCCGCGCGAGCTGCACGAAGTTGTCCACGGTGAGCGGCGCCTCGTCCGCCAGCAGCTCGACGGTGAACGCGCCCTTGTCCGTGTGGACGACGGCGCGCACGCTCTTGCCCGCGCGCCCGAGCGCACGCGCGTAGTCGGCCTCGCGGTTGCGCGTGTTGACCGTCTCGACGCGCCGGGCCTCGCCCGCGCCGCGCTCGCGCAGGATGTCCGCGGCGCGGCGGCGCACGAGGTAGTCGGAGACTTCGAGCGCCGTGCGGACGGCAGCCGTCGCCGCCTCGCCGCGCTGGCGCGCGAGCGCCGCCAGCGTCGAGAGCGCCGCGTCGTTCAACTGCTCGTCGCGCAGGGCGCGCGGCAGCGCCTCGGCGAGCGCCCGCGCGTTCTCTTCCGACGGCGGCAGCTCGGCGAGCAGGTCGGCGGCCGTCGCGCGCACGATCACGTCGTCGGCCCTGAGCTTGGCGCGCGCCACCGACGGGAGGTCGGGCGGCTTGAAGGAGGCGAGCGAGCGCAGAAGGTCGGGCACGGCGAGCGCCGGAGTCTGCCGGTCGTCCATCAGCGAGCGGAGCAGCATCTGCGCGTCGGCCTGGAGGCTGACGGCGCTGTTGCCGACCATCGCGCTCGTCAGGCCCGCCAGCTCGCCGAGGCCCTGCCCGACGGCCGAGACGCGGCGCGCGTATGCGACCTGGTCGGGGCCTGGGCCGTTGCGGCCGAGCTCAGTCACCTCCCGGTCGCGCAGGTAAGCGACGGGCGCGATGCGCGCCAGCGCCGTCTCGACCTCCGGCGCGGACAGGCCCGCCCCGCGCACCCGCCGGAGGAGTTCGACCGCCCCCTCGTGATCCGTGTTCGAGAGCAGGCGGCCGATAGTAGTCGCCACTTCGAGCAGTTCATTGGTCTCGGCGGGGACGCGGCCGGCAACACCGGCCTGCGCGCTCCTGTAGGCCGCGAGCAGTTCCTCCGCGCGGCGCAGGAGCGGGGCGGCGGCGCGCGCGTCCTTGAGGAGCGCGACCGAGCGCAGGGCGCTCACCCGGACGCGCTGGTCGGCGTCTGTGGTCGCGGCCTTGAGGAGAACTTCGAAGGCCGCGGCGTCTTCGGCCGCGCCGAGCGCGCGCGCGGCGTTCGCCCGAACGACCGCGTCGCGCTCACTCGTCACCATCGCCCGCAGCCGTTCGAGCGAGACCTTCGCGCGCAGACGCGTGAGCGCGTTGGCCGCGTCGGCGCGCACGCGCGCGTCCTTCGAGTCGAGGAAGAGCGCGACGGCCCGAGGCCCTTCCGCCGGCCTCGCGCGCAGGGCGGCCGTCAGCCCGAGGAGGACGAGCAGGCGGTTCTGCTTCGGCCGCCCGTGCTCGGCCGTGAGCACGCTGACGACCGCCCCGCCCAGTTGGTTGCGGCGCTCGGCCTGCGCCTCTGGGAGCGCCCCCGCGATCTTCCCCAGCGCCTCGACGGCGCGCGCGCGCACCGACGCGGACTTCGACGACCGCAGCGCTTCGAGGAGCGCGTCGGCGCCCGCGCCCGACTCGACCTCGCCGAGCGCGAAGGCGGCCGTCGCCCGCGCCCCCTCGTCGGCGTCCGTGCGCAGCACGCGGACGAGCGGCGCGACCGCCGCCTCGTCGCCGATGCGCCCGGCAGCGAGCGCCGCGCGCCGCCTCACGGCCGCCGAGGGGTCTGCGAGCAACTGCCCGAGGTCGGACTCTTCCCAACGCCGCTCGTCCTCGGCCCGCACGATGCGGAGGAGTTTGTCGGGCGCGACGACGCCTCCAGAGGCCCGCGCCTCCCCCCTCGACGCCGCGGGCCTCTTCGCCTGCGGCGTCGCGCGCGCACTGGGCGCGGCAAACAGCGAGGCCGCGAGCGCGAGCAGCACGAGCGGGGCGGACGTGCGGCGCAGTCCGTGGGCTTGGTGTGTAGTCTGCATGGGGTTCGCGCGGCGAATCTCGCGCCGGACACTCAAAGCCTTCGCTCACAGCGGCCGCGGCGCGTCCTGAAAAGGGAGACCGTGGTTATGCTATGGAGGCAAAAGGGAAGAGGCAAGCCGCTGCGCGGAAGGCAAAAGGCAAAGGGCAAAAGTATAAGACGGCGATTCGCGTCACGCGTCTTAACTTTGGCCTCATGCCTTTTGCCTTC
>DASZKF010000477.1:0-8186 GCA_035947355.1 Pyrinomonadaceae bacterium | reverse complement strand
GCACCGGCGCGCGAAAGCAAACGGACAGACTGACTTGTTTTAATCGCACGCCGCACCGGCGTGCACAGGGAAGGCCGGCAGAAGGATCGAACGCCCGACCGCGGCGCGTTCAGCGCCGCGCTGATCGCCTCGGCCAAACGTCGAGTGACGGGACCACCAGCGCGCCGCACCGGCGCGCGCAGAAAACGGACCAACCTTACGTGTGAAGTCGCACGCCGAAGGCGTGCAGAGGAATGCCAAAGGAAGGTTGGTGGACGGCAGGAGGATCGAACTCCCGACCTCGGCGTTGCGAACGCCGCGCTCTCCCAGCTGAGCTACTGCCCCACGCGGAAAACGATGATAGCGGGCGGTTTTGTGAGGTGTCAAGCGAGCCTCTCCCCCGAAAACACGCTCTAACTACTGTCTACTGCTTTCCGTGCCGCGGCGGCGAGGGCTTGTTCGAGGAGGGCGGCGCGGGGGCCGCCGCCCTGTGCGAGGTCGGGGCGTCCGCCGCCGCGCCCTTCGAGCGCCTGGCAGGCTTCGCGCATCAGGGCGTTCATGTCGCCGGGGGCGTCCGTCGCGCGGGCGAAGACGAGGCGCGCGCCCGCCTCTTCGCGCGAGCCGAGGAGCGCGACCGCGCCGGCGTGCGCGGCGACGGCGAGCGCCAGCCGCCTCAAGCTCTCCGCGTCGCGCCCCTCGAAGACGCGCGTGACGACGCGCGGCCCGGCCGCCGCCCCCGACTCTTCCCAAAGCTCGCGCGCCTCGGCGCGGGCCGCCAACTCTTCGAGCGCGCGGGCGCGCCGCTGCAACTGTTTGTGCTCTTCCAGGAGGCGCGCGACGGCCGCGTCCGCCTCGTCGCGGCCGACGCTGAAGTGTGCGGCCGCGGCGCGGGCCGCGCGGTTGGCGCGGCGGTAGTCCGAGAGCGCCCGCCCGCCCGCGACGAACGTGATGCGCGCCAGGCCCTTCGCCCGCTCCCACTGGCGGGCGGCGATGAGGCCGACCTCGCCCGTGCGCCGCGCGTGCGTCCCGCCGCAGGGGCTGAAGTCGAAGCCCTCGATCTCTATGACGCGCAGCTCGCCCTCGCGCGCCGAGTCCCTGCGGAGCGGCATCCGCGCGGCCTCCTCCGGCGTCACCTGGTGGGCGCGGACGCGCCGGTCGTCCCAGACGATCTGGTTGGCGCGGTCTACAGCCCGCTCGATAGTCGCGTCCGAAGGGTCTTTGAGGTCAACGTCAACCTCGCTCGCTTCGGAGAGCATGCGGAAGCTGCGCGTCTGCGCGCCGAAGAGTTCGACGAAGGCCTGCGAGAGGACGTGCTGCCCCGTGTGCTGCTGGATGTGGTCGAGCCGGCGCGGCCAGTCCACGCGGCCCCGGACCTCGGAGCCGACAGCGGGCGCGTCACCCTCGACGACGTGGAGCACGTCGCCGCCCTCGGCGTCCGCGCACTCGACGACGCGCGCCGCGCCGAGCGCGCCCGTGTCCGAAGGCTGCCCGCCGCCCGTCGGGTAGAAGGCCGTCCGGTCGAGCGTCACGACGCTCCGCCCGCCGCCGCCCTCCGTGACGGACGTGACGCGCGCGTCGAACTCCGTCAGCCACGAGTCATGATAGTAAAGCCGTTCGGTGCCCATACCGCCTCAGTCTATCACCCGCCCGGCGCGCGCCGCGAAGACTAACGCCGCGTGACGCCGAGCAGCGGGGCATGAAGGTAGGCGGTCGAGAAGTCCGCGCCGAGGCGGAAGTGGCGCTTGACGGTGGCGGCCGGGTCGAAGAACCAGGAGCCGGGCGGGGCGTCCCTCTCCTCGCGGTCGAACCAGGCCCAGGGCGGGCGGGCCGCGTCGGGCGCGCCGACGCGCCCGCGGAAGGCCGCGCCGCGCCGCCCGATGCGCACGCGACGCGTGGCCGCCCGCCCTCGGGCCGCGACCGTCAGGGAGCGCGTCCCGTAGTCGTAAGCCTGCCCGTAAGTCAGGTTCGGGCCGCCGCGGGCGCGCGCCCAGAGCGTTTCGGAGATCGGCAGGAGGTCGTAGCCGACCTCTTCGCCCGTCCGCGCCTCGGGGTCTTCGGCGCGGCCTTTGAATCTGTAGACGACGGCGCCGCGCGTCGGGGTCTGCTTCGGGCCGCCGTCGTAAGCGGCGACGCCGTGACCCTTCGGCTCGACGTAGAGCAGGGCGCGCGCGCCGTCGAGTCTCACCGCCGCCTGGCCGACTTCGGCGGCGGCGGCGTACTTGAGGAAGCGGTCGTGCGCGAGCGTCTCGACGAAGACGACCCTGGCGAGCGCCGGGTCGTCGCCGTCTTTGGCGGCGACGACGAGGCAGCCCTCCATGTCGTTCTCGTGCGCGAGGACGGCCTCGGCCGAGAGGCCCGTCGGGTCGAAGCGGCCGCCGCGGCGCGCGCCCTCGCGGATGGCTTCGCTGAGGAGCGGGCCGGCGCGCCCGCCGCCCTTGTAGTCGCGCGGGTGGAAGAAGGCGTAGTGGACGAAGAAGTGTGTCGCGGTCTCGCTGACGGCGAAGTAGACGTAGGCGCGCAGTGCGTGCCGCCGGTCTTCGGCGTTGGCCCAGTTGTTGTCGCCTCGCCAATCGCCGTCGAAGTCGAAGCGCGTGATGAAGTCGGCGCGGCCCGGCTCGCCGAGGGCCTGGTGGACGGCGGGCGCGAACTGGGCCGCGATCTCGCGGTCGCGCGCGGCGGCGCCCCGCGCCTGTCGGGCGTGCGCGACGTGGGCGAGGAGCAGCAGGAGGGGCGCGCAGGCGAGCATGAGGCGGGGCGACATGGCGGAGTAAAATACACGAAGGCCGGCCCGCGTGCCACCCCACGCGGCGGCATTCCGGCGCGCGCGGTGGTAGGATATTTCCATGAACGGAGTCCGCCTCGACCTCTTGAAGGAGGCCGCCGCCCGGCGCCTGCTGACGCTCGTGCTGCTGACGGTGCTCGTCTGGTACACGGCCGTCGTGCCCGCGCCGGCCGCGGCCTTCGTCCGGCGCGCCGGGGGCGGGCCGCGCGACGCCGAGGAGCGCGAAGACGGCACGAGCCGTCGCCCCGAAAGCGGCGAAAGTAATCTTACCGGGCCGGAAGACCTGCCCGTCGCCGACCTCGACTGGCCCGAGTTCATCAACGGGTAAGGAATTTTAGATTTTAGATTTTTGATTTTCGATTCGAGCCGGCGCGGCTGTCGTCTTCCATCGAAAATCAAAAATCAAAAATCTAAAATTCCTTAATCCCTTCCGCCGGATTTCGTACGAAATTTGGAAACCTCGGGGCGCGGGCTGCGTAATAACTCTGTCCCGTGTCCGAGAGCGTCCGTCGCCGACTTCCTGACGGCCCGAATACTTCACAATAGAGGTTCATAGCCATGCCTACGCGAAACTTTAACGTCTTCCGCACGGGCGGCGTCGCCCGCGTCGCCGTCGCCTGCGCGCTCCTCCTCGTCGGCGGCCTGCTCCTGCTCGCGCAGACGGCCGAGGCGCGGCAGGCGGGCCAGCCCCCGCTCATAGACCGCCAGCTCTTCTTCGGCGACCCCGAGATCGCCGGCGCGCAGCTCTCGCCCGACGGCAAGTTCATCTCCTTCCTCAAGCCGCTGAACGGCGTGCGCAACATCTGGGTCAAGCGCGCCGACGAGCCGTTCGAGGCGGCCCGCCCCGTCACGGCCGACACCCGCCGGCCCATCCCCGGCTACTTCTGGAGCCACGACTCGCGCTTCATCCTCTTCGTGCAGGATCAGGCCGGCGACGAGAACTACAACGTCTACGCCGTAGACCCCGCGGCCAAGCCGGCCGCCGGCCAGCAGGTCCCGCCCGCCCGCAACCTGACCGACGCCAAGGAGGTGCGGGCCGTCATCTACGCCGTCCCGGAGACCGAGCCCGACGCCATCTACGTCGGCCTCAACGACCGCGACAAGGCCTGGCACGACCTCTACAAGGTGAAAATCTCTACGGGCGAGCGGACGCTCCTGCGCAAGAACACCGAGCGGCTGACCGGCTGGGTCTTCGACCTCAAGGATCAGCTCCGGCTCGCCACGCGCGCCGCCGAGAACGGCGACACGGAGGTCTTGAGGGTTGACCCCGACGGCTTCAAGAAGGTTTACACCTGCAACGTCTTCGAGGAGTGCGGCCCCGTCCGCTTCCACAAGGACGGCAAGCGCGTCTACATGGAGACGAACCGCGGCGACGTTGACCTGACGCGCCTCGTCCTCTTCGACCCCGAGACCGGCAAGGAAGACCTCGTCGAGTCAGACCCCGAGGGCCGCGTGGACTTCGGCAACGCCGTCTTCTCCGACGTGTCGGACGAGATCATCGTCACCGTCTACAACGACGACCGCCGCCGCCTCTACTGGAAGGACAAAGACTTCGAGACGCACTACAAACACCTCACGCGCGAGCTGCCGGGCAAGGAGATCAACCTCGTCTCGACGACGAAGGACGAGCGGCTCTGGCTCGTCGCTGCCAACAGCGACACCGACCCCGGCACCGTCTACCTCTACGACCGCCCGGCGAAGAAGCTCGCGCTCCAGTACCGCGTCCGCGAGAAGCTTCCGCGCGAGCACCTGGCCGAGATGAAGGCCGTCCGCTACAAGTCTTCGGACGGCCTCGAAATCCCGGCCTACCTGACTCTGCCGAAGGGCGTCGCGCCGAAGAACCTGCCGCTCGTCGTCGTCCCGCACGGCGGCCCCTGGCACCGCGACTCCTGGGGCTACAACACGTTCGCGCAGTTCCTCGCCAACCGCGGCTACGCCGTGCTCCAGCCCAACTTCCGCGGCTCGACCGGCTACGGCAAGAAGTTCATCAACGCGAGCAACAACGAGTGGGGCCAGAAGATGCAGGACGACCTGACGTGGGGCGTCAAGCACCTGGTGGCCGAGGGCATCGCCGACCCGAAGCGCGTCGGCATCATGGGCGGCTCTTACGGCGGCTACGCGACGCTCGCGGGCCTGGCGTTCACGCCCGACCTCTACGCGGCCGGCGTCTCCATCGTCGGCCCCTCGAACCTCATCACGCTTCTGAATTCGATTCCGCCCTACTGGGAGTCGATCAGAAAAATCTTCACCGAGCGGATGGGCGACCCGGCGACGCCCGCCGGCAGGGCGCAGCTCGAGCGCCAGTCGCCGCTGAACTCGGCGGCCAGGATCAAGTCGCCGCTCCTCGTCATCCAGGGCGCGAACGACCCGCGCGTGAAGAAGGCCGAGAGCGACCAGATCGTCGTCGCCCTGCGCGAGCGCGGCTTCCCCGTCGAGTACCTCGTCGCGCCCGACGAGGGTCACGGCTTCGCCCGGCCCGTTAACAACTTGGCGATGATCGCCGCCTCCGAGAAGTTCTTGGCGAAGCACCTCGGCGGGCGCTCCCAGGAGGACATGACGACGGAGACGGCCGCGCGGCTGAAGGAGATCACGGTTGACGTGAAGACGGTCGAGCTGGCGAAGAAGGTCGAGGCGGGCGCGGTCGGCCTGCCGAAGCCCGTGGCCGAGCTGAAGCCGGGCACGACCAGCTACAAGGGCGGCATCGCCGTCGCGGGGCAGAACATCCCGCTGGAGGTCGCGACCGAGGTCAGTGAGGAGGGCGGCCGCTGGGTCGTCACGCAGAAGGTGAAGGCGGCCGCCTTCGGCGAGGCGGTGGACAAGACGACATACGAGAAGGGCAGCCTCGTCCCTGTCTCGCGCTGGGTGAGCCAGGGGCCGGTGGTCGTTGACCTCAAGTTCGAGGGCGGGAAGGCGGCCGGCACGCTGACCGTCGCCGGCAAGGCCAGCCCCGTCGCGGTCGAGCTCGGCGGGCAGCTCTTCGCCGACGGGCCGGGCGGGAACCTCTCGCTGGCGGCGCTCCCGCTCGCCGAGGGCTACACGGCGACCTTCCGCAACTTCGACGTGCAGTCGCAGAAGGTGAAGCTCAAGCAGCTTAAGGTCGCGGGCGCCGAGCAGGTGTCGGTGCCGGCCGGGACGTTCGAAGCACACAAGCTCGAAGTCACCTCGGCCGAGGGCGACGCCGACAAGACGACCCTCTGGGTGGACAAGGCCACGCGCCGAGTCGTCAAGGTCGTCTCCGTCGTCCCCGCCATGAACGGCGCGGTCATCACGGCGGAACTGACCCAGTAAGAGTTTCGAGTTACGGGTTTCGGGTTTCGAGTTATTAATTAGCCGCGGATGGACGCGGATGGGCGCAGATTTCAGAACCTTTCTGATCTGCTTCATCCGCGTTCATCCGCGGCCTTCTTCATCCGCGGCCTTCTTTATGTCCCGCCTTCAACTCGAAACTCGAAGCCCGTAACTCGAAACTTTCCCCTTCCCGCGGCGCGGGCTTTTTGCTATATAGGCTGTACGCTTTCGTGACTCAAAACCGTTCTCCGCCTCGCGACGTAGGCGCAGTTGCCGCTCCCGAAGCCCGCTCGTACGCGGCCCCGCGGCCCGCAGGCGGCCGTGGCGTGCTGTTTGCTTCGGGCCGGGGGTGGCTTTACCGAAGACCGCGGAGACCGTCCGGGGTCGCTTTCTGCACAGACGGGCGCGGGCCTCTTCCGCCCGCCGCATCGAAGGAGGCTGAACTATGTGGACGATTCTAGGATTGATCATCCTGGGCCTGATTGCCGGCGTCATCGCGAAGGCTGTCATGCCGGGCAAAGACCCTGGCGGGATGATCATCACCATCCTGCTCGGCATCGCTGGCTCGTTCCTCGGCGGCTGGCTTATCGGTGAGAAGCTGTTGGGTTACGGCGCGAGGGGCACCGAAGAAGGGCCGGGGATCATTATGAATCTCGTGCTGGCCGTCGTCGGGGCCGTTATCCTCCTTGCCGTCTACCGGCTCATCAAGGGCCGCAGCATGCGCGTGTAAAAGAAGTTTCGGGTTACGAGTTTCGAGTTTCGAGTTAAAAGACGGTGTGCCCCTGCGGCGACTTGTCTTTTAACTCGAAACTCGAAACTCGTAACCCGAAACTTCGGGGCTTGGCGAGATGGCCGACGAGGAAGTCCTGGAGCGCATCGTGCGGCTGGGGTTCGGGGGCGACCGGCGTCGCTTCGAGGAGTTCTGCCGCAGGCTGCGCGAGGGGCTGCCCGAAGGGACGGGCGTCGCCCTGCGCGGCAGCGTCGTGACGGCCGAGCGCTGGGAGGACGGCGCGCCCTTCGACGCCGACGGCCCCGGCACCAGTGACCTCGACGTGACGCTCATCGGCACCGAGGTCATGGAGTGCTGGCACCCGGACGCCTTCTACATCCCTTCGCTGCACACCAAGCCACTCGGCGACAAAGACCCCGACTGCGCGCCCGCGCTCGACGCGCTGCGCCGCGACCTGCAGAGGATCGCCGGCCGGCCCGTCAACTTCCAGGCCACCTCGAACGTCATCCTCTTCGCCCGCGACGTGCTGATGAACCAGCCCTACTACATGCTGCTTGAGGCGGGCGCGGAAGCGTCGTGACCCTCCGGCTGCTCAGCTACAACATCCGCTTCGGCGGGCGCGGCCGCGAGGCGCGAATCGCCGAAGTGATCCGCGCCGTCGCCCCCGACCTCGTCGTCTTTCAGGAGGCGACCGACCCGCGCGTCGTCGCGCGCGTCGCGGGCCTTGCCGGGATGCCGCACTGGGCGGCGCGGCCCGCGCACTCGACCGGCTACGTCAGCCGCCTCGCGCCGGCCGGCCACGAGTGGCACCACCCGGCGGGCGCGCGCCACGCCTTCCTCGAAGTCGTGCTCGAAGGCGGCGCCCGCGTCTTCGGCCTCCACCTGAGCGCGCGCTTCTCGAAGTGGAGCGAGCGGCAGCGGGCGCGCGAGATCGGCGCGCTCTTAGAAGGCATCCGGCAGCACCAGGAGGGCTTCCACGTCCTCGTCGGCGACTTCAACACGCTCGCGCCGGGCGAGGTCTTGGAGACGCGGCGGATGCCGGCCTGGATACAGGCCCTGATCTGGGTGAGCGGGCGCGACATCCGGCGCGAGACCATCGAGCGGCTGCTCGGGGCCGGCTACGCGGACGGCTTCCGCCGCCTCCACCCCGAAGACCGCGGCCACACCTTCCCGACCTGGGACCCGCACGTCCGCCTCGACTACGTCTTCCTCCCCGAGCGCTTCGCCGACCGCCTCAGAGCCTGCGAAGTCGTCACGCTCGCCGAAGCCCGCGCCGCCTCCGACCACTTCCCGCTCCGCGCCGAGATAGAAATCGATTGAAGAAACGGAAGACAGCGCGGAGCGAGGCGGAAGCCCGACCGTGAGGGAGGGCGCCTCAAGACTCATTAGAGAATCATCTAACGGGAC
>DASZKF010000476.1:0-10766 GCA_035947355.1 Pyrinomonadaceae bacterium | reverse complement strand
CCCACTCCGCAATCCCCGAAACTTTTCCCCCGCGGCCCGCGCGCGGCATCGGGCGGCGCCCGCGGCGGCCCGCATGGGGAGGTTCGAGTTACGGGTTTCGGGTTCGAGTCAGGAGGATTTTAGATTTGCGATTTTTGATTTTCGATTTGAAGCGGCGCGACCGTCTTCAATCGCAAATCAAAAATCCAAAATCAAAAATGTCTTAACTCGAAACCCGTAACTCGAAACTTTGTTATCAGCCCTTCCGGGTGTTGGCCGCGCCGTTGGCGTTGCTCGAGTTGTGGTTGGCGTCGCCGACGGTGAGTTGGTTCTTGACGCTCTTGACGCCCTCGACGCCCTGGGCGGCCTTGGCGGCCGCGGCCTTCTGGGCGGCGCTGCCGACGCTGCCGCGCAGGGTGACGACGTTGTTGTCCACGTCGACGTTGATGGTCGAGTCGCGGAGGTCGTCGACGGCGGCGAGCGCGGCGCGCACCTTGAAGTGAATCCAGCCGTCTTCGAGGCCCTGGCCGATGGACTGGCCGGCGCGGTTGGCCTCGGAGCGGTAGTTGGCGTCGGCGCGGTTGAAGTCCTCGCGCGTGTTGTAGTTCGCGTTGTAGGCGCTGCCGGCCGGCGTCGGCGTCGGCGTGGCCGTGGCGCGGTTCGCGTTGGCGTTAACGTTGGCGTTGGCGTTCGCGCCGTTACGGTTGGCGTCTCCGCCGCAGGCGGCGGCGAGCGCGAGGAGGGCGGTGCCCGCCGCGGTCAGCAAAAGTCTTCTGCTCATAGGTTCTCCTGTTTCGGTTGTGGCCTGACACGGTGCGGCCCGCACGTGAGGCCGCGCGCGGCGGCCTGCCCCCGGCCGGGCCGAGGGGCCTCCGGCGGCTCACAACACTTCGCGGACGTACGGGCTTCAGAACTGGCGCATATCTTAGCGCCGAAGCGGGAGGGCGGACAAGAGGGGAGGAAGAAGGTTTTGGGTGTTAGGTGCCGGGTGCTGGGTGAAAGACAACTTGCTTTCCCAGCACCCGGAACCTGACACCCGGCACCTACCATTTGATGGTTCCCTCTTTCGAGGTGTCTATCGAGGCCGTGTCGGGGCCGCCGAAGAAGAAGCCGCGCATGTTGTCGAAGAGGAAGTTCTGGGCGTCCTCGTTCATCAGGTCGAGGCCGTAGTGGTTGATGATCATGTTCTGGCGCTGGAGCCACTCGGCCCAGCAGACCTGGCAGATTTCGGAGCCGAGCCGCTGCCCCATCTCGTTCGGGAAGGGCGCGTAGCCGAGCGGCGCCCGCCGCTGCCCGCACCGCGCGCACGTGATCTCTTCAGCCATGAGAATCATCCTCCTCTGACCCTGTTCGATGAAAACGCCGCGCCCGCGCGGGAAAGCCCGGAGCGCCTTCAGGACTGCTTGACTTCCAGCGCCGCCACCCGGTTCTGCAAGTCGTCCACCCTCTCCTTAGTCGTCACCCCCGACTCGAGGATGTGGAGCAGGTGCCGCTCCGCCTGCCGCTGCTCGACTTTGAACACCGTGAACTGGCCTTCCAACCCGTCGAGCCGCTTATCAACCCTGTCGAGCCGCGCGTTGGTCTCTTCACGGGACTCGTTGAACTCCTGCCTGAACTCCTTCATCTCCTGCCGGTGTTCGCCGAAATCGCGGGCCATCGCGGAGACGTATCGAAGGATTTCGGCCGTGCGGTCTTTGCTCATTCGCCACTCAGCCTTTCCGGGTAGGCTAAGGTTTAGATTAGATGGGAACGGCATTATACACCCGAAGCCGGCGCGGCGGGGCGCTCGACGGGCGGCGGCGGGCGCAGCTAGGTCTGCGCGGCGCGGATGGCGGCGAGCACGTCGTCGTCTTTGGGGCGGAAGAGCGAGAACGGCTGCACCCGGCGGTGGCGCAGGCGGCCCTCGGCGTCTATCACGACGACGGCGCGGGCGGCGCGGTTCGGCAGCCACGAGCCCGCGCCGTAGAGGCGCGCGACGCGGCCCTCGGGGTCGGAGAGGAGGCGCAGCGGCAGGCCGTGGCGCTCGGCGAACCTGCGGTGCGAGTCGGCCGTGTCGGTCGAGACGCCGACCACCTCCGCGCCCGTCGCGGCGTAGTCCTCCCAGCGGTCGCGCACCGAGCACAACTGCCGCGTGCAGACCGGCGTCTCGTCGCCGGGGTAGAAGAGCAGCACGACGACGCGTCCCCTCTGGTCTGACAGACGCCACTCGCGCCCCTCGCCGTCGTTTAGAGTGAAGTCGGGCGCGGGCTCGCCCGGCCGCGGGGCGTCGTCTTTACTCATCCGGGCGTCCCCTCCCTGAAAGAATCTGGTCCCGGCCGCTCTCGGCGCCTTCAGCCGTAGTTCTCCATGATGAGCAGTATCACCAGCACGGCGACGGCCGCGCCGAGGCCGATGGCGACCTTCGCGCCGGTGGAGAGGTTATGCCCCTTCACCGTCCGGACTTGCGGGTAGGCGACGCGCGTCTCCGCGCCGTTCTTCGCGTCCACGACCTTGAAGCCTTCGCCGTCCGCCCCGGAGACGTAGCCCTTGAGCTTCGTCCTGTCTTTGAGTCTGACCTCGACGCGCGCCTCGGGGCCGGCGCCGAGTCTGGCGACTTCCTGCTTCAGCTTCTCGACGAAGCGTGCTTCCTTCTCCGCCTCCGACTTCGGGCCGGCGGCGCGCGCGGGGGCGGCCCCGGCCAGGGAGAGCAGCGAGGCGACGAGCGCGACCGAGAGAATCCTTCTGAACATTTTGACGCTCCTCGAACAGAGATTGGGACTGCTGCCGGAGAGCGAATGCAACCCGCAGACCTCGCGCGCGGCGGGGCCACGGGCGCGCGGGGGGCGGGAAAAGAGTCCTTTTAACCTTAGCCGGCTCCGACATCTGAAATGCTTTTACTGCGTCGCCGGGCGGTTGAAAGATAAAGCGGACGAGAATCCATCCTTTCGGATTCAGGCCGCCGAAGCACCTCGGGCGGTCTCGCCTTCGCCGCCCGATGCCGCGCGCCGCCGTCACGCCTGGAAGTCGCGGATGTCCTTGAAGGGCGTCTCGGGGTCCGTGAAGTCGGGGCGGTAGTAGTGCGACGCGCCGTCGTACTCTTGCATCCAGCCCTCCTCCATCCCCAGCTCGTCGAGCAGAGAGACGGCCCGCCACCACTCTCTCTCCGAGATGCGGCGCGAGAGCAGGACGTAGCGCGGGTCGGTCGCCGCCTTGTTCGTCGCGTAGTACTGCGCCATCAGCGAGACCGCGACGCGCGGACTCAGCTCGCCCCTGATCCATTCCAGGGACTCGCGCACGCCCGCCACGTCGTTCGGCAGGACGAGCAGGCGGACGACGAGGCCGCGCTTGAGCAGGCCGTCCTCGCCGAAGACGAGCCGGTCGCCCGTCTGCCGGTGCATCTCGCGCAGGGCGGCGCGGGCGTGCTCGGCGTAAGCCGGGACTTTCGAGTAAGCGTAGCCCTCGGCGGAGTCCGCGTACTTGAGGTCGGGCAGGTAGATGTCCACGACGCCCTCGAGGAGGCGGAGGACTTCGACCGAGTCGTAGGCGTTCGTGTTGTAGACGAGCGGGAGCCTGAGCCCTTCGGCGGCGGCGAGCAGGACGGCGCGGGCCATCTGCGGCGCGAAGTGGGTCGGCGAGACGAAGTTGATGTTGTGGCAGCCGCGCGCCTGAAGCTCCAGCATCATCCCGGCCAGCCGCTCGTGCGTCACCTCGTTCTTGATCTGCTCTTTGTGCGCCTGCGAAATCTGGTAGTTCTGGCAGTAGACGCAGCGCAGGTTGCAGTTGCCGAAGAAGATGTTGCCCGCGCCGCGCGCGCCCGCGAGCGCCGGCTCCTCGCCGAAGTGCGGCGTGTAGGAGGAGACGACGGGGAGCCGGCCCGAGTAGCAGCGCGCCAGCTCACCCCGCGTGCGGTCGTTGCCGCAGTCGAGCGGGCAGACCGTGCAGCTCAGCAGCAGCTTCTCAAGGGCTTGCACCCTTTCGGCCAGCTCGCCTGATTCGTATAAAGCCAAGTAGTTCGGCCGACACTCTGCTGTCATGATCATCCCTGATGCTAGTCTAAAACCGCCTCCGCCTCGTCCTCGCCTCGCCCGCGTGTAAGTATACCCGGAAGTTCTCACAGTTAAAGAGCACAAGCTGTACGCGCTTCAGCCTCCGGGGCGAAAGTGCCGGGTACGTATTACTGTCGGGTAACGGTCGCCGCTATTCGCGCGGCGAGCGTCTTCGGCTCCGACCGCCGCACGACGACCTCGGGCGTCCCGTGCCAGTCGGCACACTCCCGTATCGCCGCGGACACGTCGCCGACCAGAGGCTCGCCCGCGACCACACCCCGCTCGAGGTGGAAAAACTTCACCTCGAAGACCCCCTCCTTCCGGTGGGCCTTCGCGTCCAACCGCCCGACGAGCGCCCCGCGCCACAGGACGGGCAGCGTGAAGTAGCCGTAGCGCCTCTTCGGCGCGGGCGTGTAGCACTCCAGCCGGTAGTCGAAGCCGAACGCCGCCCGCGCACGCGCCCTGTCCCAGACCAGCGGGTCGAAGGGCGAGAGCAGCGTGGTCAGCTCGGGCTTGAGCCTGCCCGAAGCCGCCGCCTCGACGAGCTTGCGGTTGTCCGGGTGGAAGAGGGCGGGCTCGTCCCAGCCCTCGACACGGGCGGTGAGTAGCGGGCCCTCGCGCGCGAGCGCCGACACCGTCTCTATCGTCTCCCGCTTCCCCGTCCGGAAGTAGTCGGCGACCCAGCGCGCCGTGGTCACGCCCAGGGCGCGGACGGCCTTGAGCGCCAGCTCGCGCCGCGCCTCTTCGACCGGGGGGAGCCGCTCGTCACGCCAGGAGGGGAGGACACGCTCGCGCAGGTCGTAGACCCTCTGGAAGTTCACGCGCCGCGCGATCATCAGCTCGCCCGACGTGAAGAGCATTTCCAGCGCCCGCTTCTCGGTCTTCCACTCCCACCAGCCGCCCGCCTTCCCGTCCGTGCGCGCGAAGTCCGCCGAGCGCACCGCGCCGCGCTCGCGGATGAAGGCGAGTAGGCGTTCGACTTCCGCGCGGTGTGACTCGACCCACGGCCGGGAGTAGTGCCAGCCCTGCGACTCGGCGTCGAGCATGCGGTGGCGGTAGAGCGGGTAGTCCTCTACGGGGAGGAAGCAGGCCTCGTGCGACCAGTACTCGAAGAGCTTGCCCTCGGCGAGCAGCTCGTCGAGCCAGCGCGGGTCGTAACGCCCGAGGCGGCTCCACAGTACGAGGTAGGGGCTGCGGGCTACGACGTGGATGGTGTCTATCTGGAGCGCGCCCATGCGGCGGACGGCGCGCAGCACGTCCGGCTTCGTGGCCTTCTTCGCGGGGCGGCGGTGGAGCCCCTGTGCGGCGAGCATCACGGAGCGCGCTCCGGCCGGCGTCAACAGCATCGCCCCGAGTTTATTAACGGACGGGCCTGATGTCGAGGCGCTTAACCGCCCGATTCCGGAGTCACGGAGGGCGGGCGGTTCGCGCGGCCCCACCGGGCCGGCTCGGCGCTCATCTGTAAGACCAGTCTGCCGCCCCGCGCGATCTCCGCGTGCGTCAGCCACGCGCGGTCGAGCGGCCGGCCGTTGAGCCGCGCGGCCCGGACGTAGATGTTTTCGGCGGAAGCGCCCGGCGCTTCGATGGTGAAGGCGCGGTTCGGGCCGAGGCGGATTCTGGCGAGGCTGAAGACGGGGCTGCCGATGTAGTAGAAGCCCTGGCCGGCGTTCGGGTAGAGCCCGACGGCGTTCCAGACGTACCACGAAGACATCGTGCCGGCGTCGTCGTTGCCCGGCAGCCCCGAGCGCCCCGCCCGGTACTCCTTCCGCAAAAGCCTTCGGACCTGCGCCTGCGCCTTGTCGGCGCGCCCCGCGTGCGTGTAGAGGAAAGGGGCGAGGAGGTCGGGCTCGTTCCCCTGCGTGTAAAGCCCTTCGGGCCGCAGCGGCTCGCCGCCCCCGGACTGGCCGAAGAACGCGTCCAGCCAGCGGACGAACAGCTCGTCGCCGCCCACCCGGTTGATGAGCCCCCGCACGTCGTGCGGGACGTAGGTGGAGTACTGGTAGGCCGAGCCTTCGTAGTAAGGGGCGCTCATCCAGATGAAGCGCGGGTAGTCGAGCATGTAGAGCCGCGTCTTGTCGAAGGGCTCCATCCAACTGCCGTCGGGCTCGCGCGGCCGGACGGATTTCGTCTCGGCGTCCCACAGGTTCGCCCAGTTGCGCGAGCGCGCGAGGTACTTGCGGTGATCGGCGGCCCTGCCCAGGCCCCGCGCCACCTGCGCGAGGCAGAAGTCGTTGTAGGCGTATTCGAGCGTGCGCGAGGCCGACCGCTCGTGCCCCGTGCTCAGGAACCCGCGCGCTTTGTACTCTCCGACCTCGCGGCCCTCGTAGAGCGGGCGCGGGCTGTCCTCCTCGGCGTTCCTGACCATCGCCCGGTAGGCCGTCCGGTAGTCAATCCCTCTCAGGCCCTTGACGAAGGCGTCGGCGACGAGCACGTCGGAGTTCGACCCGCCCTGCGTCATGCCGTTCGAGCCGGCGATGCGCGCGTCGGGCATCCAGCCGGTGTGGCGGAAGGTGTCCACGAGCGAGCGCACCATGTCGCGCTGGCGGTGGGGCTGGACGAGCGTCAGCAGCGGGTGGAGCGTGCGGAACGTGTCCCAGAGGGCGTAGTAGTCCTCGTAGTGCGGCTCGCCCGAACGCCACCAGGCGTTCTCCCCCGTCAGGTCGTGCGGCATGTAGTGCGAGCGGTAGAGCGCGGTGTAGAAGATGCGGCGCTCCTCTCCGCTGCCGCCTTCGACCTCGATGTTCGAGAGGACCTGTTCCCACTCGCGCGCGGCGCGGCGGCGCACCTCCTCGAAGCCCGCGCCGCGCGTCTCCCGCTCGATGTTCTCGCGCGCCTTCTCGACGCTGACGAAAGAGAGGCCGATCTTAACCTCGACCTGAAGGCCGCGGGCCGCGTCGAAGGAGAGGTACGCCCCGGCGCCGGTCTGCTCGCCGGCGACCGAGCGCGCGCCGGGGTAGACCTCCGCGCCGCGCCACGTCCCCGAAGCGTCCGACGGGCGCGAGAACCGCGCGGCGAAGTAGAGCGTGTAGGGCGAAGGGTTCCAGCCGCCGATGAAGCTCCCCATCCCTTCCAGGCGGTCGGGCGCGACGACGCGCGCGCGGCTGGCGATGGGCCGCTGCCGCCGGCCCGCCCCGCCGCCCGTGAAGACGACCGAGCCGGCGTCCACGAGCAGGTGGGCGCGCGCCGTCTCGGGGAAGGTGTAGCGGTGGACGGCGACGAGGCGCGTCGCGGTCAACTCGGCCAGGACGTCCGGCCCCGTGAGCCTGACGGCGTAGTAGCCGGGCTCCGCCCTCTCGTCCTCCTTCGGCGAGGCGAGTCGCTGCGGGTTAACGTCCCCCGTCTCCGGCGTGACGCGGAAGTTGCCGTACTTGCCCTCGCCGCCCGTGCCTGAGACGTGGGTCTGGCTGAAACCGATGATGGGCTTGTCCGACTCGTAGCCGTTGGTGGCCCAACTGTTCGGGTCCGGGTTGGGCTCGGTGTCGGGGCTCGGGTTGGCGAAGCCGAAGGGGACGGCCGCGCCCGGCACGGTGTTGCCGCCGCCGTCCGCGCCGACGAACGGGTCAACGTAAGAGGTCAGACCCCGCGAACGGGCCGCCGCGCCCTGGCAGGCGCAGAGCGCGCACAGGAGCACGGCCGCCGCCCTCTTTAATCTGAGACCCATCGGCGACCTTCACCCGGCCCGCTCGAAGATGATGCGGTAGATGTCGAACCAGAGGCCCGCCGAGCGTTCGTTCTTGCCGACTATCTTGAACATGACCCGGTTCTCGCCCTCCTCCAAGTCGAGCTCGCCCATCGGAATCTCGCCGCTCTTTCTCCTCTCGGCCGAGTAGAGGTCGGCGGGCGGCCCGACTCCGACCTCGTTCAGGAAGAGTTGGACGATGCCCTGCGAAGGGCCTTCGATGGCCTGGACGGAGACGCGATACTTGCCGGCCGCCGGCATCTCGCAGATGAAAGAGATGTAGTGCGGGCCGAAGACCTCGCGCCCTTCGGCCTGCAAAGAGAGGTGCCGGAGCTGCTCGCCGCCGACGCGGTCGTCCTTCTTCAGCAGGACGGCGTTCGACCAGGAGAAGGCGTGGACGGGGGTGTTCCAGCCGGGCGTGAAGACGACGCTCGTCGGGTCTGTGACCGCCCTGTCGGCGGGCGGCGGGAGCGCGGCGTCCGCCAGCAGGTTGCGGTCGGCGTACAGGAACGTGACCGCCGCGTAGTCCGCCGGGAAGTTGTTGCCCGACGGCCCGTGCTCGATGGTCGAGAGCACGCTCCGTCTGAACGGGTAGGCGTCGGCGAGCAGAAAGCGGTAGCCGCCGGTGCGCCCCAGGTAGCGCTTGAAGTCGAGGCTCCCGCTCAGGGGCAGCGAGACCCTGTCTTCCCAGCGGCCCGGCACGTCGTACCACCCGCCGTTGAAGAAGTCTTCGGAGCCGGTGCCGTGGACGGCCAGCTCGCCGTCAATAATGGTCTGGTCGTCGCCCTCGAAGAACTCGGTGATGTCGCCCGGCCGCGACCCCTGCGCCTGCAAGATAAAGCCGACGACGTGGCCTCTGCCTTTGGCCTCCACGAACGTGAAGGGCCGGCCTTCGCGGGTCGGGTTCTCCCGCCTCCAGAGGGCGTAGAGCCTGCCCTCCCCGCGCGCACGCCCCTGGTCTGTGAAGGCGACCTCGGCCTCGACCCGCACGGGCGGGCCGCCGCGCCTCTCCGACACCAACTCGATTCTCGCCGACCTGTCGAAGGGCATCGGCAGGTAGACGTAGTTGGTGCCGCCGTTCGTTCCGAGGGGCACGGACTTGACGGCCGGCTCGCCCCAGGAGTAGCCGAAGAAGTCGCCGACGGGGCAGTTGATGGCCGGGCGGCTCTCCCCGTCCCAGTAGGCGCGCAGCAGGAGGTCTCGCGCCTTGCCGGCGAACGAGGCGGCGGGGCCGAGCTTGAGCCCGACGACGCGCCCCGGCCGCCGCGACTCGAAGACCGTGAAGGCCCCGCCCGGCGCGAGCGCCCCGCGGGCCTTGCGCCTCCGCACGGGACGGCCCTCGGGCGCGCCGAAGGAGCTGAGGTCGGAGCCGGAGGAGGCGAACATCTCCCGCGCCCTTTCGAGGTGCGACCTGAACTCGGCCGAAGCCCCGGCCGCGTAGGACTCGACGCCCGCGCCTTCGGGGTAGGTCGCGTAGTTGATCTGGTAGAAGTTGAACCGGTCGGCTTTGACGATTACCTTGAGCGACTCTTTGTATGGCAGCGGCACGTAGGAGTAGAAGCCGCCGGCCCCGACCCCGGCCACCGGCGGCAGGAAGGGGTACTGCTTGCCGCTGAACAGGTCTATGAAGGGCAGTCTGAGCCGCGGGCCGGCCTCGCCGTCGAAGTAGAACTCGACGGTGTCGTCGGACGGCGTGGGAGTCCAAATCCGGTAGACGACGCCCGGCCCCTTCAGGTCGGCGATGACCAGCCCGCCGGGCTCCTTACGCAGGAACGAGTAGGTGCCTTTGAACCCGTCGTCGTTGCCGCCCGTCCGGTCGTAGCTGGAGACGCTGCCGACCTTGACCGAACGCCTGAAGGCCGGGAGCAGGTCCAGCCGGTGCAGCTCGGCGACGCCCGGCGAGGGCCATGCGGGCTGGGCGGGGGCGGAAAGGGCGGCGCAGAGTACGAGGAGGCAAGCGAAGGCTGTTCTCATGTCGGCTTCCGGTCTCGGGGCGAAGGTTTCGGCTCCGCGGGCGCGGGCGGTTCGCGCGCGCGGGAACGGGCCTGTCGTTCAGGGCCGCCGCCTCAGGGTCAGCGGGTTGAAGTGCGGGCTGCGCGTGTTCGCCAGGTCGGGCGGCGCGAGCGCGCGGCCGAGCTTCCAGATGAAGTCCATCTCGGCGTTGATGGTCGAGAGGGCGAGCCGCGCCTCGAAGACCAGCAGGACGCTCCCGTAGAAGAGGCCGGAGGAGCCGAGCAGCCCCGTCGCGACGGCGAGCCACGCGTAGGCCGCGCCGCCGACGGCCGTCACCAGCCCGATGGCGATGCTCGTCAGGACGAAGGCCGCCAGCGACAGGTAGAAGACGGTCATCCCGCGCTGGAGCAGGCGGGCGCGGTCGGTCAGCCGGTCAAGCATCTCGAAGATGACGACGCGCCGCTCCTCGTAGAGCTGCACCTCGTCACTGCTCTGCGACATCTCCTCGAAGCGGTCTATGAGGAGGCGGACGCGGTCTACGACGCGGCCCAAGCGCGTCGAGGTCGAGAGGATCAGGGCGCCGCAGGCGGAGATGAGGACGGCCGGCGTGATCATCGCCGTCAGGACTGCGAGGGCTGACGTGAGCGCTTCCATCGTCTGCGGGCTTCGGCAAAAAAATTGGTCGCGGGTTGTTGCGGCGAGCGCATTATGAACGCTCGGCGAGGGCGCGGGCAACCGGCGTCGCTTCGCGCGCCGCGGGGCCGCGGAATTTTTTCAGCGGCGCGGGCGAAAGAATGGTTCCATCGGACGCAAGTTGTGTTATCCTCCGCCGCAACTTCAAGCAACGCTTTCATCCCGGCAGGAACCGTATGCAGCCTTCCGCTCCGGTGGGGGGCGAGACTTCTCACAAAGGAGACGCAGGAGATGTCCAGGGAACGTGACGAGAGAGACGAAGGATTGGGCGGCGGTGGCGACACCGGCGCGGGCGGCGGCGACGCGGGCGGCGTCCACGGCGGCGCGGCCATCGGGCGTACCACCGGCATGGGCGCCGGCGTCGCCGAGGGCGGCACGCCCGGTGTCGGAGAACGCGCCGATGAAGGCACGTCCGGTGTCGGAGAACGCGCCGGTGA
>DASZKF010000475.1:0-4456 GCA_035947355.1 Pyrinomonadaceae bacterium | reverse complement strand
ATTCGGGGGAAGGTGAGTTTATGAGATTGCACAAGCTTAGCGCGGCCGCGCTGCTGGCTTTGACGCTCGTCTTATGTGCCGCGCCGGCGCTCGCCCAGAGCGACCGCGGCTCGATCACCGGGACGGTGACGGACCCCGGCGGGGCCGTCGTCGCCAACGCCAAAATCACCGCCACCAGCCTGGAGACGGGCGAGGCCCGCGAGGCGGCCACGAGCGACGAGGGCGGCTACACGCTGCCCGAGCTGCGGGCCGGGCGCTGGCGCGTCTCGGCCGAGGCCCCCGGCTTCAAGACCGCCACGGTCGAGGAGTACAAGGTGGCCGTCCAGACCACGCACAGCGTTGACTTCCAGCTAGAGGTCGGCGGGGTCGGCGAGGTCGTCAACGTCACGGCCGAGGCGGGGGCCGTCATCCAGAGCGACACGCCCGTCCGGCAGACGAACGTCAACGAGCGGCAGGTGAAGGAGCTGCCGCTGCAGGTGCAGTCGGAGTTCGCCGGGCGCACGCCGCTCTCCTTCATCTTCCTCGACAGCAACGTCTCGACGGGCGCGAGCGGCTCGCCCACCAGCACCACCAACTTCCGCGTCAGCGGCGGCCAGGCGCTCGGCACCGAAATCCTGATCGACGGCGCGGCCACCCGCCGCACGCAGAACGGCACGTTCTTCTCCGAGGTCGCGCCCGGCCCCAACGCCTTCCAGGAGTTCACGCTCTCGACCTCGACCTACTCGGCCGAGTTCGGCAACTCCTCGGGCGGCATCGTCAACTTCACCCTCAAGTCCGGCACCAACGAGTTCCACGGCGAGCTCTACAACCTGCTGCGCAACGAGGTCTTCAACGCCAACACCTTCCGCAACAACGCGGCCGGGCGCGACGCCAACGGCGAGGAGAACCTCCCGCGCAACCGCGACAACCAGAACGACTTCGGCTTCAACATCGGCGGCCCCATCTACCTCCCGAACTTCGGCGAGGGCGGCCCGGCCCTCAAGAGCATGAAGGATCGCGGCTTCTTCTTCTTCAACTACGAGGGCTACCGCTTCACGCAGGGCGAGAACGCGATCATCACCGTCCCGACCGAGCGGATGCGCCGCGGCGACTTCTCCGAGCTGCTCACCGACCCCTACGTCCTCCAGTTCTTCGGCCGCCCCATCCAGATTTACAACCCGCGGCAGGACCCGTCCACGCGCGAGGCCATCGCCGGCAACCGCCTCGACCTGCGGCCCGACCTCATCGACCCGGCCGGGCTCGCCGCGCTCCAGTTCTTCCCGCTCCCGAACCGCACCGGGCCGGGCGGCTCGACCGTCTTCCGCAACTACCTGGCGTCGTCGGCGCGCCCGACCGACATGGATCAGTTCACGGCCAAGCTCGACTTCGTGCTGACGCAGGCGCAGCGGCTGACGGGCAGCTACTCGCGGCGCACCAACGACCGCCTCGCCAGCTTCGCGAACCGCTTCCCGCGCTTCCCGCTCCCGTTCATCAACCAGGACGTCTGGGCGCAGGCCTTCCGCTCGCACTTCTTCCGCCTCCAGCACGACTGGACGGCCTCGCCGACGCTGCTCAACCACTTCAACCTCGGGCTCACGCGCTACGACGTGGCGAACCGCAACACGACCGAGGGGTTCGACCCGACGACGCTCGGGCTGCCGGCCAACGCCACGCAGCGCATCGCTTTCCCGCGCATCGGCTTCCCCGGCTACGGCGACTCCTTCGGCTCGGACAACCCGCGCTCCTATCAGGAGATCGGCTCCAGCTTCTTCACCGACCGTATCCGCGACACCAACTGGCAGTTCTCCGACTTCGTGACCTGGGTGCGCGGCAACCACACCCTGAAGTTCGGCGGCGACGTCCGCCCCTCCCAGTTCAACTTCTTCCAGCGCATCGACCCTGGCGCGAGCTTCAACTTCCGCCACGACCAGACGGCCGCCAACCGCGACCCGGACGGCGGCTGGCCCATCGCCAGCCTCATCACGGGCGCCACCGAGTTCTCGTTTAACTCGACGGACTCCATAGACCCGGCCTTCCGCCAGCTCACCCACGGCTACTTCATCCAGGACGACTGGAAGGTGACGCAGAACCTGACGCTCAACCTCGGCCTGCGCTACGACATCCCCGGCATGCGCAGCGAGGCCCGCAACCGCTTCCGCGGCTTCGACCCGACGGCCCCGAACCCCGAGGCCGGCGGCCGGCCCGGCGCGCTCGCCGGCGCGGGCGGGCAGGGCGGCATCCAGGCCCGGAGCGAGACCTTGGTCGAGACCGATTACAGTAACTGGGGGCCGCGCGCCGGCTTCGCCTACGCCCTCAACAACCGGACGGTGGTGCGCGGCGGCGCCGGCCTCTACTACGCGCCGGTCATCTACGGCTTCGAGGGGGGCAACGTCCTCAACACGGGCCTCATCGGCTTCAACTCGAACAGCGGCCCGCGCCAGCCCTTCTGCCGGCCGGTGGACGACTGCCGCCAGGCCGCCTTCTTCCTCTCGTCCTACCCGGCGACCCCGCCCGTCGCCCCGAACTCGCAGTTCCTCGGCTCCGACGTCCAGTTCTTCGACCCGGACTTTAAGACCGGCCGCACCCTCCAGTGGAGCCTCGACGTGCAGCGCGAGCTGCCCTGGAACTTCGTCACCTCGGCCGGCTACATCGGCCACCGCGCGACGCGCCTGCGCTCGAACTTCGGCCGCCTCAACGCGCTGCCGCTCAACGCGCTGCGCCTCGGCTTCCCCGTCCTCGTCATGCCGCTCAGCGCGGCCCTCGCCGACCCCGACGTCGTCGCTTACGCGCAGAGCGTCGGCGTCACGCTCCCGTCGAGCAACGACGCCGTCTTCCCCGGCTTCGGCGGCACGGTCGCGCAGGCGCTCAGGCCGTTCCCGCAGTACAACCGCATCAACAACATCCTGGAGAGCCGCGGCCGCAGCGACTACCACGCCATGCAGCTGAAGCTCGAACGGCGCTTCGCGCAGGGCATCCAGGCCGGCGCCTCCTACACCTTCTCGAAGCTGCTGACGGACGCCTCGGAAGACCTCTTCGGCGGCGGCGGCGGCCTCGGGCCCCAGGCGGGCGTCCTGCAGAACCCGTTCGACATCGCGTCGGCGCGCACCATCTCGCCGAACAACCCGGCCCACGTGCTGGTCATCAACTACCTCATCGAGCTGCCGTTCGGGCGGGGCAAGCGCTGGCTGAACCGGGGCGGCATTATCGACCGGCTCGTCGGCGGCTGGCAGTTGAGCGGCATCCACCGCTACCAGTCGGGGACGCCGCTGTCGTTCTTCACGACCGAGCCGGGCAACACCAACTTCCTACAGGACGTGGGCTACCTCGGCGCCCTGCGCCTGAATCGTACGGGGGCGCCCGTCGAAGGGAGCGGGCAGTTCATCGACAACCGGCTCGGCGTGCAGATCATCAACCCGGCGGCCTTCGCGCCCCCGCCGAACTTCCAGGCGCCGCCGACCACCGACGTCACCGCCGCCGCTTACCGAAACTACTACGCCAACCCGCTCGTCTTCTTCGGCAACACGGCGCCGGCCTTAGCCGACGTGCTCTCCGACCCGTTCTACAACGAAGACCTGAGCCTGCTGAAGAAGACGCGGATCACCGAGACCCTCACGCTGGAGCTGGGCGCGGAGGCCTTCAACCTCTTCAACCGGCACGGCTTCTTCCGCCCGACGACCGACCTGCGCGACGTCGGGAACTTCGGCTTCCAGAGCGTCGACGACCGGGCGCGCGTCATCCAGCTACGGGCCCGCGTCATCTTCTAAGGCGGGCGAGTTCCGAAGCCGAGCGGCGCGGGAAGTAGACGTCTCGTCCTTTCCGCGCCGTTCGTTTTGGGGGCGCCGGGGCGCGGGCGTCGGCGGGGCCGGCGGAGTAGAATGGGAGGGGCGCAGAGAGGTTAACGCGGATGGGCAACGGCCGGCGAAAGTCTTGGTGGCGAGCGGCCTGCGCGGCGGCGGGGCTGGCACTCGTCTGCGCCGCGCCGGCCGGCGCCGCGCCCGCCGCCCAGGGGCGGGCCGACCGGGCGCTGGCGGAGGGCGTCGCGGCCTTCGAGCGCGGCGACGCGGCGTCGGCCAGGGCCGCCTTCGAGCGGGCGCTGGCCGCGGGCGGCGACCGGGCACTGGCGCACACCTACCTCGGGGTGCTGGCCGACCGCGCGGGCGACCTCAAGGCGGCCGAGCGACACTTCGCCGCGGCGGTCGAGGCCGCGCCGCTGCTCGCCTCGGCGCGCAACAACTACGGCGTGATCCTGATGCGGGCGAACCGGCCCCGGCTCGCCGCCGCGCAGTTCGAGGCCTCGCTCAAGATAGACCCGCGCCAGCCGAGCGCGCTCGTCAACCTCGGGCAGATACGCTTCGCCGCCGGCAGCGCCGAAGACCTCCGCGCCGCCCGCGACCTCTTCGAGCGCGCGCACGCCGTGGCGCCCGACGCCGCGACGGCGCGGGCGCTCGTCGCCGTCGCGCTCCGTCTCGGCGAGCGC
>DASZKF010000474.1:0-2562 GCA_035947355.1 Pyrinomonadaceae bacterium | reverse complement strand
CGCGTTGAACCAGCTTAAAGTTCAACGCGGCCGCGGCCCCTCACCTTCTCTCACAGACTTCTCTTTAACTTGAAACCTGAAACTCGTAACTTGAAACTTACTTATTCCGCCACTCCGGCTTGCGCTTCTCGATGAAAGCCTTGACGCCCTCGTGGGCGTCCTCGGTCTTCATCAGTTCGTTGAGGTAGATGTCTTCGGCGCGCTCCAGGGCTTCGAGGAAGGGGCGGCCCCGCGCGGAGTCCATCGCGCGGCGCGTCATCTCCAGCGCCGGCGCGGACAGCTCGCGCAGGCGGCCCAGGATTTCCTGCAACTTCGCCTCCAGCTGGTCGCTCTCGACGACGTAGTTCACGAGCCCCATCCGCAGCGCCTCGTCGGCGCCGAACAGCTCGCCCGTCAGGAGCAGCTCGCGCGCCCGCCGCTCGCCGATGACGCGCGGCAGGAGGACGGCCGCCACGGGCGGGAAGACGCCGAGCTTGATCTCGGGCTGGCCGTACTTGGCGCGCGGCCCCGAGATGACGATGTCGCAGCCGGCGACCAGCTCGCAGCCGCCGCCCAGCGCCGCCCCGTCCACAACCGCCACGGCCGGCTTCCCCATCTGCTCCAGCGTGCGGAAGACCTGGTGGAAGGATTCGAGCATCTGGTAGACGGTCTCCTCGGCGTGCTCCTCGATGGAGACGCCGGCGCTGAAGGCCCGCGAGCCCGCCACCGACTCGAAGACGACCGCCACCATCTCGCGCCGCCCCATGCACTCGGTCAGCGCCGCGTCTATCTCGCGCATCATCGCGATGGTGAAGACGTTCAGCGGCGGCCGCGCGAACGCCACCCGCCCGACGCGGTCTTCGATGCGGAACTGGATGTGATGGTACATAAGACTCAAGTAGACAGTAGCCAGTAGTCAGTAGACAGTAGAAGAACATCCTTAGAGAGGAAATATAAACAGGGACGGGCGGGATGAAAAGACAAATGATGAATGCGGAATGATGAATGTGCGGCCCGTCGCCCTTCGTCGTTCGAGCCGTCTTTATTCATCATTCCGCATTCATCATTCATCATTTCTTCTTCCCGTGTTTTCCCCGGCGTCACCCGCGCGGCGTTTGACGAGGAGGTAGGCCGGGTAGCTGAGCGCGAGGAGGGCGAGGGCGTAGAGGCTGTTGCGGGTGTCGGTCGCGACGGCCCCGGCCATGAAGGCGAGCGAGCCGAGGAGCGCGAGCGCCGTCGTCCAGGGGTAGCCCCAGGCCCGGAAGGGGCGCGGGGCTTCGGGCTCGCGGCGGCGCAGGACGAAGACGGCCGTGAACGAGACGGCGTAGTTGGCGACGAAGAAGAAGGCGAGCACGGCGATGACCTGGTTGAAGCCGCCGCCCGTGAGGAAGAGCAGCGTCGCCGCCAAACTGAAGAGGAGCGCGACGGTCGGCGTCCCGCCGCGGTTGACGCGGACGGCCCACGCCGGGAAGAGGCGGTCGCGGCTCATCGCGAAGGGCACGCGCGTCGCAATCAGCAGCAGGGCGTTGACGGCGCTCAAAAGCGAGACGACCGTCAGCGCGCGGATCAGCGTGTCGCCGCGCTCGCCGAAGAGCGCCGCGGCCGCCGCGCCCGCCGCCAAAGGCTCGCCCGCCAGCCGCCCGACCGGCAGCACGTAGAGCAGCGCGAGGTTGAAGAGGAGGTAGATGGCCGCCACCACCAGCACGCCCCCGAAGAGCGAGCGCGGGATGTCGCGCGCGGGGTCGCGCACCTCCTCCGAGAAGTAGATGACGCCCGTCCACCCGTCATAGGTGTAGATGACCGCCTGTAGCGCCACGGTCACAGCCAGCAGCAGCGACGCGCCCGCCGTCGCCGCCGGAGTCGCCCCGCCCGCGAGCGCGCCGCCCCCGCCCCAGGCGACGCACGCGGCGATGAAGGCGACGAAGGCCAGCGCCTTGACGAGGCTCGTCAGGTTCTGCGCGCCGCTGCCCCAGTGGATGCCGCGCCACTGGAGCCCGGCGAAGGCGAGCACCACGCCCGCCGCGAGCGCCATCGCGTGCGGCGCGAGCACGGGCACGAGCACGCCCGTGTACTCGCCGATGACGATGGCGACGGCCGCGGCCGACCCGCACGTCGAGACCCAGTCGCTCCACCCGACGACGAACCCCGCGTAGGGGCCGAGGGCGCGCCGCGCGAAGACGTACTGCCCGCCCGAGCAGGGCATCATCGTGCCCAGCTCGGCCACCGAGTTGGCGCCGAGCAGCGCGTAGAGCGCCCCGACGACCCACGCGCCCATCAACAGCCAGACCGAAGGCAACTGCGCCGCGACCTCGCCCGGCGTGCGCAGGATGCCGGCCCCGATGGTGTTGCCGACCGTCACCGCCAGCCCGAACGTCACGCCGAGCACGCGCAGGAGCTGCGCGCGCCGCCCCCACGGCGCGGCCGCCAACACGCCCGCGTCAGGCCGCAACAGATTCACCCCGTTTGCCGTCTCGTGTTTCAACCAAGAAGAGGCGAGGCCGACGGCCAAGTATCCACGACCGACGCGTCCGGCGCAATAGTCAGAAGCCCGACCGTGAGAGAGGGCGCCTCAAGTCCCGCCGG
>DASZKF010000473.1:0-6449 GCA_035947355.1 Pyrinomonadaceae bacterium | reverse complement strand
TACGAGTTTCGGGTTTCGAGTTTGTTTCCCGTGGGTTGAAGGGCTGAACTTTCAAAGCCCGAACTCGAAACCCGAAACTCGTAACCCGAAACTTTTGTATGCCCTTCTCCACCCTCATCACCGTGCGCTTCGGCGACTGCGACCCGGCGGGGCTGGTCTACTACCCGGCGCTGCTGCATTACTGCCACGCGGCGATGGAGGAGTTCTTCGCGGCGCGGTGCGGGGTGAGTTACCCGCGGCTGGTGGGCGAGCGAAGGGTTGGCTTCCCGACCGTCAGCGCGCGGGCCGAGTTCGCGGCCCCTTTCGTCTACGGCGACGAGGTCGAGGTCTTAGTCTCGGTCTCGCGTGTCGGCCGCAGTTCGGCGACCTTCGAGTACCGGCTGCGCCGCCGCGGCGAGGCCGAGCCGCGCGCCAGCGTGACGCTCGTGCAGGTCGCCATCAACCTCGACACGCGCCGCCCCGTGGAGATTCCCGACGAGCTGCGCCGCGCCTTCGAACGGAGCGCCGACTGACCGCGTCGGCCTCGCCTTTCAACCTTCCCCGGTCCGGCGCGTTTTTACATCACCTTTGGTGTGGCTTATAATTCTTCAGCTTTCGCCACGCGGGCTTCGCTTGAAGGCCCGCGGGAGACTCCCCGACGCCAGACCCTTTTCCGACCCGTAGGAGGTTCGCACGTGTCTCGACGCAGAACGCACGCCCTGGCCGCCGCCGCGCTGCTGGCCGCGGGCGCGCTCGCGCCCGGCAACGTCGCGCCGGCCGCGGAGCTGACCTGCGTCGGAGACGTGCGGCCCGTCGTCGCCGCGCCCGAGACGGCGGCAATCGCCGCGGCGGTCGAAGCGCCCGAGCCGGAAGCGTCGCCGGAAGTGTCGGCGGCCGCTGTTCAGGACGCGCCGTCGAAACGGAAGGCCGACGGCTTCGTGCGCGTGCTGACCGCGCCCTTCCGCGCGCTCGCGCGCCTCTTCGGCAGCCGCAAGCCTTCGGACGCGGCGGCGAAGAAGCCCTCGGAGAAGCAGGCCGCGCCGAACCTCGCGGCCGCACAGCCCGCGCCCGAAGCGCCCGCGAACTCCGCCGGGCCGAGGGTTTCCGATAAGCCCGCCGCGCCGCCGGTCGCCGAGCAGGGCGTCAACATCGTCCGCCCCGACGAACAGTCTCTCGCGCTGCCGCAGCCTTCGGTGTGGGTTCCGTTCATCGAGGGCGTCGCCAAAGACCCGCTGGAGCAGGGGCGCGCGCTGCTCGAACGCGGCCACCTCGGCGAGGCGATCGCAGAGCTGTCCGTCGCCGCCGCGACGGGCCAGAACCTCGCCGAGGCGAACAACCTGCTCGGCCTCACCTACGACCGGCTGGGCTGGCACCGGCAGGCCGCGGAGGCTTACGAGCGCGGCCTCTCTGCCTCGCCGCAAGACCCGGTCCTTCTGACGAACCTCGGCTACTCGCTCTACCTCTCGAACAACTTCGGCGGCGCGCTCAAGCGGCTGCGGCAGGCGGCCCGCCTCGCGCCCGACTTCCCTCTCGTCCACAACCACCTCGGCCTCGTCCAGGCGCGCCTCGGGAAGTACGACGACGCCTTCAAGAGCTTCGCGCGCGCGGTGGGCGAGTACGACGCGCACCTCAAGCTCGCCTCCATGCTCGAATTCGAGAACCGCGAGCGGCGGGCCATCAAACACTACGAGGCGGCGCTCCGCCTCCAGCCCGGCGCGACGGCCGTCCTCGAGCGCCTCGTCGCCCTCTACGAGCGCACCGGCGACCCCGCCAAAGCCGACACCGCCCGCCGCACCCTCGGCAAGCCGAAGAACGAACAGCGGACGACGACCGGCGGCGGCTAGAAGAAGTTTCGAGTTGCGAGTTTCGGGTTTCGAGTTCGTTCGGCGTGAGCCGAGAGGCGCAACGTATGCCGAGCGAACTCGAAACCCGAAACTCGCAACTCGAAACTTTTTATTGCCTTTTTGTTAAGTTGTAATCGCGCAGGCGGCGGTAGAGCGTGGAGGGGGAGATGCCGAGGATTTCGGCGGTCTTGCCGCGGTGCCAGCCGGTCTGTTCGAGGGCGGCGAGGATCTGCTGGCGCTCGACCTCGCGCAGGGGCGCGGCCGGCTGGTTCGTGCCCGCGGCGGGCGCGGCGGCGGCGAGGCCCGCGCGCGGCGCGCCCGAGGGGTTGGCGATCTCGGGCGGCAGCTCGGCCAGCGTCACGCGGCCCTCGTTGGCGAGCAGGGTGGCGCGCTCCAGAGTGTTGCGGAGCTGTCGGACGTTGCCCGGCCAGTCGTAGGCGCGGAGCGCTTCGAGCGCGTCCCCGTCAACCTCCGGCGGGTTCGCGCCGCCCAGGAGCTTGAGGAGGTGGCGCGCCAGCGGCTCGATGTCCTCGCGGCGCTCGCGCAGGGCCGGCAGGTTGATCTGGAAGCTGTTGATGCGGTAGAGCAGGTCGGCGCGGAAGCGCCCGTCGGCCACGACCTCGTTCACGTCGCGGTTCGTCGCCGCCACGACCCGCACGTTGACCTGGACTTTGCGCACCGCGCCGACGCGGTAGAACGAGTTGGTCTCGATCGCGCGCAGGAGCTTCGACTGCAACTGCGGCGGCAGCTCCGTCACCTCGTCGAGGAAGATCGTGCCGTTGTCGGCCAGCTCCCAGAGGCCGAGCTTGCGCCCCTTCGCGCCCGAGAACGCGCCCGCCTCGTAGCCGAACAGTTCCGACTCCAGCAGCGACTCCTGGAAGGCCGCGCAGTTGAGGTCTATGAAAGAGCCCTCGGCGCGGTTCGAGAGGCGGTGGATGGCGTGCGCGACCAGCTCCTTGCCCGTGCCGCTCTCGCCCGTGATTAAGACCGAAGCGTCCGACGGCGCGACGCGCTCGACTAGTCGCATGACTTCGCGCATCGCGTCCGAGACGTAGACGATCTCGGGCGTCGAGGTCTGCCGCTCGACCAGCGTGCGCAGCCGCGCGTTGTCCACCCGCAGCCTTCGCTTCTCGGCCGCCTGGTTGACGAGCGCGTCGAGCTCGGCGAGGCGGTAAGGTTTCGAGAGGTAGTCGTAAGCCCCGAGCTTCATCGCCTCGATGGCCGACTCGACCGTGGCGTGGCCCGTCAGCATGATGACCTCGGGCGGGTTGGGGCGCTGGTGGACGCGGCGCAGGAGTTCCATCCCGTCCATCCGCGGCATCGAGATGTCCGTGAGGAGCACGTCCACGTTGCTCTCTTCGAGGAGCCTGAGGGCCGCCTCGCCGTCGCCCACCGCCCGCACCTCGTGGCCGAGCCGGGCCAGCTCCTTCTGGATCACGAGGCGCAGGTTGGCCTCGTCTTCGGCGACGAGGATTCTCGCGGGCGGTCGGTTCTCGCTCAAGTCGGTCGGCTCTCCGTGGGCTGTTCTTTAGCGGCCGGCAGCCGGATGGTGAAAAGGCTTCCGCGCCCCGCGGCGGACTCGACGGTAATGCGCCCGCCGTGCTCCGTTACAATACCATAACAGACCGCCAGGCCAAGCCCCGTCCCGCGCCCGACTTCCTTGGTGGTGAAGAACGGGTCGAAAATCTTCTCCAGAATCTCCGCCGGGATGCCCTGCCCCGTGTCGCGCACCTCGACGGCCGCGCCGCCCTCGCCGTCGCGCCGCGTCCGGAGGGTGAGCGTCCCGCCTTCGGGCATCGCGTCTATGGCGTTCTCGGCGAGGATGATGACGGCCTGCTGCAACTGCCCCTCGTCTCCCGAGACCATCGGCAGCGCCTCGGCGATGTCAACCTCGAGCTTGATCGCCGCGCCCCGCTTCTGGTGGAGCAGGAGGCGCGCCGCCGACTCGACCACCTCGGAGAGGTTGACCGGCGCGTGCTGGACGGCGCGGGCGCGGCTGAAGTCGAGCAGGCCGTTCGTGATCTGCTTGCAGCGGAACGCCTCGCCGCGGATCAGTCGCAGGTACTCGCGCAGGTCGTCCGCGTCGGCGCCCGCGCCGTAAGCGCCCTCGCCGGCGCGCGACTCCAACGCCTCGGCGCAGGCGGCGATGGTCGCCAGCGGGTTGTTGATCTCGTGGACGACGCCGGCGGCGAGGCGGCCGACGGCCGCGAGCTTCTCGGAGCGGGCGACGGCGCGGCTCGCCAGGACGCGCTCGGTGATGTCCTCGCCGACCGTGATGACGTGCGAGACCTCCCCGCCGTCAATCCGCATCGGGACTTTGCTGACCAGCCAGTGGCGCGTGCTCCCGTCCGGCCCCTGCCCCTCCTGCTCGATGCGCTCGATTTCGCCGGTCTCGAAGGCGCGGCGGAACTCCTCTTCGAGCTGCTCGCGTGGCTGGCGCGTCAAGACCTCGAAGACGTTGCGGCCGAGCACGTCGCGGCGCGGGATGCCCTGCCCGCCCAGCTCGCGGTGGCGGTTCCAGGCGACGACGCGGTGGCGGCGGTCGACGGCGTAGAGCGAGACGGGCAGGCTGTCTATGATCGCCTCGGTGAAGCGGCGTTGGCTCTCGGCCTCGGCCGTGCGCCGCTCGACCTCGCGGGCGAGCGTGACGGAGGCCGCGCGCGCCGCGTCGTAGAGCGTCGAGATGCGCGCGGCGAGCGCGGCCTGCTGCGCGGCGGCCTCGACCAGGCGCTCCTCGGTCGGCCCGCAGTCGGCGGCGCGGTCGAAGGCGACGACGAGCGCGCCCAGCGCCCGCCCCTCGAACCGCAGCGGCGCGGCGTACTCGACCTCGTGCGCCTCGTCGCGCAGGAGGAAGCGGCCCGCGTCGGCGATGCGCTCGGGGGCCGAGGGCGACGGGCGCAGCCAGCCGCGCAGACGCTCTGCATCAACCAGCGAGCCGTCCTCCTCCGCGCTCCCCTCTCGGTCGAAGACGCAGACGGTCAGCCCGTTGGCCGGGCCCTTGCCCGCCCCCTGGCCGAGGAGCACCGCGGCGCAGACCGCGGCGTCGGCCCCCTCGTAGGTCGCGCCCGCGACGCGGCGCACCACCTCGGCCGGGGTCATCGCGTGCAGCAGCCCCCGGCCGAGGTCTGCGAGGAAGGCCAGCTCGCGGTTGCTGCCTTGCAGGGCGCGCTCGCGCGCGGCCGTCTCGAGGTGCGCGCCGACGCGCGTCAGGAGCTCGGCCGTCGTCCGCCCCTTGACGACGAAGTCGTCCGCGCCGGCGGCGAACGCCTCGACCTTGTACTCCTCCCGGTCGTGGGCCGAGACGACGACGACGGGCAGCCGCCGCGTCTTGGCCTGCGCCCGCAGCAGCCGGCAGAGGGCGAGGCCGCTGACGCCCGGCAGCTCGATGTCGAGGACGACGAGGTCGCACGCCGCGCGGTGCAGCTCGCGCAGCGCGGCGGCCGCGTCGGCGCAGGCCACGACGCGGTGCCCCTCGGCCTCGAAGGCGCGCTGGAGGCTGCGGCGCGCCGCCGCGTCGTCGTCTACGACGAGCAGCGTGGCGGCCTGGCTGGAAACGCCGGAAGCTACTGACATGCTCTCACACGGGTCGGCGCCGGCGGGGTGGAGGTGCCGCACGGCTCTCGGGGGGCCGTTCGGATGTCGGTGCGAAAAAGGGGCGCACGCCCCCGGCCGGGGCCGCCGGGGCATCGAGCGCACCTCACTATTGATTGAAAACGAAGCGGCGGGGGAAAGTCAAGAAGAGGAAATGATGAATGCGGAATGATGAATGATGAATAAAACCCTTCAGTCCGCCCTTTATTCATCGTTCATCATTCCGCATTCATCATTTCTTCCTGTTTCGCCCGCGGGCGTTTTCGTCTACAATGCCGCGCAGAAGACGGTAAAGAGGCCGGGGCTACCCACCCGGCGAGCGGCCCACCCGTAGACGACGCACTGCCGGTCTCCAGCGCCCCCACCCTTGCGGCGTACGTGATGAGAAAGAGAGGAACCGTGTCAACTGCCCACAAGTTTACTTCCGCCGACCTCCTGGCGATGCCGGACAACGGCAACCGCTACGAGTTGATTGAGGGAGAACTTTACGTGTCCAAGCAGCCCGGCTTCGAGCATCAGTACGCGTGCGGCCAACTAACTCGCTTCATTAACGAGTGGGACGAGCGCCATGGCGCAAGGGGTGTGGCTGTGGGCGCGCCCGGCGTGATCTTCTCGGACGACGACAACGTCGCGCCGGACGTGGTGTGGATCAGCCGGGAGCGTCTGGCGGCGACGGCGGACGAGGCCGGGCATCTCCACGCCGCGCCCGAGCTGGTCGTCGAAGTGCTCTCGCCCGGCGAGGCGAACGAGACGCGCGACCGGCAGGCCAAGCTGAAGCTCTACTCGCGCCGCGGGGTGCGGGAGTACTGGGTCGTGAACTGGATGCAGAGGCTCGTCGAGGTGCACCGGCGCGAGGAGGGCGAGTTGAAGCTGGCGGCGACGCTCTACGCCGAAGACCGTCTCGAATCGCCCTTGCTGCCCGGCTTCACCTGCGAGGTGGCGAAGCTCTTCTTCAAGCCGCCTGAGCCGCAAGGGTAGACGGGCAACCGATAGAACAGAGCCGGGGGGGGGGGGGGGGGGGGGGGGGGGGGGGGG
>DASZKF010000472.1:0-5726 GCA_035947355.1 Pyrinomonadaceae bacterium | reverse complement strand
GGCACAGAGAAAACCATCTTCTTCTCTGTGCCCTCCGTGAGAACTCCGTGCCTCCGTGGTGAAATCGAAAATCCGTAACGCTCAACTCACGCCGGGCCGCGAATCCGCAATCCGCAATCTCTTAATTCCCCCGGAGCTTCTTCAGCATCTCGACGCCGTGCTTGTTGCCGGGGTTGAGCTCGACCGACTTCTGGTAGTTCCTGACGGCGAGTTCGGTGTCGCCTTTGACCATGTAGGCTTCGCCGAGGCTGTCGTAGGCGTTCGAGGACTGCGGGTGGTCTTCGACGTTGAGACGGAAGACCTCGACGGCGTCGGCCGCGCGCCCCAGCGAGAGCAGGTCGTAGCCGATGCGGTTCATCTGCGCCTCGGTGACGGCCTCGGGCGTCGGGCGGCTCCCGCGCCGCTCGCGGTACTCGGCGAGGGCCGGCCCCGCGCCCCGCGCGACGATGGCCTTGAGGAGCGTCCGCGCCGGCGACTTGTAGGATTCGTAGCCGAGCCACGCGAGCGCCGGCTGCGAGCCGCCGACCGCCTCGGCCAACAGCTCGCGCGCGATGGAGAGGCCGCCCGCGCTGTTGGCGAAGAAGACGACGCCGAGCTTCTCCTTCGGGTAGGCGACGACGTAAGCCTTGCTGTTGCCGTTGTCGCCCCAGTGCCAGATCGAGACGCCCTCGGCCGTCTTCTGTACCCCCCACCCCAGGCCCCACGCGACCTCGCGGGAGAGCCGGCGCGGCGGCGCGGCAGTCGAGTTCGTGCCCTCGCCGACCCAGACCTGCGGCGTCCAGAAGAGGCGGGCCGTCTCCTTCCTCAGCCCCTTGCCCTTGAGGACGGCCGCGAGGAAGAGGCCGAAGTCGCGCGCCGTGGTGTGGAGGCTGGCGGCGGCGTTCGCCCCCGCGGGCTTGTTCTGCCCCGTCGGCTTCCCTACGGCGTTGTGCTTGAAAATCTTCCGCGCTCCGTAGTCTTCGCGCCAGACGAAGCTGCTCTCGGTCATGCCGAGCGGGGCGAAGACCGTCCGCCGCATGAAGTCGTTGAAAGGCTCGCCGGTGAGGCGCTCGACGGCGTCGGAGAGGTAGACGTAACCCTCGCCCGAGTAGCTGAACCTCTCGCCGGGCGTGAAGTGAATCTTCAGGCCCGTCTCGCCGCGCGGCCGCCAGTTGGGGAAGCCGGTCGTGTGCGAGAGCACGCGGCGGGCCGTGATCTGGTTGAGCCGCGCGTCCTCGCCCACGTCGTAGTTGCCGGGCAGGTACTTGTTGAGCGGCGCGTCGAGGTCGAGCCGCCCCGCGTCGGCCAGCTTGAGGACGGCGTAGGCGAAGACGGGCTTGCTGAGCGAGGCGGCCTCGAAGACGGTGTCTTCGCCGACGGGCTCCCTGGTCTCGGCGTTGCGCACGCCGAAGCCGCGGTGCCAGGCGAGTTCCCCGCCCCGCACGAGCGCGAGCGAGAGGCCCGGCACGTCGGCCTCGGCCATCAGCGTCGGGACGGCGCGCTCAAGACGCGCGGCCAGTTCTCCCTTCCCGACCTTCTTCAGAAGGGGCCTGGCGGCGGACTGCGGCGGGTGCGCGGCGCTCGCCAGGGGCGCGGCGAGCAGCGCGACTGTCAGCACTAAGGCGGCGAGCAATCTCATAGACAACTTGACTCCACCTCTTTTGTGATTTCTGCGAAGTGGAAGACGCTTGCGGGGGGCGGGACGTTTCAACTATTTCTTGCGGCGCTTCTCGATGTAGGCGCGCGCCCACTCGTTGAGGTGCGGGCTCTCTCGGAGGCCGACGCGGGCCGCCTCTTCTTCCGCCTTCTCGACCGCCCAGCCGTCGCGCAGGACGCGGCGGATCATCCAGAAGGCCCCGGCGCGGATGGCGGCCGTGCAGTGGATGAAGGCCGGGCGGTTCTCGGGGTCGTCGGTGATTTTGAGGAACTCGTCGGCCTGCTCGTCCTTCGGCTCGGCGAAGGCGACGGGGATGTTGAAGTAGCGGAGGCCCAGACGTTTGGCCTCGGCCTCCTCCTCCCCGGCGCGGTGCTCGGAGGGGCGGCGCAGGTTGATGACGGCCCTGACGCCCTGCTCCTTGAGTTCGGCGAGGTGTTCGAGCCGCGGCTGCCCGCCCGTGCAGAACTCCTCGCTGACGCGCAGGAAGTTGCGGATCGGCGGCGCGTCCTGCCGGGCCGCGGCCGTACTGACGAGGACGACGACGGAGGCGAGCGCGGTGAGTTTTCTTCTCATGTTTACGGTTTCCTTTACGATGAAGGGCAGACAGTTATCAGTCATCAGTCGTCAGTCATCAGTAAAGGCAATAACTGAAAGCTGACGACTGACGACTGATAGCCGCTTCCCCGCACTTATACCTCAAAACGAGTCCGCGCGGTACGCCTTTCGTCGGCCGCCGGTTTGACGCGCACGCGTTTGCGTATAAAAATCCATTCACAAGTTTTTCCCCTTGAAGTTTTCAGGCCGGACACGGAGGGAGCCGCCTTATGACGAGGAAGCTGGCGCTGCTCGTGGCGCTCGCGTGCCTGCTCGACCCGCTCGCCGCGGGCGGGCGGCAGGCCGCGCGCCAGGAGCGCATCAACGCGGAGGTCTACTGGAAGATTCGCCGCGAGGCCGTCGAGAACTCGCAGGTCATGCGCACCGTCCACCACCTCACAGACCTCTACGGGCCGCGCCTGACGGGGTCGCCCAACTTCAAAGCCGCCGCCGAGTGGGCCGTCAAACAGATGGAGTCATGGGGACTGAAGAACGCGCGGCTGGAGCCCTGGGACTTCGGCCGGGCGGGCTGGCAGAACGAGCGCCTCTCGGCGCACATCACCGCGCCCGTCAAGGATCACCTCGTCTGCGAGGCCCTGGCCTGGACGCCCTCGACGAACGGGGCGGCCGTGGGCCAAGCGATCCAGATCGTCCCGCCCGAGCGGCCGACCAAGGAGGAACTCGACGCCTACCTCACCGGCTTCGCCCGGCGAGTCCGCGGCCGGGTCGTGCTCGTCGGGAAGCACCAGAAGCTCTACGTCAGCTTCAACGCCCCGCCCAAGCGGCGCGACGAGCAGGAGGCGCGCAACCTCTACGACCCCGACCACCCCGTGCCGGCCTTCACCCCGACGCCCACGCCGACGCCCGCGCCGCCCGGCACGCCGGCCGCGGCCCTGCCGCTGACGGCGCAGCAGGTCAGCGAGGAGGTTGACAAGTTCCTCGTCACGAACGGCGCGCTCGTGCGCGTCAACGACGCGGGGCGCGAGCACGGGCAGATTCGCGCCTTCGCCAACCGCGCTTACGACGTGTCGAAGGCCGTCCCGACGGCCGTCTGCCGCAACGAGGACTACGGCCGCGTCGCGCGCCTGCTCGCCGACGGCACGGCCGTCGAGCTGGAATTTAACATCGTCAACCGGACTTATCCCGAAGGCCGCACGGCTTATAACGTCATCGCGGAAATCCCCGGCTCGGACCGGAAGGACGAGGTCGTCATGCTCGGCGGCCACCTCGACTCCTGGCACGCGGCGACGGGCGCGACCGACAACGCCGTCGGCTGCGCGATCATGATGGAGGCCGCGCGCATCCTGAAGGCCGTCGGCGTCAGGCCGCGGCGCACGATCCGCCTCGCGCTCTGGAGCGGCGAGGAGCAGGGCCTGCTCGGCTCGAAGGCTTACGTCCGCGAGCACTTCGGCACGTTCGAGAACCCGAAGCCGCCCTACGCCAAATTCGGCGGCTACCTCAACGTGGACTCCGGCACGGGGCGCATCCGCGGCGCGACCGTCTTCGGCCCGCCCGAGGCGGCCGAGGTGCTGCGCCAGGCGCTCGCGCCGCTCGAAGACTTAGGCGTCGTCGGCGCGACGGCCACCTCCGCGCGCCGCACCGGCGGGAGCGACCACACCTCTTTTAACGAGGCGGGCCTGCCCGGCATCGGCCTCGGCCAGGACCCCATCGAGTACGGCTCGCACACCTGGCACACGAACCTCGACACCTACGAGCGCGTCGTCGAGGACGACGTGAAGCGCGCGGCCGCCGTCGCCGCCGCGGCCGCCTACCACCTCGCCACGCGCGACGAGCCGCTGCCGCGCTTCTCGAAAGAGAAGATGCCGCCCCCGCCGCCCGCGGCCAGCCCCAGCCCGACCCCGACGCCGCCGCCCGACGCCGCCCCGCCGCCCCCGCCGTAACATTGCGGATTGAGGATTGCGGATTAAGCAGAGGTTGAGCGATTGGCTCGTTGATTCAATTATTCAACTACCCCATAATCCGCAATCCGCAACCACTTCCACGGAGGTCGTATGAAGAGATTCGAAACGTTCGCCCGCGCCGCCGCTCTCTGCATCCTGCTGCTCGCGCCCGGCCCCGCGTCTCTCGCGCAGACGGGCGCGGGCCAGTCCGAGCCGCTGCCGCGCCTGCTCACCCTGCGAGAGCAGCAGGCCGAGCGCGAGCGCTGGCTGAAGACGCGGCTCGACACGATGCTCCTTCCGATGATGCGCCGCCACAAGATCGCGATGTGGATCGTCGTCACCGAGGAGTTCCACCCCGACCCGGTCGCCGAACACGTCGCCCCGCCCATCCCTTACGTCGGCCGGCGCGACTTCTTCGTCTTCGCAGACCGCGGCACGGAGCGGCTCGAACGCATCGCGCTCGTCCGTTACCCGGAGGAGCACCTCGGCCGCTTCTTCGAGGTCTTGAACCCGCCGGGGCGCGAGACGGCGGCCGCGCTCCGGCGGCTGGTCGAGGAGCGCGACCCGGCGACCATCGCGCTCAACACGGGCGGCTCGCGCGGCGCGACCGGCGGCCTCACGCACGACGCCCACCAGTTCCTCGCCGAGACGCTGGGCGAGAAGTACGCGCGCCGCTTCGTCCCGGCCGCGCCGCTCATCATCGAGTACATGGACACGCGCCTGCCCGAGGAGCTGGAGCACTACCGCACGGCCGTCGCCGTGACCGACATCCTGACGCGGCGCGCCTTCTCGAACGAGGTCATCACGCCGGGCCGCACGACGGTCGGCGACGTGCGCTTCTGGCTGCTCCAGCAGGTCAACGCGCTCGGCCTCAGCGTCTGGTTCCAGCCCGACCTGCGCGTCCAGCGGCGCAACCGCGAGCCGGGGAAGACGCAGCAGTTTTTGAGCGTCGCCGAAGAGGCCATCGTCATCGAGCGCGGCGACGTGATCCACGTAGACTTCGGCCTCAACTACATGGGGCTGAGCACCGACTGGCAGAAGCACGCCTACGTCCTCCTGCCCGGCGAGCGCGACGCGCCGGAGGGCCTCAAGCGCGCGCTGGCGAACACGAACCGCCTCCAGGACGCGCTCTTCCGGCACGCGCGGCCGGGCCGCAGCGGCGGCGAGGTCTACGAGGCGACGATGGCCGACATGAAGCGCGAAGGCATCGAGGCCATGATCTACTCGCACTCGGTCGGCACCCAGGGCCACGCCCTCGGCGCGGCGATAGACTTCCGCAGCGCGGGCCTCGCCGGCGCCGACCGCCAGCTCCTGCGCGAAGGCTCCTACACCTCCATCGAGCTCAACACCAGCACGCCCGTCCCCGAGTGGGGCGGCCAGAAGGTCACGATCATGATGGAGGACGACGCCTACCTCACCGCCGACGGCTTCAAGTGGTTCCGCCCGCGCCAGACCGAGTTCTACCTCATCCGCTGACGCGGATTAGAGTTTCGGGTTGCGGGTTTCGAGTTCCGAGTTAAAGACAGGCTTGTCTTTCCTCGGCCGCCGGCACGGGCCGAGCGAAAGGCCGCGCGACGAAGTCGAGACTTCGTCGC
>DASZKF010000471.1:0-19321 GCA_035947355.1 Pyrinomonadaceae bacterium | reverse complement strand
GGTGAATGGTAAATGGTGAATAGCAGTTGAGCGACGGCTGACTTGGGTGTCAACGCCCAAGTCCAAGAAGACACAACCTCCATTCACCATTCACCATTTACCATTCACCTCTTCTGCAACTCACCTTCGTCGCCGGTCATGCGGCGGCTCGTCGAGCAGGCGGTCAACGCCACGGCGCAGGTACCAGCCGGCGCGCAGACGCCGCGCGTGCTCCTCCTCGCGGCGGCGGGCCTCGTGTTCGCGCTCACGCTCGCGCGGCGTCAGGGCGTGGCGAGGGCGCGGCTCCTCACGTGCCGGGCGCTCGCGGTCGCCGCCGCGCTCTGAGAGGCCCGGCGCGCGGCGGCGCGGCCGCGCCTCTTCGCGGGAGCGCTCGCGGCGCTCACGCCGCTCGCCGCCGGCCGCGCGCTCGGCGAGGCGTTTGAAGCGCAGGAGGTCTTCTTCGAGCTGCCGCCGCGGGTGGTGCCCGAAGAAGCGCGCGGCGCGCCCCCCCGTGCGGCCGCCCGGCGTGTCGTAGCCGAGCACGATGCGGACGAGCGTGGTGGCGTCGGGCGTCTCGGCAAGGACAAACTCGCCGTCGGCGTGCACGTCGCCGCGCACCGCGCGCCAGACGACGCGGCGGTCGGGCACGAAGGCGGTCACCTCTGCGTCCCACTCCACGTCTATGTCGAGCGCCGTCCCCACGACCCAGTGCGTCATGCGCCGGCCCGCGCGCCACACGCCGCGGACGTTCCCCATCCAACGCGGGTAGCCCTCGAAGTCGCTCAGCATGTCGAACACGAGCCCGACCGGCGCGTCCACCTCGACGACCGCCTCGAACCGCTCCATAACCCACCTCAGAAAATGATGAATGCGGAATGCGGAATGATGAATTAGTCATCAGTTATCAGTCATCAGTTATCAGTTTTTTGCCTTTACTGAGAACTGATGACTGATGACTGATAACCTGTCTTTAATTCATCATTCCGCATTCCGCATTCATCATTTCTCTTTATTCCTGCCTGACGTGCTCCGCGCCGAGGTCGGCGAGCAGCTTTTCGAGCTGGTCGGCCTCCTCGTCGGTCTTCGCCTCGACGCCGATGAGGATGCCGCCGGCGCGCAAGGAGGCGTCGTAGACCTTCGCGCGGTGTTCGGGGATGCCGGCCCCGACGAGCGCGCCGATCAGCCCGCCGGCCGCGCCGCCCGCGCCCGCGCCGGCCAGCGCCGCCGCCAGCGGCCCGGCCACGACGAGGCCGAGCCCCGGCAGGAGGATGTTCGTCCCGACCGCCGCAATCGCCGCCAGCACGGCCCCGACGCCGCCGCCGACCGCCGCCCCGATGCCGAGGCCGTCGGCTGCGCGCGAGCCGGTCTCGATGGCGAACTCCTTGCTCTTCGTCGCGTCGGACATGAGCACGCTGATGTCGTCGCGCGTGTAGCCGCGCTTGATGATCGCGTCGACGGCCGCCTCGGCCGCCACGCGCGTCTTGAAAGCACCCGTCACAAGCTTAGCCATAGCACTCTCCTCAAACCTTGCGGCCCCGCCCGCGCGGGGCACAGTTCGACCGCGAGGAACGCACTGACGGACGGGCAAACCTCGTGCCGATTTGGTCGAGTGGTTGCGGAATCCAGCGCGGGGGCACGATGAAGAAAAGGCACGACAATCTTTTAACCGTGTCTCCGCGTCTCGGCGGTTGATCGTCCGGTTCCGCGAGGCCGCCCGGCGACGTACCAAAGCCAAACAAAAACGGCGTTTGTGTCTCGTTTTGTCCGCGCCGGCCGCGCGCCGGCCCCGCCTAAATCGCGCCTCCGGCCGTTGGTATGAAGCGTGCCTCGTCGGGCGCGGGAAACAATCCGGCGGGAGGGATCAGTTGCTCAAAGCGGTCATCTTCGACATAGACGGGACGCTCGTGGACTCGGTAGACCTGCACGCGCGCGCCTGGCAGGAGGCGTTCGCGCGCTTCGGCAAGCACATCGAGTTCGAGCGGGTGCGCTACCAGATCGGCAAGGGCGGCGACCAGCTGATGCCGGTCTTCTTCTCGCGCGAGGAGCTAGACGAGTTCGGCGAGGAGATGGAGGAGTTCCGCGGAGAACTCTACAAGCGCGAGTACCTGCCGCGCGTCCGCGCCTTCCCGCGCGTGCGCGAACTCTTCGAGCGCATCAGCGGAGACGGCCGCCGCATCGTGCTCGCCTCCTCGGCGAAGCAGGACGAGCTGGGCGAGTACAAGCGGATCGCCGACATCGCAGACCTCGTCGAGGACGAGACCTCGGCCGACGACGCCGAGAAGTCGAAGCCGCACCCGGACATCTTCGAGGCGGCGCTCGGGCAGTTGCGCGGCGTCCCGGCCGCCGAGGCCCTCGTCGTCGGCGACACGCCCTACGACGCGGAGGCCGCCGGCAAGGTCGGCCTCCGCACCGTCGGCCTCCTCTGCGGCGGCTTCCCCGCCGAAGACTTGCGCGCGGCCGGCTGCATACGCATCTACGAAAGCCCCGCCGACCTGCTCGCGCGCTACGGCGACTCGCCGCTCGCCCCGGAGGGTGCGTCCGCGGCGCGGACTGAATGACAGAAGAAGGCAGAAGGCAGCAAGCAGAAGGCAGTAGAAAACTTCCGCAGGCGATTCGTCCGTTTGACAGCCTCGGCGTCCGCAACGCGCAGCGGCTGCCTTCTGCTTTCTGCCTTCTGCCTTCTTCTGTAAACTCCCCTCGTGCGAATCCTCCAGGTCAGCTCGGCGCGCGCCCTCGGCGGGGGCGAGAGGCACGTCGCCGACCTCGCGCGGGGGCTGGCCGCGCGCGGCCACGAACTCTACGCCGCGCTCGCGCCCGGCTCGCCGCTGCGGGACGAGCTGGCCGCGCTCCCGCCGGGGAACGTCCTGACGCTGCCGCTGCGCAACGCGCTCGACTTCGCGAGCGCCGTGCGGCTCGCGCGGCTCGCGCGCGGGCGGCGCGTTGACATCGTCCACGCGCACGTCGCGCGCGACTACACGCTCGCCGCCTTCGCCGCGCGCCGCTCCGGCGCGCGACTCGTCATCACGCGCCACGTCCTCTTCCCGCTCGGCCGCGCGCACCGCTTCGCGCTCGCCGAGGTCTCGCGCGTCATCGCCGTCTCCGGGGCGGTCGCGCGCTCGCTCGCGGCGCGGAGGATTTTCCCGCCCGAGAAGATTCGCGTCGTGCCGAACGCCGTTGATGTCGGAAGGTTCGAGGAGGCGCGCGAGGCTTTCGAGCGCGCGCGGCCGGCGGGCGGGGAGCGCCGGCCCCTGCGCGTCGGGCTGGTCGGTGAGTTGAGCGAGGTCAAAGGCCAGGACGTTTTCCTGCGCGCCGCCGCGCTCGTCGCCCCCCGCTTCGGCGGCGCGGTCGAGTTCGTCGTCGTCGGCGCCGACACCTCGCGCGACGGGCTGCGCCGCGCGCGGCTCGAAGGGTTGATCGCCGAGCTGAAACTCGGCGGGCGAGTCCGTATGTCGGGCCGCTGGGAGGACACGGCCGACGTGCTCCCCACGTTCGACCTCTTCGTCTCGGCGTCGCGTTCGGAGGCCTTCGGGATGGCGATGGTCGAGGCGATGGCGGCGGGGCTGCCCGTCGTGGCGACGGCGACCGAAGGCGCCAGAGAGATCGTCGAGCACGGCGAGACCGGCCTGCTCGTGCCCGTCGGCGACGCGCCCGCGCTGGCCGAAGCCATCGCCTCTCTCATCGCCGACGACGCGCGGCGCGGTCGCTTCGGCCGGCGCGCGCGCGAGGCGGCCCGCGAGCGCTTCGGCCTCGAACGCATGGTCGCCGCCACCGAGCGCGTTTACGCCGAGGCGCTCGGCCTTTCAGTCGAGGCTTAACCAATCACTCCGTTCCGGTCTATGATGTCGTCGGTCAACTGTCCGCCGAGGTGTCTTGTTGGGTAGCAGAATCAACGTGCGCGGAATCGAGATCGCCTACGAGGAGGCGGGGCGGGGCGAGCCTGTCGTGCTGCTGCACGGCTTCCCCTTCAACCGCACGCTGTGGCGCGAGCAGGCGGCGGCGCTCGCCGAGAGGTTCCGCGTCATCACGCCCGACCTGCGCGGGCACGGCGAGTCTTCGGTCGCCGAAGGGCCGGCGACGATGGAGGAGATGGCCGAGGACGTGGCCGCGCTTCTGGACGCGTTGGGTGTCGGCCGCGCCGTCGTCGGCGGCCTCTCGATGGGCGGCTACGTGACGCTCGCCTTCTGCCGCCGCTTCCCCGAGCGCGTGCGCGCCCTCGTCCTCGCCGACACGCGCCCGCAAGGGGACACCGAGGACGGCCGCCGCGCGCGCGAGGAGACGGCGCGCCGCGCGCTCGAAGAAGGGATGGAACCAATCGCCGACTCGATGCTGCCCAAACTGCTCGCGCCCGCCACGCTCGCTGGGCGGCCCGACGTGGTCGGGCGCGTGCGCGCCATGATCCTCTCGACGAAGCCGGAGGGCGCGGCCGCCGCCCTGCGCGGCATGGCCGTGCGGCGGGACCAGACCGACTGGCTGGGCGAGATTTCCGTGCCGACCCTGATCGTCGTCGGCCGCGAGGACGGGCTCACGCCGCCTTCCGACTCGGAGACGATGCGCGCGAAGATCAAAGGCGCGCGGCTCGAAGTCATCGAGGGCGCGGGCCACGTCTCGAACGTCGAGCAGCCTTCGGAGTTCAACCGCGCGCTCTCCGGATTCCTCGAAGGGCTGGGCTGAAGGACGATCACCGACGTGAACGAACCCTGGAAATTCTGCATCGAGGAGCGCGTCCGCTGGGGCGACGTGGACGCCGCGCGCATCATCTTCTACGGCGCCTACATACGCTTCTTCGAGTTCGCCGAGACCGAACTGTTCCGCGCCGTCGGCCTGCCCTACGGCGTGGTGTTCGACGAGCTGGACGTCTGGCTCCCGCGCGCCCACCTCGAATGCGACTTCCGCCGCGCCGCGCAGCTCGACGACCTGCTCGAAGTCTGCGTCTACGTCGGCCGCGTCGGCCGAAGCTCCTTGCGCCTCGACTTCGAGGTGCGGCGCAACGGCCAAGACGAGCTGATCGCCGACGCGCACTTCGTCCTGGTCTCAGTCCGGCGCGACACCTTCGAGACCGTGCCCGTGCCCGAGGAGCTGAAACGCCGCCTCGCGCCCTACACCCGCCCCGCCTCGCCCGAGGGCGACGACCGTCTTACGGAAGTCGCCGCCCGTTGAGACTATCCCTCACTCCGGAAGAGCTTTCATCAGGGGAGGCCCGCGATGAGTTTTTGTGAATCGAGTTTGGAGTTCGACCTGTTCGAGGACATGCGGCGCAAGCTGACGCGCCTGCTCGTCGAGGAGGGGCGCGAGGAGGTCGAGGCCGAGAGGATCGCGCTCTACGTCATGCAGGGCGTGCGCGAAGTGCCGAAGCTGCTCAACGCCCTCGCCGGCAGCCACATCCCCGCCGCCGAGATTCGCGACCTCCTCGACCTCGTCCTCTACCACGGGTCTTCACTCGACAAGGCGCGCGCCCTGCTCGCCGGCGAGGGCCACGACCAGCCCGTCCACTGAACCGGCCGGCCGCGCGAAATCTTTCGGCCCGCGGTCGGGAGATTCGCCGGCGGGTTCAGAGCGGGCGGAAGGCGCGCCGCGCCAGCGTGCGCTTGAGCCCGACGTAGCCCTGCTCGCCCGCGACCAGCTCGCGCAGCGTCCGGCGGATGCCGGGGTGGGCGCGGGCGAACTTGATCATCCGGTCGGTGAACGGCCCGCCCCAGAAGCTCCCGTAGAAACGCCGCCGCATCTGCGCGGCCCTCCGCAGCTCCCGCCCGAAGTCTGCGCGCCACGCCCGCTCGTAAGCCACTGGCTCGCCCGCGAGGAAGGCTTCGGCGAACAACTCGGCCGAGCGCAGCGCGTAGTAAATCCCCTCGCCCGTCACGGGGTCTGCGAAGCCGGCCGCGTCGCCCAGCAGCGCCCAGCCTTCGCCGGCCGCGCGCCGCCGGTCGAGCGTCTCCGGCGTGAGGCCGGGGATGCGCGCCGCGTAGCGCTCGGCCACGCGCCGCAATCCCTCCCCGACCTCGCCCCCGCCAGCGCCGCCCGCACGCGCGGCCCCGCGCCACGGGGTCGCGCCCGCGTCCTGCCGCGCGCGGTAGTAGCCGGCCATGAAGTCCCAGAGCATCCGGTCGAGCGCCTTGTGGTCGAAGGCGTCCTGCGCGGTGGCGATTCCGAACGAGATGTGGTCGAGGCGCGGGAAGGCCCAGGCGTAGCCGGCCCAGCCCGGCAGGAACGCGATGACCGTCGGCGCGTCCTCGCCCTCGCTGAGCGGCGTGCGGTAGCCGAAGGCGACCTCCATCTCCGAGTTTGCCAGCGGGCCGGCGAGCCGCCGCGCGAAGGGGCTGTTGGCCCCGTCGGCCGCCACCAGCACGCGGCCCTGCCAACTCCCGCCGCCCCGCTCTCGGAGTGTCCAAACGCCGCCCGCGTCCCGTTCGGCCGGGGCCGAGACGCGCCCGGCGAAAACCTCTGCGCCGGCCCGGCGGGCGCGCTCGCGCAGGTAAGAGTCCAGGGCGCGCCGCGAGTAGATGGCGAAGGGCTCCCCGAGCTTGAGCCGCACGCGCCCGCCTCCCGGCGCGTACATCAAGACCTCGTCCACCGTGCGCCCGCCCGCTTCGAGCAGAAACGGCCAGGCCTTCAACGCCTTCGACGTGACCCCGCCGCCGCACGCCTTCGCGTCCTGCGGCGGGCGGCCGTCGAAGAGCGCCACGCGCGCCCCTCCGCGTGCCAGCCGCTCGGCCGCGAGCGAACCCGCCGGCCCGGCCCCCACGATCAACACGTCGAATTCGCCGCCGTCCTTCCGCATCCGTTTTAACCCGCGACCCGACCCCGCCGGCCTCAAGCGCGCCGGACGTCTCTAACCCTTACCGGCGCGCTCCGAGGTTGTGCTAGAATCACCCCATCCCCTACAGACCGCAACCGCCCGAGGGCCGCGCCGGCGTTCGGCGCGCTCCCTCGAAGGCTCGGGCCGGGAGGCCGCGAGGCTTCCCGTGCGGCCCGCATCGAGACAGGTGGCAAACAGCTCCGTCGTTTTCGTCGGCATCGCCCCGCACCCGCCGGTGATGGTCCCGGAGGTCGGCGGCCCGATGGCCTCGGGCGTGCAAGCGTCCGTCGAGGCCATGCGGGAGCTGACCGCCCGCGTCGTCGCCGCCGGCGCCGAAACCGTCGTCCTCATCTCGCCGCACGCCCCGCTCGAAGCCCGCGCCTTCGTCGCCTACGGCCAGCCGCGCCTGCGCGGAGATTTTGCCAACTTCCGCGCCCCGCAGGCAACGGTTGACGCGCCGCTCGACGCCGAACTGCTCGAAGCCGTCAAAGGCGCCGCGGCCGACGACGGTTTCCGCGTGGTCGTCCTCAAGGGCTACGAGCTGGATCACGGGACGGCCGTGCCGCTTTACTTTCTACAGCGTAACGGCTGGGAGGGCCGCGTCGTCGCCCTCGGCTACAGTTTTCTCTCGAACGAAGAGCACGTCCGCTTCGGCCGAATCGTCCGCCGGGCGGCCGACGGCCTCGGGCGGCACGTCGCCTTCGTCGCCAGCGGAGACTTGAGCCACCGCCTGAAACCCGACGCGCCGGCCGGCTTTCACCCCGACGCGCACCTCTTCGACGAGGAAGTGGTCGCGGCCGTAAAGGCCGGCGAGCCCGACCGCATCATTAACATTGACCAGGACTTGCGGCGTCTGGCCGGCGAGTGCGGGTACCGCTCGATGCTGGTTTCCTTCGGCGTGGCCGACGGGCTGGAGACCTCCTGCGAGGTGCTCCACTACGAGGCTCCCTTCGGCGTCGGTTACCTCGTGGCGCAAATCGCCGGCGTCCATATTAAAAGGTGAAATGGCAGGCAAACTGGCGCAGGACATCGGAGTCGAAAAGCCCGCCCCGGCGTCGCCCGCCGATGACGAAACCCTCCCCCCCGCCCTCGCCCGCCGCGCGGTCGAGACCTTCGTTCTGGAGAAACGGATTCTGCAAGCGGGCGAGGCGCTCTCGCCGCCATTTTTGGACGCCGCGGCCGGCTGTTTCGTCTGCATCAAGACCGCGGGGCGGCTCCGGGGCTGCATCGGCACCATCCGCCCGACGAGGAGCAGCCTCGCCGAAGAGATTATCGTCAACGCCATCGGCGCGGCCACGCGAGACCCGCGCTTCCCGCCGGTTTCGGGCCGGGAGCTGCCGCTCCTGCGCTACTCCGTGGACGTGCTCGAAGAGCCGGAGCCGACCCGGATGGAGGATTTAGACCCGGCGGAGTTCGGGGTCATTGTAGAAGATAATACGGGCCGACGCCGCGGCCTCCTGCTGCCCGCCCTCGACGGGGTCGAGACGGTCTCCGAACAGATTCGGATCGCTGCCGGCAAAGCCGGTATCCCCCTCGGCGAGCCGCTTCAACTTTACCGCTTCCGCGTCCGCCGATTCCGAGAGGCGGCATAACCCGCAGTTTATCAGCCTAAGGAGGGCTTACCTGATGTCTGATCCGAAGGGAATGAAAACGACGCTCGGCGAGAACGACGCCGATTCCGGCCTCGCGCCCGGCACGGCGCCCAACGCCACCGAAGAGCTACACCCGTCGCACGAGGAGCGCTCTCTCAACGTCGGGGAGTCGGGGCAATTCGCCCCCGGCGGCCGCTATAACGAACTGGGCGTGACCGCCCCGCGCCGCCTCGACCTCGACGAGCAGGTTGATTCCGCCCTCGACGAAAAGGAGGGCGGCGGCTAAAAATTTGCCGCCGGAAGATTTGCACGCGCCCGGAGTCGCTTCTGGGAGAGCGTGATTGCGAAAACCAAAAAAAATCCGCTGCATACGCGAGAAGCATGCAGCGGGTAAGATCCACAGGAGGAAAGGGTCTTCATTTTACACAAGCGGGTGCCGTGTGTCAAATAGATTCATCCGCAGACAGTGTCTTAAATTGGGGGTACGATGAAGACTCTTTTTTCCTGTGGGTCTTTGACAGCGGATTTTGTAAAACGTGCCTGGTAGCCAGCGGGAGCGGCGGTAAGCTTGAGGTCAGACATTCGACGGGCCGGGCAGCCTCGAATAAGGGGCCATAATTAGCCTACCGCGTTTTCGCCGCTTTCTGTGCTATCTCTCGCCGCTGTTCTGGCGAGAGTTTTTCTTTGCGTGCAACTCCGCCCTTCAGACCGCCGAGTCGGCCCGCGTACTTTTTCGACATTTTAGCTACCAACTCACCCGGCGCGATGCTTGACGCCTTCGTGCTTCTGCGCGCTCGGCAGTTTGGCGGGCAGGTCAAGCTCGTCATCAACGAGCACGTCAAGCCAAACGTTAGCCGCCCGCGCGTAGCGGAGTAACACGGGTAAAGACGGCTCGCGCACCCCGCGCTCATACTTCGATATATCGTCCCTGTTCAACCTCTGCGTCAGCCCCAAGCGGCTCAGAATTTCGTTCTGCGAAAGGCCGAGGCCGTCGCGTATCTGGACTAGCTTTTCGGCAAGCCGCGCAGGCTTCTCGCGAGAAGTCCGCCCCATTAGGAGTTACCCCCTAACGAGACGTGCACTTTTAACTTGCTTTCAAGGCTAAATGTCCCTACAATGCATTGACTCAACTTCGTCGCCGTGAGAATGAACCTCTCATGCTCAACGGCGATGCTCATCTCTCAGCTTTGAGGTTGAGGCGAGCCACGCATCCGACCGTTGCTGGTTTTCAAAGAATAGACCGGGCGGAATATATCACAAGGAGCCTCACAGCTATGGGCATTTACGTCTCAGACTGATTAGGGGTGCACCGGGCAGGGCATCCCTTCGCACGCCCGCTATTGGGGTTGAGGCGGGCTGTGCCGCGGGGCCGCGTGTCGCGTGGGTGGGCGCGTGCGCGGCCCCGTCGTATATCTAATTCAAGTAGCGACAAATAAAGTAAAGGGGCGGCAAGTTGAATGCCGCCCCTTATCTTCATTCACACAGATTTACGTCACCAACCACCCGCCGGTGAACTTACTAGACGTCCAAATTCTTAACCTCCAGGGCGTTATCCTCGATGAACTTGCGGCGGGGTTCGACGGCGTCGCCCATCAGGATGGTGAAGATCGAGTCGGTCTCGACCGCGTCGTCAATCTTCACCTGGAGCAGGGTGCGCTTCTCCGGGTTCATCGTCGTCTCCCATAACTGCTCGGGGTTCATCTCGCCCAAGCCCTTGTAGCGCTGGATGGTCAAATCCTTCTTGGCCGCGGTCAGAACCCTTTCGAGCAGCTCTTCGCGCGACTCGATCTGTTCGCTGGAGCCGTTTTCCCCCAGGATGAGCGGCGCCGCGAGGCGCTCCTCGAGGGTTTTGTAAAGCTCGACGGCCTTCTGGAACTCGACGTGGCTGGCGAGTTCCCAATCTATTTTAACTTTTGCCCCGCCCGCCGCGACCAGGTCAATTTCCCACAGGCCGTGCTCCTCGTCCGGGGTCAGTTCGGTCTCGTAATCCGCCTCGGCCAGGGAGTCGGCGACGCGCTGCATCTGCTCGCCTTCCTCCTCCTGGAAGACGCCTTTGAGGGTCGTCCCTTCGCTGCGCAGGACGCCTTCGCGCCCGCCGAAAGCCTCCAGAAGCAGGTGGAGCAGCTGCTCGTCGTTGCCGAGCCGGCGGACGAGCTTTTCGCTGTAGCGCTTCAGCTCGACCGTCTGTTCGAGCGCGCGCGCCAGCTCGCGCCCCTCGACCGCCGCCCGGCCCCCGGCCGACGTGACCTTCATGTCGCTCGTCGCCTGGCGCATGAGGAAGCGCACCATCGAGCGTTCGTCCTTGATGTACTCCTCGCGCTTGCCGCGTTTTACTTTGAAAAGCGGCGGCTGGGCGATGAAGACGTGGCCGGCCTCGATGAGCTGCGGCATCTGCCGGAAGAAGAAGGTCAGGAGCAGCGTCCGGATGTGCGAGCCGTCCACGTCGGCGTCGGTCATGAAGATGATCTTGTGGTAGCGCAAACGGTTGATGTCAAAATCGTTTTCGCTCTTTCCGATGCCCGTGCCGAGGGCCGTAATCAGCGTCTTGATCTCGCTGTGGCTGAGCATCTTGTCGAAGCGGGCCTTCTCGACGTTCAGGATTTTACCTTTTAACGGGAGCACCGCCTGGTTCCGGCGGTCGCGCCCCTGCTTGGCGCTCCCGCCCGCGGAATCGCCCTCGACGATGTAAAGCTCACACTGCTGCGGGTCGCGCTCCTGGCAGTCGGCGAGCTTGCCGGGCAGCATGGTCGAGCCGATGGCGCCCTTGCGGACGATCTCGCGGGCCTTGCGCGCGGCATCGCGGGCGCGGGCGGCGTCTATGGCCTTGCCGACGATCTTGCGAGCCACGGTCGGGTTCTGCTCGAAATACTCTGACAGGCGCTCGTTGAGGAACGCCTCGACCGCGCCCTTCACGTCGGAGTTGAGCTTACCCTTAGTCTGCCCCTCGAACTGCGGCTGCGGCAGTTTCACCGAGATGACCGCCACCAAGCCCTCGCGCACGTCGTCGCCCGAGAGCGAGCCTTTGAAGTTCTTGGCGAGGCCCGAGGACTGCGCGTAGGCGTTGATGGTGCGCGTCAGCGCCGAGCGGAAGCCCGACATGTGCGTGCCGCCGTCTACGGTGTTGATGTTGTTGGCGAAGGAGTAGACCTTCTCGTCGTAGCCGTCGTTGTACTGGATCGCCACGTCTACGGAGAGCGCGTCGCCCGACTTCTCGAAGTAGATCGGCTTGTCGTGCAGCACCGTCTTGTTCTTGTTGAGGTGCTTGACGAATTCGGCGATGCCGCCGCGGTAGTAGAACTCGTGCGAGCGCTCGGGCTCCTGCCGCTCGTCGCGGATGGTGATGCGGATGCCCTTGTTGAGGAACGCCTTCTCGCGCAGCCGCTCGGAGAGCTTGTCGAAGCTGAACTCGGTGACGTCGAAAATCTCCGTGTCCGGCTTGAAGGTGATTTTCGTCCCGCGGCGCCGGGTCTTGCCCGTCATCTCCAGCTTGGTGGCGGGGATGCCGCGCCGGTACTCCTGCTCGTAGGTCGCGCCGTCGCGCCAGATTTCGAGCGTGAGCGACTCGGAGAGGAAGTTGACGCACGAGACGCCGACGCCGTGCAGGCCGCCCGAGACCTTGTAGGCGTTCGAGTCGAACTTGCCGCCGGCGTGCAGCTTGGTCATCACGACCTCGGCCGCCGAGCGCTTCTCCTGCTTGTGGTAGTCCACGGGGATGCCGCGGCCGTTGTCGACGACCGTGACGGAGTTATCCAGGTGAATCGTGACCTCGACCGTGTCGCAGTAGCCGGCGAGGGCCTCGTCCACGGAGTTGTCTACGACCTCGTAGACGAGGTGGTGGAGGCCCATCTCGCCGGTCGAGCCGATGTACATCGCGGGGCGCTTGCGGACGGCGTCGCGCCCCTCCAGGACGGTGATCGAAGTGGCGGTGTAAGAATCGTTCTTCTTCTTCGGTAAAGTTGCTGTTGACAAACCAGACTCCTCTTTGAACGTACTGCTCATATCAATCCTCTGACCCGTTCGTTGAAAGGGCCGGGGCCACGGCGGGCCACCGGCCGAAATATTAGATGCCCTCGGCGGGGGCCGCGATTGTCGTCTCCGGCGCGGCCTGCGCGCCGCCGCCGGTCGCCTCGCCGCCCCTCACGTCGAAGACGCGGGCGCGGGCGGCGAACTCCCCGATGAGGCCCTCTTTGGAGGTGGTGATGAACGCCTGGGTACGCCTTTCCAGGTATTCCAGAAGGTGCCCGATGCGCCGTCTGTCCAGCTCCGCATCCACGTCGTCCATCAGGAAGAGCGGATACTCGTTGTGCCACGAATGATACACCGAAATCGCCGCTAAGTCAAGTAAAATCAACGCGCTACGCTGTTGGCCGGAGCTTCCGAAGGTGCGCAGGTCGCGCCCGTCGAAGCGGATTTCCAGCTCGTCCCGGTGGGGGCCGATGAGCGAGTAGCCGGAGTTGATTTCAGCTTGTAAACGGAGCCGCAGCCGCTCGGCGATGAGGCCCTCGTAGTCGCCCAGGTCGCCCTTGCCTTCGAGCGCCGAGGCGTAGCGTATGGAGACCTCCTCGCGCTCGAAGAGGCGCTGTTCGAGGCTCGCGCGGAGGCGCTCGACGTAGTCCGTGCGGGCGCGGTGAATCGCGCCGCTCAGGGCGACGAGCTGCTCGTTCCAAGGCTCGATCAACTCGCGCGCCTCGTCGAGCCCGGCCTCGCGCTCCGCGATGTCCTGGAGCAGCCGGTTCTTCTGCTTGACGACGCGGTGGTAGTCGGCGAGGGTCTGCACGTAGGCGTGGTGGAGCGAGACGACGCCGCGGTCGAGGAAGCGGCGGCGGGCGTCGGGGCCGCCGCGGACGACTTCCAGCTCGTCGGCCGTGAAGGCTACGACGTGGAGCTGGCTGAGGTAGCCGGCGACCGTCTCGCGCTTCTCGTTGACCGTGAGCGTCTTGGTGTTGTTCTGGAGGGCGACCTGGAGGTCTCGGTGCACGTCGCGGGTGCGGGCGACGCGGCCGCGGACGACGGCCAAGCTCTCGCCGAAGCGGATCGCCTCCTGCGGCTTCTGCGTGCGGAAGGACTTGGTGGTGGCGAGGAGGTAGACGGCTTCGAGCCAGTTGGTCTTGCCCTGCCCGTTCTCGCCGGAGATGACGTTCAGGCCGGGGCCCCAGAAGATTTTGCCGCTCAAGTTCCGGAACTGGTGGGCCTCAAGCGATTCGAGCAGCATACGAGGATTTTACAACGCCGCCGGAGAACTTGACAGCCGCTCGGGTCGTCAACGCGTCGAGCGTTTGAGCGACCAGTAGTTCGGCTCGCTCTCCAGAGGCGTCAGGGCCGTCTCGGCCGCGCGCGCCTCGTCAGCGCCGCGCGCGAACTTGCCGCCCTTGACCGCGAAGCGGTAGACGCCGTAGGGCTTCCCGCCGAGCGAGAGTTCGATGCGGTAGCTGCCGTCGGCCTTCAGGAACTCGCTCGCCGGAAACTCCGAAGTGCGGGGCGCCGCGGCCGGCGGGTCGAAGCTCAGCTTGTAGCCTTGCCACTGCGGCCTCAAGACCACGGCCGAGGTCGCGCCGCCCCCGCCCGCGATCTGCTTCCCGTCCGCCTCGCGCACCAGCTTCAGCTCGTACTGAACCTCCCGCGGCCGCGGCCCCGCGTTCTCCTTATCGCGCAGCCACACCCAGAGCTGCGTGTAGCGGTCGGGCTTCGGGAAGTAGAGTTCGGCGTAGTCGGCCCAAGGCCCTTCGAGCAGGTAGATCGTCTCGGGGCGGTAGACGTCTTTGCCCTCGGCGGTCGAGACCGAGAAGGGGAAGCGCTGGAAGACCTTGTCCTCGAGGGCGAACTCGAGGACGTAGCTGCCGGGGGCGAGCGGCTTGACGGCCTGCGGCCCGCCGACCACCTCGTAGCGGCTCAACTCCCAGAGGCCGGCGATCTTCTCCGCGTACCAGACGAAGGTGTTGAGCGTTTGCCCGTTCGAGCTTTTCAATACCGTCGAGAGCTTGCCGCCGTCGTACGGGTTGTAGGCGTAGTTGGTCTCGCCGCGGCGCGCGGGGTCGGGCAGGCAGACGGCGTAGAGGCGTCCGAGAGAGAGGCGGCCGCCCGGCCCGGCCTCGAAGCCGTCGAGCAGCATCTTCATGCGGACGCGCGGCGCGCCGCAGGCCGTCTGCGCCGAGGCGCGCGCCGCCCAGCCCGCCGCCGCGAGGCCGCACAGAACCGAGAGCCAAAGCGCGGGCGAAAGCCCCGCCCGCCGGAAGGCCCGAACCGTCTCGCGCGAAGACATAAAGAGCGACTCCTTCTCCCGACGACCGACCTTTGATGCCGCCGGCTTTCCCGGCCGCCCCGGAGGCTTCAGGCCCTGCCGCCGCCGACACCCCTGGCCGACCCGGCGGCGGCGATGACGAAGAGGACGCCCGCGAGGGCGAGGATGACGGGGATGACGAGCCTGCCGCTGCGGTAGGCGACGAAGGCGACTACGAAGTTAAGCACCGCGCCCAGCCCGTAGAGTAACCACTTCGGCATCTTCACACTCCTTCGGCCTCGTTCGCGGCCTGCTCAGGTTTCGTCCGTCACCCGGCGGGCCGAGACGCCGCGCCTCGCCGGGACTGGTCTCGGCGGCCCCGCGCCGCTCGACAGGCGCGCAACTATATCCGAACCGCACGGCCCGTACCAACCCTATTGTCATATGTTCGGACAAGGTATAAGGTAGGACTTCCCCCGAAAGCGTCGGCGTGCTCTTAACGGAAAGCGGGTTCACTGTCGAAACATGAAGCGATCAGAAGTCATCCGCGCCTGGGGCCGCATCCTCACGGGGCGCTACCCTTCGCTCTCGATCGAGATCACGCGCGAATGCCCGCTGCGCTGCCCCGGCTGTTACGCCTACGAGGCCGGGCACCTCGGCGCGGAGGTCGGGCCGCTCAGGTCGCTGGCCGACTACAAGGGGCAGGAGCTGGTCGAGGGCGTGCTCGGAATCGTCCGCCGGCACCGGCCGCTGCACCTCTCGATCGTCGGCGGCGAGCCGCTCGTGCGCTTCCGCGAGCTGAACACGCTGCTGCCGATCCTCTGCGGGATGGGCATCGGGGTGCAGGTCGTGACGAGCGCCGTGCGGCGCATCCCGGCGGAGTGGGCGGCCATCAAAAACCTCCACCTCGTCGTCTCCGTGGACGGCCTGCAGCCCGACCACGACGAGCGGCGCAAGCCGGCCACCTACGCGCGCATCCTCCGGAACATCGAAGGGCACCGCGTCACCGTCCACTGCACCATCACGCGGCAGCAGACCGAGCGGCCCGGCTACTTCGAGGAGTTCCTGGAGTTCTGGTCGGCGCGGCCCGAGGTCAAGAAAGTCTGGTTCAGTCTGTTCACGCCGCAGGTCGGCGCGGCGGACGCGGAGATCATCCCGCGGGCCGCGCGCCCGGCGCTGCTCGCGCACCTGTCGGAGCTGGGCAGGGCCTACCCGAAGCTCGTGATGCCGAAGCAAGTCACCGAAGGCTACCTCAACCCGCCCCGCTCGCCTTCGGAATGCATCTTCGCGCGCACGACGCTCTCTCTGACGGCCGACCTCAAGAGCCGGGTCACCCCTTGCCAGTTCGGCGGCACGCCCGACTGCTCGCAGTGCGGCTGCATGGCTTCGGCCGGGCTCAAGGCGCTGGGCGATCACCGACTGCTCGGCGTCCTGCCGCTGCGCCGGCTCTACGGCGCGTCCGACGCCGTCGGCAGGGCGGCCGGCAGAATCCTCGCGGGGGCGAAGACGGCCGGCTGACGGCCCCGCTTTGGTGAAGCAGCGCCTAGCGGCCCGCCTTGATGTCGTAGGCCCAGAGCGTCCCGAGGTCGCGGATGTAGAGCCTCCCGTTGGCGATCACCGGGTAGGCGAAGGCCATCTCCGCGAACTGCCCGACCTGCTTCTTCTTCGGCTGGTTGGGCGGGGTGAAGCGGCCCTTCTCGCGGAAGCCCTCGGGGGTCGCCTCGACTAAGCCGACGTCGCCGTTGTGGCCGTGAAGGTACAGGAGCCCGTCGGCGTAGGCGACCGAGGACCAGCCGAAACTCTCGGCGTGCCACTTCACCTTCCCCGTCGTGAACTCGGCCGCGACCAAACGCTGCCCCGGCATGTCCGCGCCGTAGAGGTGTTCGCCGACGACGACCGCCCCGCCGATGCCGTTCGGGAGCCCGCGCGTGAAGTAGACCTGCTCGGCGGCGACCCCGCCGCCGTCCGGCTTCAGACGGACGAGCACGCCGCCGACGCCGAGCGCCCCGCAGTAGACGTACTCGCCGCGCCCGACCGGCGTGAAATACTGCGCCGGCCCCTTGGCCGCCTCCTTGTAGCGCCAGAGGAACTGGCCGGTCTTCGCGTCAACCCCGACCAGGCCCTTACTCAGAAGCTGCACGTACTGCCTGCGCCCGCCCGCCTGGACGGCAATCGCGGACGCGTAACCCGCGGTGTCGCCGCCGGGGATGGCCGACTTCCAGACGAGCGCGCCCGTCCGTTTGTTGAGCGCGACCATCGTGGCCTCGGCGCCGCCGGGGGTTACGACGACGAGGTCGCCGTCAACCAGCGGGGACTCGGCGTAGGCCCAATCGCCCGGCCGGCCGCCGAACTCCTTACGGATGTTCTTCTGCCAACGAACCCTGCCGCCCTTGGCTTCGAGGCAGGCGAGGTCGCCGTCCGAGCCGAGCGCGTACAGGAGATCGCCGTCAACGGTCGGGGTCGAGCGGGCCTTCGCGTAAGGCGGGTTCATCTGCGGGTTGCCGACGTTGCCGACGCGCGTCGTCCAGACCGGCTTCCCGTCCTTGGTCGAGAGGGCCTGGACGAACTCGTTCTCCATGCCGCGGTTGCTCATCAGGTAGATGCGCGACCCGACGACGACCGGCGTCGAATACCCGTCGCCGATGTCGTCCACCTGCCAGAGCAGCTTCGGCCCCCCGGCCGGCCACTGCTTCAGGAGGCCGCCCTCGCGCGACGTCCCGTCGCGCCCCGGCCCGCGCCACTGGGGCCAGTCAGAAGTCGGAGTAGCCGCGTCAGCAGACCCCGGGAGTGACGCGGCCAAGAGGCACAAACAGAGCGGCGCGACGGTAGTTAGTAAACGTAACTTCACTGTCTTCTCCTTCAGACTGTCGTGATTGCTTCCGGGTGGGCGCCCGTCACTGATACGGAACAGTTTCGCGAGATGTTTCGTCACACCGGCGTCGAGCCCTTCGGCGCGACGCCTCGGCGGGTCACTCCTCCGCCGGGCGGCGGTCGCGGCTCCGCAGCGACAGCGTTAATCCGGCGAGCATCAGAACCAGAAGCACGAGGTTCACGTAGAAGCCGGGTGGCGTCCCCGTCCTGACGATGGGCATGACCTGAAAAAGAAGCCTTCTGCCCAGGTGCTCCAGCAGGAGGAGCGCGAACATGAAGGGAACCAGGGCGCGATAACGGACTAGAACTAAGACACACAGCAAGCAGATCGTGAGCTGGGCCAGCCCCCACGCCGCGAACGCGGAGACTACCGCCTGCGCGCCGGCCGGCGTGAACATGTCCAGCGGGATTCCGTCTGCGGAAACGGCCACGTCGTAGCCGTTGAAGATGGAGTTGAGGCTGATGCCGGTCTTCATGAGCACGAGCGCCGCGAAGAGCCAGAGCGCGGCCCTGTGCCCGTGATAAGCGTTGTCTACGTGCCGGGGAAGGAGTCGTTCGAGCATGAGAGTCCTCTGGCGTCTCGGTGTGTGACGCGGCGAAAGTCCTCTTCGGCCGGCGGAGTCGTTCGGCGCTCCCGCCGTTCGTCGTGTCCGGACAATCCTATCCGCGGCGGAAACCAAAGGACATGACGCCACGTATCAAAAACATGACCGCAGGTTGCAAGGAGCGCCCGGAGCGATGCCCGAGCTGACGATCGCGGCCGCCAGCGCGAGCGCGCTGTTGGAGCTGGCCGTGTCGAAGGGGGCCGGCCGGAAGGCCCTGGCCGAGCGCTCGCGAATCGCCCCGGCGGACTTGCGGGACCCGGACAACCGCATCCCGTTCGAGAAGTTCGTGGCGCTGATGAGGGCGGGCAAAGAGCTGTGCAAAGACCCCGCGCTCGCGCTGCACTTCGGCGAGGCGTTCGCCTTCGACGAGATATCCATCGTCGGCCTGATCGGCCGCGCCTCCGAGACCCTCGCGGAAGGCTTCGCGCGGCTGAACCGTTACGGGCGGCTGGCCGTCGAGGTCGAGGTGGACGGCGCGGGGTGCGGCGACCGTTTTCAGCTCGTGCGCAGCGCGGGCCAGCTCTGGATGGTTGACACCCGCAAGCACCCCAACGACTTCCCCGAGTTGACCGAATCCTCCTTCGCGCGCATGGTCTGCACGTCGCGCCGCTGGCTCGGCGAGAGGCAGTTCGTCAAGGCGGTGCACGTCACGCACGCGGAGCCCGCGTACCGGGCCGAGTACGACCGGATTTTTCAGATGCCCGTGGTCTTCGGCAGCGACAAGAACGCTCTGCTGACCGACGACGCGTGGCTGACGGAGAAGAACGCGCTCGGGTCGCGCTACGCCTGCGCCGTCCTGAGCGCGCACGCCGAGTCGCTGCTCAAGAGCCTGGAGGGTTCGAAATCCACCCGCGGCCGCGTCGAGAGCCTTCTGACGCCCGCCCTGCACACGGGCGGGGCGAGCATGGACGCGGTCGCGGCCGAACTGGGCCTCAGCCGCCAGACGCTCTTCCGCAAGCTGAAGGCCGAGGGCGTGACCTTCGAGAAGGTCTTGGACGAGCTGCGCCACAAGCTGGCGCTCGACTACCTGGGCGGCCGGCGGGCCTCGGTGAACGAGACCGCCTACCTCCTCGGCTTCTCCGACCCCGCCGCCTTCTCCCGCGCCTTCAAACGCTGGACCGGCTCCTGCCCGCGCACGGTGCGGGCCTCATAGGCTCGTGGGGCAAATAGACCTGATTACCGTTGAGTGTACCGCCAGTTCACTTCAACACAGAGGGCGCAGAGGGCACGGAGGGCACAGAGAAGAGATGGTCTTCTCTGTGCC
>DASZKF010000470.1:0-10337 GCA_035947355.1 Pyrinomonadaceae bacterium | reverse complement strand
TCGAGTTAAAAGATAAGTGGTTTTTAACTCGAAACCCGCAACTCGAAACTCGAAACTTTTTAGAGCAGGGCGAAGGCGCGGACGGGGAAGGTGCCGAAGGCTTTGACCTTGACGGGGACGGCGAAGAAGCGGTAGCCGCCGCCGGGGAGCGCGTCGAGGTTGCAGAGGTGTTCGACGATGGGGATGTCTGCGCGCAGGAGGACGGTGTGGGCGGGCCGCGACGGGTCGGAGGTGTCGTCTATGTTGTAGGAGTCTATCCCGACGAGCGCGGCGCCCGACGTGGCGAGGTGCTCGGCCGCGTCGCGGGTGAGGTACGGGTGGCCTTCGAAGTACTGCTCGGTACGCCAGTGGCGCGACCAGCCGGTGTGTACGAGGACGGCCTTGCCGCGCACGTCGAGGCCGTCGAAGGCTTCGGCCCCGACGGCCCTCCTGCCCCGCGCGCCCGCGCGGACGGTGACGCCTTCGAGGTCGGCGAGCGAGGCGAGGGGGAGTCCGGCGAGGTCGCGGCCGTCGGCGAAGCGGTGGAAGGGCGCGTCGAGGTAGGTGCCCGTGTTGGCGACCATCTCGATGCGGCCGATGTAGAACTCCGTGCCCTCTGCGTACAGGGCGCGCGACGCCTCGCGGCTGAGGTGGTCGCTGATGACCGGCGCGGGCAGCCCCCTGTAGGTAACCATCCCATGTTCGACCTCGTGGCTCAGGTCAATCATCGTAGACATAAGTTTCGAGTTTCGGGTTTCGGGTTTCGAGTTAAAAACCATTTCTTCTGGCGCGTCGAGCTGCGAGTATAGAGAACCTGTCTTCTAACTCGAAACCCGAAACTCGTAACTCGAAACTTTTCAGTACCAGCCCGGCCGCGTGTCGGCGAAGAGGCGGGCCGGGGGGATTTGGAAGCCTTCGGCCGCCCAGGCGGCGCGGAGCTTCGGGGCGAAGTCGGCGGCTATCGAGAGCGGCGGCCCTTCGAGCGGCACCCTGCGGTCGGAGAGTTTTTCGTAGTCGCGCGTGCGGCCGCGGACGCGGGCGTAGTAGCGGCGGAAGTGTACGGGCCTCACCGAAAGCCCTTCGAGCCAGTAGTAGACGCGGCCGAAGTACGCGGCGTGCAGCCAGCGCTCCCAGGGGCGCGGCGCGTACAGCTCGCGGCTGAGGGCCGGCGTGTAGGGCGGGAGCCAGAGGACGTAAATCCCTCTGCGCGCGTACTCGGCCGTCCGGTAGACGAGCCTCGCGGGCGCGAGCGTGCTCAGCTGCACCTCGACGGCGACGGGCACGCCGCCGATGTAGGCGCTCACGTCCGGCCTGACCGTCCCGAGGTCGCGCTCGACCTCGCACTTGGTGACGCCGGGGTGCGCCTTCAGGCTCTCGTAGATCGAGAGCTTGCAGCGGCGGTGCGCCTCCGACTCGCCCGCGCCGTACTCGCACGTCACGGGCGGCTGGTGCGCGAAGTGCGGGGCGATGACGCTGCCGCGCCGGAGCGTCAGGGGGCCGCGGCACGAGTGGCAGAGGAACGGGCGGTCGCCCTTCGAAGCCTCCCACGCCGCGACCTTCACGCCGTCGCTCTCCCTCAGCGCGGTGAGCATTACCTTCGCTCCTCCACGCGGATGCCGAACTGTTCGAGGAGGCTGAGGTCGAGCCGCCACTCGTGGCAACTCCGGCGGTGCCACGTCTCGAAGCAGACCTCCAGATAGGTCTCGGCGTCCTCCTCCGACCAGCCGTTGACGCGCGCCAGGTGCGCCACGGCCTCCCGGCGGCGGCCGCGCACGCCGGCCAGCCCGATGTGCTTGACCTCGTGGCAGCGCGGGCAGAGGGCGACGAGCCGCAGGAGCTTCTGCACGCGCCGCTCGTCGTCGTAGGCGAACACCTCGTGGCACTCGACGGGCCAACGCGCGCCCCGCCCGCCGCACACCTCGCAGGCGTAGCCCGCCCGGCCGAACGTGATCCGCTTCAGCCGCTCCCACTCTTCCCTCGACACGTGCGAGCGGACGTTCTTGAACCACGCGCTGCGCGGCACCAGCTCGACCGTCAAAGGCTCCCTCGCCCGACTCCCGCCACCGGCATCCGTAGTTTTCACGCCGGACATTATAGCCCAAATCATCCTACCTGTAATACAATGTCGCATCCGCGCCACGGCGCGGGAGTTTCGAGTTGCGGGCTTCGGGTTTCGAGTTTAAGACCTTAACCGGAACTTGAGTCGCGCACCCCGAAGGGGTTTTAACTCGAAACCCGAAACCCGCAACTCGAAACTTGAATGTCCATCCACGTCGGCACGTCCGGTTGGAGCTACGAGCACTGGCAGGGCTTGCTCTACCCGGCGGGGACGCCGGCGCGCGAGCGGCTCGGCTACTACGCGGCGCGGTTCCGCACCGTCGAGGTCAACAGCACTTACTACCGCTGGCCGAAGGAGGCAACGTTTGCCTCCTGGCGGCGGCGCACGCCCGAAGAGTTCCTCCTGACGGTGAAAGCGCCGGGGCTGCTCACGCACGTCTCGCGCCTCTTCAAGCCGGAGCGCTGGGTCGAGCGCGTCTGCCGGGGCCTGCGGCAACTGCGCGACAAGCGCGGCGTCCTCCTCGTGCAGCTCCCGCCGACGCTCGGCTACGACCACCCGCGCCTCGAATACTTCCTCGGCCGCGTCCCCGTTGGACTGCGGGTGGCCGTCGAGTTCCGCCACCCTTCGTGGCACCGCGAGGAGGTCTTCGCGCTGCTCGAACGCCACGGCGCGGCCTACTGCGTGACGAGCGGCGCGCGCCTGCCGTGCGTGCTGCGCGCCACGGCCCCCTTCGTCTACGCGCGGCTCCACGGCCCCGACCATGAACACCTCTACGCGGGCTCTTACGCCGACGGAGACCTCCGCTGGTGGGCCGACCGCGCCCGCGAGTGGGAGTCTTCGGGCCGCGAAGTCTTCATCTACTTCAACAACGACGGCGGCGGCCACGCCGTCCGTAACGCCGAACGCCTCCGCCACCTCCTCGGCCGCTGAACCGCCCTTCGTCATTCCGCCCGCGCCGCGCTATCATCCGGGTAAGCATCCGAAAAAGATTTAGGGTGGCGCTTGAGCAACGAGTGAATCAAAAATCTAAAATCGAAAATGTTTCCCGCGCGTGAACGGTTGTGAAGAGGCGGCGTCTCAAATGGGCGTTGATTTTTCTGCTGGGGGGTGTCGGTGTGCTCGGCGCGGTCTACGGGTCGGTGGCTTTGACGACGGGCGCGCCCGCGCCTGACCACGCCTTCTTCCGCCCGGCGGCGCGCCGCCCGCTGGTCATCGCGCACAGGGGCGGGGCGGGGCTTTGGCCCGAGAACACCCTGCACGCCTTCGAGCGGGCCGTCGGGCTGGGCGCGGACGTGATCGAGACGGACGTGCGGCTCACGGCGGACGGCGCGCTCGTGCTCGTCCACGACGAGACGGTCGCGAGGACGACCGACGGCGCGGGGCGCGTCTCGGAGCTGACTTTGGCCGAGCTGAAGCGGCTCGACGCCGGCCACCGCTGGACGCCCGACGGCGGGCGGACTTTCCCCTTCCGCGGCCGCGGCCTGACGATCCCGACGCTCGAAGAGGCGTTCGCGGCGGCGCGGGGCGCGCGCTTCAACATCGAGCCGAAGAGCGACTCGGACGGGCTCGTCGCCGGGCTCTGCGCGGCGCTGCGCCGTCACGGGATGGCCGAGCGCGTCGTCGTCGGCTCTTTCAGCCACGCGGCGCTCGACAAGTTCCGCCGCGCCTGCCCGGAGGTGGCGACCTCGGCCAGCCCTTCGGAGGCGAGCAGCTTCCTGGCCCTCTACAAGGCGGGCCTCGCCGCCTCGTACAGCCCGCCGATGCAGGCGCTGCAAGTGCCGGAGTACGCGGGCGGGATGCGGGTGCTGACGCGCGAGTTCGTCGGGGCCGCGCACGAACGTAACCTCCACGTCCACGCCTGGACGGTCAACGGCCTCGAAGACATGCGCCGCCTCCTCGACATCGGCGTTGACGGCGTAATGACCGACTACCCCGACCGACTCATCCGACTCTTAAGGCCGTAAGTCTTGAAGAGAAGTTATCAGTCGTCAGTTATCAGTTGTCAGTAAAGACAAAATAACTGATTACTGACGACTGACGACTGATAACTCATCTACGTCTTTCTTATGATTCACATCGGCTGTTGCGGTTTCCGCTCGGCGCGGGTCGCTTATTACGGGCGGCTGCCGGCGGTCGAGGTGCAGCACACCTTCTACCAGCCGCCGCGGGCCGCGACGCTGGCGAAGTGGCGCGAAGAAGCGCCGCCCGGTTTCGAGTTCGCCGTCAAGGCCTGGCAGCTCATCACGCACCAGCCGTCGAGCCCGACCTACAGGCGGCTCAAGAGGAGTCTGGGCGAGGAGGAGCGGGGCGGGGCCGGCTCGTTCCGCCCGACCGCGGTGGTCGAAGAAGCTTGGCGCGTGACGCTGGAGGCGGCCGAGGCGCTCGCGGCCTCGGCGGTGCTCTTCCAGTGCCCGGCGAGCTTCGGCCCCGCGCCCGAGAACGTCGAGAACCTGCGTGCCTTCTTCGGCGGGCGCGAGCGGCGCGGGCTGCGCTTCTGCTGGGAGCCGCGCGGCGACTGGCCGCGCCGGTTGGTGCGCGAGTTGTGCGAAAGCCTTGACCTCTGGCACGCCGTAGACCCTTTCGCGGCGCGGACGGAGACGCCCGCGAAGTGCTACTTCCGCCTCCACGGCCGCCGCGGCTGGCGATACTCCTACGAGGACGCCGAGCTTGAGGAGCTGCTCTCGATGCTCCCGCGCGACGCCCCTTCCTACGTCTTCTTCAACAACGTGGACATGCTGCGCGACGCCGAGAGGTTTAAAGAGATCGCGGGGGAATAAGTTTCGAGTTGCGGGTTTCGAGTTTCGAGTTCGGGCGGCGCACGTCGCGCCCCTCGACTCACGTAGAACGAACTCGAAACTCGAAACCCGCAACTCGAAACTTCCGTTAGTCGTCCGTCGAGGGCTTGCCGCGGAGGCGCTTGATTCGGGAGCGGCGCGTCTTGGCCTGGAGGGTGCGCTCTTTGGCGGCGCGGGTGCGGCGGGTGGGGACGCGCTTCGGGGGGCGGTAGTTGAGGCGCTCGACCTCCGCACGGAGCTTGCGCAGGCAGTTCATCTTGTTGCGGTGCTGGCTCCGCTCCTCGCGGCACGAGACGACGAGGCCGGTCGGAAGGTGCGTCAGTCGCACGCCGGTCTCGACCTTGTTGACGTGCTGGCCGCCGGGGCCGCCCGAGCGGAAGGTCTCGACCTCGCACTCGCGCAGAAGCTCTTCGTCCGACTCCGGCAGCACCACGGTCAAGCCCCTTCCTCCGCTAGTGCATCCTGAAGGGGCCGCCGGGCGGCTCGGGTTCGAGGCCGGGGCGCGCCGAGTCCTGTATCACCTCGTGCATCTCCAGCACGTTCGGCCCCGCGAACGCCTCCTTCGGCAGCGTGCCCGACTGCGCGTGGCCCTTCGTGAAGGCGTCGGAGCGCACCCAGCTGAGGAAGTCCTGCCGGCTCTCCCAGACGGTGAAGACGACGTAGGGGTCGCCCTCGTTGACGGGCCGCAGGATTTGGTTCGAGACGAAGCCGGGCATCTGATCCACCAGCCCGGCCCGCTCGCGGAACCGCGCCTCGAAGGCCTCGGCGTACTCCCGCTTGACGTAGATGCGGTTGGCGACGGTAATCATTCAGTGCTCCCCCGAAGAGAAGTAGACAGTAGTCAGTAGTCAGTAGCCAGTAGGCTCCGCCTGACGGATGCTGACGCTAACACACTGGCGATTCGCTAGCGAGTTTTTTCTACTGTCTACTGTCTACTCCTCTCACAGCGTCTTCATGTCTATGACGAAGCGGTAGCGGACGTCGTTTTTGACGGTGCGCTCGTAGGCTTCGTTGATCTGCTGGATGGGTATGACCTCCACGTCGGAGGTGATGTTGCGGGCGGCGCAGTAGTCGAGCATCTCCTGCGTCTCGCGGATGCCGCCGATGCTTGAGCCGGCGAGCCGGCGGCGGTTCGTGGCGAGCGAGAAGGCCCCGACCTCCAGGGGCTTCTCCGGCAGCCCGACGAGCACCATCACCCCGTCGCGGCGCAGGAGGTCGAGGTACGGGTTCGGGTCGTGCGGCGCCGAGACCGTGTCGAGGACGAAGTCGAAGCGGCCGGCGAGCGGCGCGAAGTTCTCCGGGTCTCGGGTGACGACGAAGTGATGCGCGCCCAGGGAGCGCGCGTCCGGCTCCTTCGCCGGCGAGGTGCTGAAGACCGTGACCTCGGCCCCGAACGCGGCGGCGAGCTTCACGCCCATGTGGCCCAGGCCGCCGAGGCCGACCACGCCGACGCGCTGCCCCGGCCCGACGCCGAAATGTTTGAGCGGCGAGTAGGTCGTAATGCCCGCGCAGAGCAGCGGCGCGACGCCGGCGAGCGGCTGCCCCGGCGAGACCTTCAGGGTGTAGTCCTCGTCAACGACGATCTGCGAAGAGTAGCCGCCGAAGGTCGGCGTCTTCTCGTCCATCTCGGTCCCGTTGTAGGTCGAGGCGACGTGGTTCTCGCAGTACTGCTCCTCGCCGTCAAGGCAGTTGGCGCAGCGGCGGCACGAGTCCACGAAGCACCCGACGCCGGCCAGGTCGCCCGGCCTGAACTTCGAGACCTCTCTGCCTACGCGCGCCACGCGCCCGGCGATCTCGTGGCCCGGCACCATCGGGTAGATCGAGCCGCCCCACTCGTCGCGCGCCTGGTGTATGTCGGAGTGGCACACCCCGCAGAAGAGGGTCTCGATGAGCACGTCGCGCGGCCCCGGCTCGCGCCGCTTGAAGCTGAACGGTGCGAGCGCCTCGGCCGGCCCCCGCGTCGCGTACCCGCGCGTCTCTAGCATCCGTCGTTCTCCTTCCGTCTCAAACGCTGCGTCCTATTCTTCCCGGCGGGTTTGGCGGAGTGATGGCGGATTCGTCGCGTTTCGGATGCTCGAGGGCCGGGTAATGGTGAGATGCTGCCTGAAGATTTAGCCCCGGTAGGGGTGTCAGCATAAAGCCCAGGGCGTGAGCCCTGGGAATAACGCAGAAAAAGAAATTGAGCCCCGGAGGGGCGGCAGAACCCGCTGCCTTTCACTCCTGCGCTGCGGGGATTTTCTGAAACTTCTCGGCGGCGCGGTCGAGCATGGCGCGCAGCTCTGCCTCGGGGAGCCAGCGGCCGCGGGCCATGACGCCCGCGCGCCGCTCGGTGTTGGCGATTGCTTCGAGCGGGTTGGCTTCGAGCAGCAGCAGGTCGGCGCGCTTGCCCCGCTCGACGGTGCCGGCGCGGTCGAGCGCCTTCAGGTACTCGGCCGGCGTGCGGGTCGCGGCTTCGAGCGCGGCGTAAGGACTGAGGCCCGCCTCGACGAGGCTCTGCAGCTCGCGGTGCAGTGTGAAGCCGTAGAGCAGGAACAGCTCGGGCGTGTCCGACCCGGCCATGATCTTGCCGCCCGCCTCGTGGATGCCTTTGACGAGCCGGTTGCGGACGCTCAGGTAGCGCCGACGCCTCTCGGCCGAGGGCGGCTGCGACCAGTAGCGCCGGCGCGAGGCGAGACGCGATTCGAGCACGCCCCGCGGGAAGAAGCGGAAGTCGGGGCGGGCGCGCACAGCCTCCTCGCTCTGCTCGACGGCGAAGGGGAGCTTGAAGAAGGTGAGCGTCGGGCAGGTGTAGACGCCGGCCCGCGCCGTCGCGCGCGCGGCCTCCTCGACCTTGCGGTCGTCAACGTAGTCGAGGCTCTCCCAGTTGGCCTTCCGGTAGACGCCCACGTCCGAGACCGAGACCTTGATCGGCGAGTCGTCGCGCAGCACGGCCTCCATGTACGAGTCGAGGTGTTCGATCTGCTGGCCGGCTTCGAGCGCGCGCCAGAGGCCGACGGCCGTGTCCACGTGGCCGACGACGCGGATGCCGGACTCCTTCGCCGCCTCGGTGACCGCGTCGTAGACCGGCCGCGTGATGTCGGTCGTGAGCTTGATGAAGTCGTAGCCGGCGGCCTTGAAGTCGCGCACCGCCGCGCGCGCCTGCTCCGGGGTCGTCACGACGCGGGCGTTCGACGAGGGCTTGCCCGTGAGGTGCGGGCTGGCGACGTAGAGGGTCGGGGCGAGCAGCCCGCCCGCCTCAATCTTCCGCCGGAGGGCGAGGTGTTCGGGCGTGCCGATCATCAGCCGCGCGGTCGTCACGCCGTTGGCGAGCATCACGAGCAGCTCGTCCGGGGCCAGCTCGTCCGGGAACTCTTCGTCCGAGAAGAGGTGCGTGTGCATGTCGTGGAGGCCGGGCAGGAGGTACTTGCCGCGGCCGTCTACGCGGAGCGCGCCGGCCGGCACCCGAACCTTCTTCGCGTCGCCCACCTCAGCGATCAGGCCGTCGCGCACGACGACCGTCTGTTTCTTCAGCACCCGCTCGCGATCCATCGGGATCACGTTGACGTTGACGAAGGCCGTCACCCTCGCCGCCTCCTGCGCGCGGGCCGGGCAGAGGGCGGCGAAAAGGAAGAGCAGCAGTAGAGTTTTCCTCATCATCATCATTCACCGGCGGGTCTTAATCTTAGAGCATTGGGCAAGACTGTAGGGGCAGGGCAAGTCCGCGGCCCGCCGTGGCTCGTCATCATTAACATCGAATTGAGATGATACTTAGGCGGGCCGCGGACTTGCCCTGCCCCACAGAACCGTTCGCCGCCGGAGGTTCTATCACAGGCTGCGTGCCGCTCGAACAGGCTTTGTGACCAAACGAGAAGAAAATGGGGCAGGACGGACGGCGGGCTTGGTGATTCGAGGCCCGCGGGCGTTATAGAATGCGCGGGCGAGGCGTTCGTCGAAGGGAGGGGGCGGTGGGGGTCGAGGAGAGGGCGTCGCCGTGGAAGCTGGGCGGGCTGACGTGGCGGCAGTTGAACCGCCGGACGTGGGCGCGCGTCTACAAGGACGACGTGATCGGCCGCGCGGCGCAGCTCTCCTACTTCTTCGTCTTCTCGCTCTTCCCCCTGCTCTACTTCCTCGCCTCGCTGCTCGGCTACTTCACGCAGACCGGGCCGGAGATGCGCCGCAGCCTCCTGCGCTACCTCGCGCAGGTCGTCCCCTACAAGGCTTCGGCGCTGATCCACGACACGCTCGAAGAGATCACGCAGGCGTCGAGCGGCGGGAAAATCTCCTTCGGCCTCCTGCTCACCGTCTGGACGGCGTCGTTCGGCGTCGGCGCGATCATTTCGACCCTGAACGCGGCCTACGGCGTCAAGGAGACGCGGCCGTGGTGGAAGGTGCAGGGCGTGGCCGTCGGGCTGACGCTGGCCCTCGCCTTGCTCATCATCGCGCCGCTGGCGCTCGTCCTCTACGGTGGGCAGATCGGCGACCTCATCGCCGGCCGCTACGACCTCGGCGCGGTCTTCACCGCCGTCTGGAACGTCGTCCAGTGGCCGATCGTGCTGGCCTTCGTGCTGCTCGCCTTCGCGCTCGTCTACTACTCCGCCCCGTGCGTCAAGGACGTGCGCTGGCAGTGGATCACGCCCGGCTCGGTGCTGGCGCTCGTGCTGTGGCTCGTCGTCTCGTTCGGCTTCCGCCTCTACCTGCGGTTCTTCGACACCTACAGCACGACCTACGGCTCGCTCGGGGCGGTGATGATCCTGCTGCTCTGGCTCTACCTCTCGGGCGCGGCCATCCTCGTCGGCGGCGAGATGAACGCCGTCATCGAGGACGCCGCCGCCCGCGCCGGCGTGCCCGAGGCCAAAGAGCGCGGCGAGAAAGCGCCAGGGGAGAGCAAGTGAACGCTCCCCCGCCTAAAGGCGTGGGCTTCCCTGTAACGGACTGAAAGTCCTGAGTGTGGCGGGCCTTGGCGCGCTACGCCGTAGCCTCCTCGCCTTCTACTCGGAAGTCAGAGTCTTGGTCGTGGCTCTGGTTCTCGATGTACTCTTTGATAACTTCGTCCGTGACGTTGCCGCTCGAAACGCAGAAGTACCCCCGGGCCCAGATGTGGCGGCCCCAGAACTTCTGCCGCAGGTGCGGGAACTCCTGCATCAGCTTGAAGGAGCTCTTCCCCTTGAGCGCCTGGACGAGCCGGCTGATCGTCACCCGCGGCGGGGCGCTCACGAACAGGTGCACGTGGTCACGCGAGATGTGCCCCTTGATGATCGTCACCTCGTGGTGGCCGCAGATTTCACGGATCAACTCCCTGACCCGGAGGCCGACCTCGCCCGCCATCGCCGGCTTACGGTACTTCGTGACCCACACGATGTGGAGGTGGATGCGGAAGACCGTGTGCGCGCCGTGCCGGTAGTCAGTCATGCCGCGCAATTTATCACGCGGCGGAAAACCCGCTAAAGCCTTCGCCTAAAGGCGAGGGATTTGACCCTCCCCGATAGGGACATTAAAGAATTAGGAGGCCGTTTGAGGAGTCCCGG
>DASZKF010000469.1:0-3196 GCA_035947355.1 Pyrinomonadaceae bacterium | reverse complement strand
AGGGCGTCAGCTACATTCTGACGCCCTTGACGGGGCTGATTTTTTAAGCCGCTTTGTGGCAGGCAGTCAGGTAGCTTTCGCCCGCGGGCCGGCGGTTCGTTCGCGCCGTGGCGCGTCCGACTAACCGTCCGGCCGCTGGCGGCCGCCTACCGTCTATTCCTTCGGTGCGCTCTCATGGGCCTGCCTCTGGGGATGGGCCGGTCGAGGGCCGCGCGCTAGTGTCAACTGGCCGGGCCGCGCTGGGCGTCGGGGTTGAAGTCAACCACGTTGCTAGCGGGCAGGGCGTGCGGGCGGATGCCGTAGCGCTTGATCTTGGCGTTGAGCGTCGTGACCTTGATGTTGAGCATCCGCGCGGCGCGCCGCTGGTGGCCGCCCGTGTGCATCAGGGCCCAGCGGATGAGGTCGGTCTCGAAGCGGCGCACCTCGTCGGCGAAGTCTATGTTCGAGCGCCCCTCGAACTTCTCGTGCCCCTTGAGCGACTCGACCTCGCGCAGCAGCGCCAGCGTCAGCTCCTTGAGCGTCTTCACCTTGAGCGAAGACGCGGCCGGCTCCGCCGCCTCCTCGCGCGCCCCTTCGTGCGCGTAATGTTTCCTCTGTTCCAGCATCTTCGGAAAACTCCTTTCGTGCTCCCCTCCGTTCAGTCCCGGATATAAAAGGCGCGCGGGGCCGGCCCCGGCCGGCTCAGTCCCGGATGGCCTCCAGTTGTTCGGCGCAGCGGGCCTCGACCCTTTCGGTGTTGCGTCGGCTGAGCAGGTAGTCACCGCCGTCGTTCGGCAGCAGCCACCCGCCGTCCGGCCCCGGCACGAGGTGGCCCAGCTCGTGCAGGAGGATGAGCGCGCGGGCCGGCCGCGTGTGGGCCGCGTAGCGCCCGACCTTCGTGGCGGCCACCGCGGAGCGCGGCGCGCTCGGCCCGAGCGGCCCGTCGAGGTTGATCGTCGCCCGTTCGAAGAGCCGGTAGGTCACGCCCGTCTGGAGGTTCTGGTAGGAGGTGAAACCCCCCGACATCTGGATCGCCACCCTCGCGTCGCCGAGGGGGCTTCGGCCGAGCCGGCGCGCGAACTGGTTGAAAGCCTCGGCCGCCCTCGCCGGCCCGCCGAAGAAGCGGCTGCACTCGTTCTCGCGGCTGAGAATCCCGAACACGTCCGCGTAGGTCTCCTGCAGGGAGACCTGCCGCTGGTCGAGCGGCGTCGGGACGGGCGCGGGCCGCGCCGCCGCCGGCAGCACGTCCTCCGCGGGTTTGGGTTCTGACAGTTCCATGCAGCTAGTCGTCAGAGGCGGCTCGCTGGCGGCGGGCGCTTCGGTCGCGACGCCCGCGCCGAGCCACACGACCCACGCGGCCAGGGCGGAGGAAACATACGGCAGCCGCATCCCCGAACCTCCTGTGTTCGCTGCTCAAGAGTGTTCCCTCCAAAGTGCTTGAGTCGGAGCCGCGGCGGCGCCGGACAGGTAGGCTCCCGGAGTCACCGACGCCTCGGCCAAAAGGCGTCGCGAGCGCCGCGCGCGGCTGAGGGGTGGATTTTAGAGAGGCTTCGGGGACGGCCGAAGGGATTTGTGATGAACTGGACAGCGGGAGTGATGAAACGGTCTCATCTGAGAGACAAACGCCGCCGGCTTTACACTTTATTTACAAGCTTTTCCGCGCTCGCACAGTTTCGAGTTGCGAGTTTCGGGTTTCGGGTTAAAGATAAACAGTTGCTTTCTAACTCGAAACTCGCAACTCGCAACTCGAAACTTTATCGAGACGGAGGAGGACGCCGGTGCCTTTCACGCAAGAGCCGCCCGCGCTCGGAAACCAGTACACGGACGACCGCGCGCTGCGCTCGTACCTGCGGCGCGCCCTCCCGCCCGAGACGCTCCGCGAGGTCGAGCCGTCGCTCGAAGAGCTGGGCGAGCTGGCCGGGGGCTACCTGTACCGCTTGCAGTCGGCCGACCGCCTCAGCGAGCCGCGGCTCGTGCGCTGGGACGCGTGGGGGCGGCGCGTGGACGCCGTCGAGGTCACGCCGCTGTGGCGCGTGGCCGAGCGGCTCGCCGCCGAGCGCGGGCTGGTCGCCGTTCCTTACGAGCGCCGCCACGGGCCGCACTCGCGCCTCCACCAGGCGGCGCTCGCGCACCTCTTCACGCCCGCCACGGACATCTACAGTTGCCCGCTCGCGATGACCGACGGCGCGGCGCGCACGCTCCTCGCCTCGGGCAACCGCCGCCTGATCGAGCGGGTCGTGCCGCGCCTCGTCTCGCGCGACCCCGCCGAGTTCTGGACGAGCGGGCAGTGGATGACGGAGCAGGCCGGCGGCTCGGACGTGGGCCTGAGTGAGACGGTCGCGCGCAGGGACGGCGAGGGGCTGTGGAGGCTCTACGGCCGGAAGTGGTTCACGTCGGCCGCGGCCGCGCAGGTGGCGCTCACGCTCGCGCGGCCCGAAGGCAACCCGGCGGGCGGGCGCGGCCTCGCCCTCTTCCTCGTCGAGACGCGCGACGCCGAGGGGCGGCTGCGCGGCATCCGCGTAGAGCGGCTCAAGGACAAGCTCGGCACGCGCAAAGTCCCGACCGCGGAGCTTTCGCTCGAAGGCACGCCGGCCGAGCCGGTCGGCGAGACGAGCGACGGCGTGCGCCAGATCGCGCCGATGCTCAACATCACGCGGCTTTGGAACGGGCTGAGCGCCGCCGCGCTGATGCGGCGCGGGCTGGCGCTCGCGCGCGACTACGCGCGCAAACGTTTCGCCTTCGGCTCCAGGCTCTCCGAGAAGCCTTTGCACGCCGACACGCTCGCCGCCGTCCAGGCCGAGGCCGAGGCGGCGCTCCACCTCGCCTTCCGCGTCGCCGAGTTGGTCGGGCGCGAGGAGGCGGGGGAGGCGGCCGAAGCGGAGGCGCGGCTGCTGCGGCTGCTGACGCCCCTGATGAAGCTGACGACGGCGCGGCAGGCCGTCGCGGCGGCGAGCGAGGTGCTCGAAGCCTTCGGAGGGGCGGGCTACGTGGAGGACACGGGGCTGCCGGTGCTCCTGCGCGACGCGCAGGTGCTACCGATCTGGGAGGGCACGACCAACGTGCTCGCGCTCGACGCGCTGCGCGCGCTCGGGAGCGAGGGCGGGGCCTTGAAGTGTCTGAAGGGCGAGGCCGAGGCGTGCGCGCGAGAGGTGAGCGACCCGCGTCTCGGCGCGGCGGCCGCGGCCGCGCTCCGCGCCTTCGAGCACGCCGAGGCGTG